>JBJHCA010000141.1:0-2795 GCA_050485785.1 Saprospiraceae bacterium | reverse complement strand
GACCGGAGCGAAGATCCCACCATGCCGAAAAATCATCAGGGGCTGCACCGGTTTTGATCCGTTCCCGGGCAAAAACAACCTGCTGTGGGGCAAATGCCGATGCCAGTCGGTAGGCATTTCCCATACTGCCTCCGCCATTGCTCCGCACATCGATGATGACGCCCCGGGAGTTTGTGGCACGCTCTACTATGGCATCCAGATGACTTTGTGTGATGTTATCGCTGAATGAGCGGTAATTGACATACAAAACACTGTCAATCATTTGATTAAGCAATGGGCCAGTAATGCGGTAATCTGTGCCCAGATAATTTTGCTCAATAATCCGGTGATCGTAATTGACTTCATAGTCGAGATACCATTGCCAGTTGCGGCTTCGGTCAAATGAGGAGGTCAGATTGACGTGACCGTCGCGAAGTTCAAATAACATTTCGGCCAGCAGATCAAACAATTCGTATTCGGAAAGCTGATCGCTAACCAATGGGCGGTATGTACTTTGTACAGCATGCCAGTCGATGGCTTTCAGGTCAAAGTAACTGTACCTCCGGTAAACGTCGTCCCAAAGGTGGTCAAATACTGTCAGGTTGCCGGGTTGCGGGTCAAGAGACAACAAATGCCTTTCGCAACCCGGGAAGACAATGCACAACAAAGTGCTATATAAAATAACACTCCAAACTCTGCCAAACAAATGTTCCCTGATAAAATCCATACTTCCCGTCATAGCGCAAAAATGAATGAAAGTGACCACTCTCCTCTGCTGCCGGTAAATTCGTGAGCATTGCGCAATCGAAGATACTCGTAAGCGTACATCAGCCGGATGCGGTGGGCAGCCAGTTTTACATCCAATGCAGGCGAAAACCCGGCATGCCAGTGTACCACGGGATAAAACAGCGTTGCGGACCGAAAGAGAATGGTTGCCAGATTGGCCTCTCCGTCTTCATAACCCCGGAGGTTGGAATTGACATACGAAGAGTGGAAGCCAAAACCTATCCACTGCATGTGCACTCGTCCGCTGATGGTAAGATGCAGGCGTTGGCCTGCTTTGAAATGATGTGCAGCACTGATTGCAGGGCCAAAGGTAGTGAGGTAATTAAATCGTGGGGTGAAATTGGAAAAGCTTTGGTGGTGGCGAACCAGCAGGCTGTTTTGGTTGCTCCAGCCCCAAACAATCGGTACTTGTTGATCTGATTTGGAGATATACCATCGGAATGCATTCAAGCGGCCCGTGAATGTGCTCATGGTATTATCGTACTGGTTAGTGAGTGTGCCTGAATAGGCGGAAAGTTCCACTTCGTTGGCTCTGTTTGTGGATTCCCGGTAATAACTGAGGCGGCCACCCCAAATCAATCCGTGGTAGATCAGCGGGGAAAATCCAAGGTCGCGGTCTGCTGCCGACAGCATCCCCGGTCCGGCAGCAAAGTGGTGGACTGTCTGTCCATACAGATCACCGGCCGTATGCAGAGCACAAATTAAAAGCGCGAAACAGAATATCCCTATGGTTGAATACACCCTGCGAATGTAGCATTTTTCCGGTTTGGGTATGTAAGCACCCTTCCTTCCCAATTATTGCGCTCAAGGAACATTACAGGTACCTGAACATGCACCTGCGCAGATCAGCGCGGTAATCTTTGTCCGATAAACGCTACGCTTCGCCTGAAGGCATCATCAGCGGCCACCTGGGCATATCGTGGATTGCTTGGATTGGCAAATCCATGATCTTCGTTATAACGAATCACTTCCAGTGGTTGATTGGCCGCAGTCATAGCCTTTTCAAAGGACGCCACTACTTCGTTATTGATCCACTTGTCCTGCTCTGCGTGGATAAACAACACATCCGGAACCAGGTTTCCAAGAATATCAGTATCGGTTTCAGGCATGCCATAATACATAACACAGGCCCTGGCCTGATCGCCCAGCATAAGTGCCGCCTGTAATGACCATCCGCCGCCAAAACACCAGCCAATTGTGGCAATGTCAGCTTCCGGGCCGGCAAAATCAGCCGCAGACCTGATAATGGTTCGTATTCTTTGTTCATCTGCCTGTTGCATAAGCGATGCCGCTTCTTCCCGCGTTGTGGCTATTTGTCCGTCATACAGGTCCAGTGCTAAAATGTTGATATGGGGTAAGGCTGCAGCCAGTTTGTCTGATTCCCGCTTGATGTAATCGTTCAGGCCCCACCACTCCTGAAAAACAAAAACAAACAGGTCACTATCTTCGCTGGCCGGCACAAAATAAGCTGTAGCATGGTTGCCGTCTTCTGACTTCATGTTGATAATACGCCCTTGAAGCTCTATGTTCTGCAGGGGTAATGGCTCTTTGTGAGCCATGCGAAATGCTTCTGATGTACCCAGCATGGCAAAAGCAGGTGTTGCTGAGGATGATGTGCAACATTGTGCCAACAAATAGCTGCTCCACAGCAGTAAACTGACCAGGATTATTGTGTGTTTCATGGTTCGGTTTTTTTTACAAAACTCCCGGTGACGGCTAATGGTTTTCTGAGACTTACCGGGCTTTTTATTTTCCTGTTTTGACAGTGGCCCATTCTCTAAGGGGGGTGCATATTTTTTTTTTTGCTTGTCATTTTGTTTTTCCGAAACATGTTTTGCATGGTTTGCCATTTAGCTATGTCCGTATTGTTTGTTGTCCTTATTTATGAATGATGTTGATGGCGCGGGTTTCTAATATGCAATGATTGGATAATCTGCAGCATATAAAAGTTGTATTATATTGACCCTGAAGGGGTCACATATTTGTAGACCCAAATGTGGGAAAAAAACGACCCTGAAGGGGTCGTATAT
>JBJHCA010000140.1:0-2940 GCA_050485785.1 Saprospiraceae bacterium | reverse complement strand
AAATACTCCCTGGCATTGTCCACATTGGCAAACATGGCTTTGATAAACCGGTCGTGCTTCTGATATTCTTTGCTCATAAGGTGAATATAGGAGATTTTTTATTATGATCGGTGTTTTTGGGTTGGAATTCGACAGGTGGCATGTCAAACCCTTACCCGGTAATAACATGTGGTAAGCTTCGCAATCCATTTTTGCACTTTTATATGTCACATTTTGTGATGTCCAAACTTCCGGCTACTCTTCGATTAACTTGAACTTAAAATCAGCAGGGAAACAATTTTCCTTACTTTTTGATCGTCTGGTTTTACACCCTTGCTTCTACTTCGGTTACCGTTTCCCTGGTTAAAGTCAGGGACTTACTTCATTCAAATCATTTTTATGGTTTAACGGTGGCAAAAAAATTGCAACAATATCTTGGTTCCCAAACCCAAAGTTGCCGGATTCACTCATAAACCAGCGCGCATTGCCGATTCTCAATCATGTTGAAATGAATTGTACTGCACCTCAAGTAAAGCCATAGCTGAAACAATGGGCGCTAACCAATGCTGTGCCCGGGAGAGCCCGGCTATTTGAGCGAGAAACGGAGGGACATCTTTACACTGCCGAAGGCAGCCACAAAAAGACATGTAAAATCATCCCCCACTCCCCTACTGCCATAAAAAAGGGCTGCAAGCGCTATGCCTGCAACCCTTTGATAACTGTGAATTGTACAACGCGTATTTTGCTATTCCCGGACAAACCGCATTACTGCCGCTTGTTCGCCGTGAATGTGGATCTGCACGAAATACATGCCTGCGGGCAGATAATCCATGGTGATTGGAACGGTGACTTCACCTGCTGTGTTCAGTTGGGTTTTGTACAGTTGTTTACCGGTGACATCCACCACGCGGAGATCGAGCTCTGCCTGATTGATGAGTGCAAACTTAACCGCAAATATGCCGGTGTTAGGATTGGGAATTAATACCAGCGACCCGGGCGCAATAGCCGGGTGAACGGAAGTAATGGTCAGTGTATGGCATGCAGTGGTTTCTCCGCAATCGCTGATGGCCGTAAGACATACCTCGTACTCACCGTTCATATCGTACATGTGAACCGGATTTTCCTCGGTACTGGTATTGCCATCGCCAAAGTCCCATAAATAGCTGTCGGCCAGTGTGGAATTGTTGAAAAAACTCACTGTCCCGCCGTCAGGCTGATAATTAAATGCGGATTGAGGAAGCGGGCAGATCACGGTAACTTCGGCACAATGCTGATGATCGCCACAATCGCCGGTAGCAGTAAGGCAAACCGTATAGGTTCCCGGCGCATCGAATACGTGTGCAGGTTCTTCATCGGTTGACACAAAGCCGTCACCGAAATCCCAGTGATAAGCGGTGGCATTTTGTGAATTGTTGGTAAACTGGACTATCAGATTCTGAGACTCGAAGGTAAATGCTGCCTCGGGTGATTCACCGGGTTCCAGGGTAATGGAGGCTCTGGGACGCTCACATGGCGATCCGGTAAGCAGGCTCCAGTTGTAATAAAAGTAGTAAAATCCGGTTCCCAGATTGGATTCAGTAATATCAATAACCCCGGGAATGCTGTAAGGGAAAAACAGATTGGTGTTGTCGCGGAACATATTGGTTACGCCTCCGGTCCACGATCCGACACCCAGGCGATAGGAAGCGCCACCCATTACTTCAAAGCCAAGAGCCACCGTTTGTGCCGGCGATGTGGCCGACGTCGAACCGGTAACGGAGACAACCTGACTGGCCAAAACGGTATTGCTCAAATCCCTGAGTTCAATGGTCACTGTTCCTGGTCCGGTGCCATAGGGAAAGATGTCCACCGTTTGAAGGATAAAATCGGTATGTGCGTTAAATACGAGGTAGGAACCCACTCCGCCCCCGGTTCCACTGGCATTGGCTTCAAGGGTTTCTTTTCCTGCATTGTACTCAGCCCCGGATGTTACTCCCAGATAATAAGTTACCGGGCCTTCCACCGGAGGCGTTTGAAATGTGTCGCCGGTAAACAGCGGAACGGTATCCGTCTCGGTGGCATACCAGGTAAAATTAGTATTGGGCCCTTCAGGCACAGCTACAAGGGTTGCGCTTTGGTCAATACAGACTTCTGATGAGAGCAATTCAATTTCCGGTGCCAAAATACTGTAGGTGGAAATGACACGGTGCAATGTGTCGTTGGATGAGTTTTCATCATTGCCCCATACTGTGTAGATCGTGACATTGTAATCACCACCGGCAGATGAATTAAAACTGCCTATTGACACGGTATCCATTTCACCCAATTCAAGCGGGTTCACAGAAAAGCCCTGCAGAGGCCAGGTTTCGCCGTCTTTTTCAACAACCCCGTTAACCTGGATAATGAGTGTAGGTTGTATACCCAGGTTGACAATGGTCACCTGGATCTCCATATCTTCATCACCACATTCACCGGACAATTTTGGCGTAACAATCTCGAGTGGCATGATGTCAAAGTTCCAGGGGCGTTCCATATTAATGTTATCCATATCGAGCCAGTAATCACCCTGCGTTCTGTGGCCTATAAACCTCATCTGAACTATTTCATCTTCATAGTCCAGCATGCTGATCACAACATTGGTCATGTCAGTAGTGGGTGTGTGATTGCTGCTGTTAATTGTGTGCAGTGTAGTCCACGTTTGCCCGCAATCCACAGAAACCTGAACCCTGAGGGAATCACCGCCGAGTATGGTAGCCACCGTACCAGCGCTCCAGTTGACATAACGGTAATCAAAGCTAAACACAGCAGAATCCGGGAGTGGGCCGATGAGTGGCGTGGTTAGCGTACATTGCGCTACGGTACCCGTACTATACAAGTTATAGCTGATGGCCCTTGAAGGCAATGTATGAGCTCCGGCTGCATAAACATTGGCAGCACCACCTCCTACAGAAGTCCAGCCCATGGCTATAAGTGCAGCCAGGC
>JBJHCA010000139.1:0-3291 GCA_050485785.1 Saprospiraceae bacterium | reverse complement strand
CTCCGGAGCCTGGGCGGTTTTGGGCTATGTCAATGGCTTTTTGAGCATGGTCGGCTCCGGTGACGCGGGCTCCCATGGAGGTAAGGTAGACGGCGAACTTACCGGGACCACAGCCAAAATCGAGGATCTTTTTGCCATCAACAGGCCGGATGGCCTGTTCAACAAAATGATATCCCAAAATCTTATCCATAGTGTCATCATACCGTTCATGGTATTCACTGAGTGCACTTTCCCATTGCTGCGTGTTACTGGCCATAGCTCAACCCAGTTCAAAAGTGGTAATGCCATACACCCCTTCCCAGTTAACCTGAGGCAGGGGCCCGGTATACATTCTGGCGGTTTCAAACTCGGGTTTCATATTGAAGTGATTAATAATTCTGAGAGCATGCCGGTTGGGTTCAGGCACATCCAGAAAACATGCGGCCTTTACCGGCAACTGTGACAATAGCCCACGGAAAGTGCTGAACGCGGAATGCGGATCAAGCGCAAACAAGGGACCGATCTTGTAGCCCCGGTAGCACGGCCTGGCCACGCCATAAGCCGACAACGAACCCGAAGTATAGCCGCTAATGCACACTGTACCCGGGCGGCTCAGCCAGTGGCTCAAAAATGCATCCCTGGAGGATGGGAAAAACATCCGGTCAAAGCGCATGAGATCGGGCAGGTCACTGTTAACAGCCAGGCGGCAATGGTCGGGAAGTTCGGTTCCGGGATTGACCATGGCATAGCGAATATTTCTGTGCGCTAAGCTGAACCCTGATCTCCGGTAATTGTCCTGCTGAGCCACCACGCCGTCAAGGCCGATATTACAGCCTTCCATTCTGCTGATGGCGCTACTCCACAACCTGATACCATGGCCCTGACCACGAAAATGACTGCGTACAATGTACAGGCCTAAAAAAGCAAACTGCTCAGGGTAGCACACGGCCGAAATGCACCCTACCGGATCGCCCTGAATAAAGCCACCGAGAAAGCCTCCTGGATCTGCCTGATAAAAACAGCTGCCGTCGTTGACACCGGGGTTCCAGCCTTCCTGCAGGGCCAGGCCACATGCCAAGGTGCCTACTTCTGAAGCCGTAAGTGGTCTGATTTCCATGGGCAGTACATTGCGATAAGGTGATGGAATCCGGTTATAAGGCTAAAGTTAATATGGATATTCCGATATCCGTGTCGATTTTGTTTCTTTACCCTTTCTTTACGAAAAAGAAGCCGAATGGAAACCAATATCCTGCTGGAAATTCTCCTTCCTTTGTCATTGGCAGTGATTATGCTGGGTATGGGCCTGTCACTGACAGTACGCGATTTCAGACGAGTGGCGGTAATGCCTCGGGGTGTATTGGCGGGCTCTGTTTGCCAATTGGTTTTGCTACCTATGATGGCATTTGTTATCGTGTCTTTTTTTGACCTGAGACCGGAGATTGCCGTAGGCATTGTGCTAATAGCCGTATGTCCGGGCGGGTCTACTTCCAATTTGCTTACCTACCTGGCAAGAGGAGATGCCGCGCTTAGCATTACCCTCACCGCCATATCCAGCATAGTGACCATCATCACCATTCCACTGATCATCAATCTGGCACTCGAAATGTACATGGATCAGGGGCAAACAGTGAAGCTGTCGGTGATACAAACCATGTTGCAAATTGCAGTGATCACCATCATACCGGTTTCTGCCGGCATGTATATCCGTGCCCGGATACCGGCCCTGGCTGTCAAGGCTGAGAAGCCGGTAAAAACGGCTTCCGCCTTGTTTATTGCCGTTGTAATACTGGCGGCAGTATTGCGAGACCATGAAAACCTGATCCCATATTTTGTTCAAACCGGATTACCGGTTTTTCTCCTCAATGTATTTATGTTGATCAGCGGTTTTTTAATCGGATTGCTGGTGAGGCTTCCTATACGGCAAGCGGCAACACTGTCCATTGAGTCGGGAATTCAAAACGGTACGCTGGCTATTGCCATTGCCGCCAGTGCCACTTTGCTCAATGACCCGCTGATGGCCATTCCCCCTGCCGTTTACTCGCTGATCATGTTTGTTACCGGCGCAGCCTGTGTGGTCATTTTTCAGCGGCTCATCCATGGTGCAGGCATTGCGATGCACGAGCACGATGATTAGTTCCTGATACACCGCCCGGTTTACCCCTGTATCCGCGCGCAACGGTAATACATCTTGTTAGCTTACAGGTCAATACTTGAACCAAGTTGACCCTGCACTACCCTGAAATTTCCGGTACATTTGACAACACTGTAATCACAGCAAAAAACATAAACTTCGCTTTTCAAACATCCCCGGGAAAACAGTGGGAATCCATTCTCGAATTCCCACTCCCGTTTTAGTGCTTTAGTTGTCACCGGTAATGATATCGGATTCCTGTAAAATGCAGGATTCTTTTTAAGAAAATGTTTCTGTGGATTCAGCCTTGGCGGGTTTAGATTTCCGGATAAATTGGCCATTGATATGTTTGGGGTGGAGAGACTTTGAGTACGGCAACAAAGCCTTATGAGCAAAACACCTCAACAAAAATTTACTGGCCATGCAAGAAACCAAAATCGGGCATGCAAATCTGTATAATGTTTTAGGAATGATATAGTTAATAAAATTGAGATGAGTTGGTGATAAAAATAAATTGCTAGGTATCCTATTGGAGATTGTATAGAGCTTGACTGACAGAGCCAAAATTCAGTACAATAGACAATGCAACAACAGGAAAGAGCCCTAATGGAACAGCCAAGGCTTTGCAATGTGCGCATCAAGAACTATGAAGCCACCAGTTAGCAGAGACATGCCAACCGCTGTGGTGTTTGGGTAAAAGATATCAGAATTAAAAATTTCGTATCTTTAAGAAATTTCTGAGAATGATTTTTCTGAGTTGTTAAAAAAACTCTGATGGAAGTCAGTCCAAACCCCCGGTTTAGATAAAATCACCAAAGCGGTTGTGGCAGTATGGTAAGTGAAAAGCACCCCAAACTAATGTGAAGGAAATGAAGGAACCGGAATAAGAAGCTGAAGAAGTTTTGAGAAGCATAGTTCCCCTTATGTCAGGATCAATGATTACACAGATTAATGGATTTCACGGATTGGGTTGCTGTGGAATCAGAATTACAATAAACAGTAAACGATTCGTCAGACCTTAATCATAAGGCCATTATGGAGCATTAAACAGGACATTCCCTAAAACGCAAGAAGCCCAGATCCAAAGAGGACCGGGGCTTTTGCTTTAGTTGGAGTTGGCAGCGACCTACTCTCCCACCTGGTTGGGCAGTACCATCGGCGCTGAGGGGCTTAACTTCTCT
>JBJHCA010000138.1:0-3455 GCA_050485785.1 Saprospiraceae bacterium | reverse complement strand
GCGGTGAAACGATTGTCACGGCAGAGATGGGGGATTTTCCGATGCTTGACCCTGAGTTTATCGTCGCGCAGGATCCTGTCATGATCATTCTGGCCAGCGCCCCTTACGGCGAAAGCATAGAGACGTTGCAGGCCCGCCCTGGTTGGCAAGGGCTTAGCGCGATTACTGACGGACGGGTCGTTGAACTGACCGAAGCGCAGAATGACCTCACCGCGCGCCCTGGCCCCCGAATTGCTGAAGTCGTACGAATTTTCGCGCAGATGTTTCACCCTGATTTGGTCGATTAGCTGTGCAGCGCAGCATTCCACGGGCAGGCCAGGTGCCGCGGCTTGCGCCGCTGACGCTTTCAGCCTTGGTGCTGCTCAGTTCCACGAGCTTCACCCTTGGGATGCACTTTTGCATGGGGCAGTTGGAGAACATTGCATTCTTTTCAGGAGCTGAGCCATGTGAAATGGTCACACAGAAATCACCTTGTGCCACGGATAAGCATGATCCAGATTGCGAACGTCAGCAGGTCACTAAAAAGGGTTGCTGTGAAGACCAGACTTTAGTAATTGAGGGTCATGAAGATCTTACGCAAGTGACCAAAGTTGCGGTTCCTGATTTTCAAATGATCGCAGTGCTCTACGTTGTGGTATCCTTTCTTTTCAGCGCTCCTGCAGTTGATTATTATTCGTATAACGATTATTCCCCCCCTCTGATTGAGCGTGACATACCTGTGCTCGTTCAATCCTTCCTTATTTAAGCTTTTCATTCAATTCTTTCACTAGGCATAGCATTATGCTGCGCCACAAGTGCATGCATTTGTATGCGCTCAAGTCAATCCAGTTTTAAAGAAAATTGAATGAAAAATGCTCAATTCCATAATCAAATTCTTTCTCGAGAATAAGCTCGTTACCGTTCTCGTATTGCTACTCATTGTAGCCTGGGGCATTGTTACAGCCCCGTTCAACTGGGAGGTGGGCTTCCTTCCCCGTGATCCCGTACCCGTAGATGCCATCCCGGATATTGGAGAAAACCAGCAAATCGTTTTCACTGAATGGATGGGACGTTCTCCACAGGATGTGGAAGATCAGATCACCTACCCGCTTACCACTGCCCTACTTGGCTTGCCCGGTGTAAAAAGCGTTCGAAGTAGTTCAGCCTTCGGCTTTTCCAGTATTTATATCATCTTCAATGAAGATATAGAGTTTTACTGGAGCCGTTCACGTGTACTGGAAAAACTTAACTCTTTACCAAGTGGACTTTTACCCGTTGGTGTCCAGCCCAAATTAGGCCCTGATGCCACCGCCTTAGGCCAGGTGTATTGGTATACGCTGGAAGGCAGGGACAAGGACGGAAACCCTACCGGAGGATGGGACTTACACGAACTGCGCACTATTCAGGACTATTACATCCGCTATGCCCTTACCAGTGTGGAAGGAGTGGCCGAAGTAGCTTCTGTAGGTGGGTATGTCAAGGAATATCAGGTAGATGTCGATCCTGCTGCCCTCAAGGCTCATGGGGTTTCCCTCATGGATGTGATGCAGGCGGTAAGGAACAGCAACATCGATGTAGGTGCCAATACCATTGAGGTCAACAGGGTTGATTATTTTGTAAGAGGACTCGGGTATGTTAAAAAACTAAGTGATTTGGACGAGGCAGTGGTAAAAGTCACGGATAATGTACCGCTTCGCATAAAAGACATTGCAAAGGTCAATATCGGCCCTCAACCACGGAATATGAGCGGCTTACTAGACAAATCAGGTGCCGAAGCTGTTGGTGGAGTGGTAATCGCCCGATATGGTGACAATCCGCTTAAAATCATTAATAGTTTAAAGGAAGAAATTGAAAAGATAGCCGTGGGTTTGCCCACTAAAACCCTGGAAGACGGTACGGTATCAAAGGTTACTATTGTTCCCTTTTATGACCGTACCGGCTTGATTTACGAAACCCTGGGTACACTTTACGAGGCAATAAGCTTACAGATACTCATTACGATCATCGTCATTATTGTGATGTTGTATAACCTGAGGGCCTCTATTCTCATTTCCGCTTTGTTGCCTCTGGCGGTGTTGATGTGCTTCATTTTTATGAAATACGTTGGGGTAGATGCCAACATTGTGGCCTTGTCGGGTATCGCCATTGCCATAGGTACTATGGTTGACCTGGGCATTATCCTCAATGAAAATATACTCCGTCACATGGATGAGGCTCCTGATGGCCAATCCAAACTGAAAACTGTCTATGACGCTACAACAGAGGTGGCTTCCGCCATCCTGACAGCAGTAAGCACAACCATTGTCAGTTTTTTACCTGTCTTTACACTTCAGGCAGCAGAGGGAAAACTTTTCGGACCATTGGCCTACACAAAGACTTTTGCATTGGTATCGGCTCTGATTTTTACGCTCATCATTATGCCCGCTTTTGCCCATTGGATTTTCTCTATGAAAAAAGGTAAAGGACGATTTGGGCAATATTTCAATTACCTTTTGATAATAACAGGCCCTATTGTAGCATTTACGGTTTGGAACTGGGCAGGATGGGTACTCTTTGGTTTTGGGGTAATCAATGTATTATTACACCATTTTCCGGAAAAATTCGGAAAACACCGGAACCTGATGCTTGTCGGTTTTACGGTAGCCATGGTTGCCTGGCTACTGACTGTCGAATGGGTTCCATTAGGTGTTTCCAATAGTTTGCTAGTCAATTTCCTATTTATTGCAACCATTATTGCAGTGGTGCTGGGGGGCTTTGCCTTGTTCATCCGCCTATATCCCCGAATACTGATGTGGTGCCTTGATCATAAAGCACTGTTTTTAACACTTCCCGCCATCATTCTTTTAATTGGAGCCAATATATGGATGGGTTTCGATAAAGTATTTGGTATCATTCCAAAAGCAACGGAGAAATTAGGTTGGGATATAAGAGAAAGTTCCGGTTGGTCAGCGATGACAGCAACTTTCCCCGGCATGGGCAAGGAATTTATGCCTTCACTAGATGAGGGAACCTTCCTGCTAATGCCAACATCTATGCCTCATGCAGGTGTGGAAGAAAACAGGGAAGTATTGCAAAAGCTGGATATGCTGGTAACCGCTATTCCCGAAGTAGAGATGGTAGTAGGTAAGGCCGGTCGGGCAGAAACGGCAATTGACCCTGCTCCCATTTCCATGTTTGAAAATACCATCAGCTATAAAAGTGAATATGTTTCTGATATCAATGGGACTAAACTTCGCTTTAAAGTTAATAGAGATGGGCATTTTGAACTGAAGAACGGAGAGGTATACAACCATGAAACCATGTCTCCAGAGCAAATAGATGTCGGGATGCTCATTCCTGATTCAGATGGTGAGTATTTCCGTCAATGGCGTGACCATATTAAAACCCCGGATGATATATGGAGCGAAATTATGGGGGTGGTCAATATTCCGGGAGTAACTTCATCTCCAAAGCTGCAGCCGATTGAAACCAGGTTG
>JBJHCA010000137.1:0-4036 GCA_050485785.1 Saprospiraceae bacterium | reverse complement strand
AGCTAATGGTGCCCATGATGCACCTATAAGATTTGTTCATCTTAATGCCAAACACATGAAATCATCCATTCTTACAGCAGGTATGCTGTTGTTGGTCATTGGTGCAGGCGCACAGGAGAAGGTCGATTCTGAAGTACTCAATTACTTCAACATTGCCCTGGAACATTATGAACAGGGGAACCTTGAAGAAGCCATAGAGGTATGGAAGTTTATTGTAGACAACGAACTGGGCCGGGATTCTGAAATTTACGGATATTCTTTCAGGAATGTGGCCATTGTGTACAACCAGCTTGAAGATTATAAGCAAGCCCGCAAATGGTATAAGAAAATTCTGGACTCAGACCTGGAGGACAATTTTTGGATCGGAGGTTTAATGGAACCTCATGCCAACTTTAAGCATCGTGCTGCCATTTCGCTGGCTGTTCTGGCTCACAGGGATTCAAATTACACCGAAGAACTACATTGGCTTCAACAGGCTGAAACGGAATATCGCTATTGGGGATTTCCCGGAAGTGCAACCAATACGGGTAAACGCCAGGCTTTCATTCTGGATGCCAAAACAGATGCGCTGATCAATCTGGGCAGAGAAGCTGAGGCCATAAAAGCCATAATTACGGAACTCATTTGTGCTGATTACCTGGATAGCTACTTTCTGATAGTTGAAAACAAGCTTTTCGAACTTATCGACACCCTCCACTTTAAAACAGATCTGAACGTTGCACTGGAAGCCATGGCCATTCAACAAATTGATGAAACCCACTGGGAGGCACATTTTGAACTTTATGGCTTAAGCTATCAAATTCCCATTACCCATGTTGATCCCTCCAAGGGTAACCCTATCCACTACACCGTTTTCCTTATCAAACCGGATACTGAACCCGCCAAGGCTGACATCATCAGTGAAATACAATCCACAAGATTCTACCAGCGTTTGCCCTAAGACCGGCTTGGTGAGGAGGTATATAGAAGCTATCCAAAACGTTGACAGTTAAATGGCAGGAGTACACTTAAACGCAAGCTTTAAAAAATGGAGAAATCATGACAATCATGTTGAATTGCCATTGATGGGGATTAACTCATCGGTCCGGAATTAATTGACAAACCAAGTGAAAACTGTCTAAAACAGCCCTGCTTCATCGCGATATCTGAAGCCAAAGCACTCAGCCAGATGGCTGACCAATGCGCGTTTTACCCGGCTCAGATCCTGTTCCCCGCCCAGCTCAGCCTGCATTGATGTCACCCCTTTGTCCTGTATACCACAGGGGATAATATGATTGAAATAGTTTAAATCGGTATTCACATTAAAGGCAAACCCATGCATGGTTACCCAGCGACTTAAATGAACGCCTATGGCGCAGATTTTTCGCTCCGGCCGGTCATCCGTGGCATCAAGCCATACACCGGATGCGCCTTCCACCCGCCTGCCCTCAAGACCGTAACCGGCTATAGTGCGAATTACGGCTTCTTCAAGGGTTCTCACATAGCGGTGAACATCCGTAAAAAAGCACTCCAGATCAAAAATTGGATACCCGGTGATCTGCCCCGGGCCGTGATAGGTTATGTCCCCGCCTCTGTCGATGTGGAAAAACTGTGCCTTTTGCTCACCAAGGCCCTCATTGCTTAACAGAAGATGCGCGGCAGAACCTGTTTTACCCAGGGTGTATACGTGATTGTGTTCACAGAAAAGCAAAAAGTGATGCTGTGGCACAGCTTCATCGGGGTGATTGCGGTTGTGGAGTTTTCTGCCGATCACTTCTGCCATCAGCTTCTTTTGCCCATCCCAGGCTTCGGCATAATCTATGCGGCCGGTGTCCCAAAACCTCACATCCCGCAGTTCTCGGTTGTTCATCCTCTGTCCTCCTGCAGCTCTTTGAGAGCCCCTTTCAGAAAATCGATTACACTCACCTCCATTACATCCCTTCCGCTTTCACGGGCCAAAAACACACTGACCCAGTCACCAAGATGGATCAAGTACTGAACCCGCTCCATATAGCCCTCCCCTTTGGCAAAAACTTCCACCACCGTATCCGTAAACTCCGAAACTACTTCCCGCGTCAATGCAAAGCGGGCCAGATTGCGGGGGTGTTCATGGCGACTCTTCAAAAAAACCGCAGCTACACCGTGATAATCATCGCGCCAGCCTACAAGCTCATTGTGATTCATTTCCGGAACCACATGATGCCAGGCCAGCCGTTTGGCATTCTCATTGATCTGCTGCCGCCAGCGAATGGCCACCGCCTCCATTCCTTCTGCCACATAAATGGCGGGGATTTTCCCATACAGCAATGGCGCAATCTGCGCTGCCTTTGTTTTGATCTCATCACCGTACTGCTCCAGCAGGGATGCTGCCTGAAGCATTTTATCAACACTGCCTGCAGGCATGGCCCCGGCCCATTCCAGAATATGCGTCAGCGCAACCGTTGAATGCGCCAGAGCTGCACGCGGAGCGGGAATTTCAGATGGCATTTGGACATGTATAAAACCCATTTCATCAGCCATCTCAAGCAAATGGCCGCCACCGCATAATGCCATTACCGTAGCCTGTCGTTTGGCAGCCTGCCCAAATACCGTAAGCGTTTCCTCCGTGTTTCCACTGTATGAACTGGCTATCACCAGCGTTTCTTCGGTGACCCATTCGGGAATACGGTATCCGCGCACAATGTGTACAGGCATGCTTCCCGACCTGTCAGCCCATCCTGCCATCAATGTACCCCCCATGGCCGA
The DNA here is from genome assembly GCA_050485785.1 of Saprospiraceae bacterium. Taxonomy (GTDB): domain Bacteria; phylum Bacteroidota; class Bacteroidia; order Chitinophagales; family Saprospiraceae; genus JBJHCA01. The sequence goes on along the minus strand of JBJHCA010000137.1, from coordinate 1,312 downwards.
GCCACCCATTCCGGCAATCAGGATATTTTTAAATGAGCTTTCTCGTGCAGGAAGCGGATTTTCAGTGACCCGGGCTGCCATTTCACGTATATGCGAGGGATACTCCTGCACCAGTTGTTCCATCATATTTCTTAATTTCGTACTAAGCGGTGGCAAAATTACCCAAAAATTATGGCTAAACATCTACAAACCGGTCGCAAAGGTGAGGCATTGGCAGCAGCTTTCCTCCGCCGGCAGGGATATACTATCCTTCACCGCAACTGGCGAGCGGGCAGAGCCGAAATCGATATCATTGCCCGCATTGGTGACATCACGGTGATTGTGGAAGTTAAAACCCTCACCACCGGGCACTCCCGGCATCCCGGGGAATACATTTCCCGTCATAAAATTGACCGACTCCTCCACGCTGCCTCCATTTTTAGCGATGCCACCGCTTATGAAGGAGAGTTCCGGTTTGACCTGATCACTGTAAACCTGGTTAATCAGACCAATCATCCTGGCGGCCGCGCTGATATTCAACACTATCCCGATGCTTTTTTCCCGGATTGGACCGACCCTTAAACACTTTTTCTCTTTTATTTTGGATCACTCTTTGTTGTACTGTGTTGCCCTCATTCAGCCTGATACCCGAAAAGAAAAGTTTTCGCCTCATTGCCCTGATACAACGGTCACACCTGGCACATAGAAGTCACGAAACTGTTTTTATCCGGAGGTACTTCGGGTCCTGAGTTTTTGAGATCGCTAATTCAAAAAAAATAAGGACAAGGCAACCCCAAGGTACTGTGGAACTGAGCCCTATTCAATCCGCCTCCGGCGGATCAACAAAAAGACATCAATAAAAATACGTGAACTATGCCAACAACAGCTATGTGAAGTCACTCAGTTACTGAGCAAGATATCCGCCATCCACATTATAATAGGCACCCGTAACAAACGAGGACTTTTCGCTGCTGAGCCACAAACTGAGCTCTGCAACTTCTTCTGAAGTGCCCAGCCTGCCCAGCGGATGCAAGCCCTCCACCGCTTTCAGGGCCTCCTCACTGAGGTTATTGGTGAGCAGCGGTGTTAAAATGTACCCGGGGCCCAGCGCATTCACCCTGATGTTATCCGCAGCGTGATCCAGTGCGGCAGTTTTGGTAAGCCCTATAATACCGTGCTTGGATGCCACGTATGCAGGCGCATTTCGGGTGCCCACCATGCCCAGTATGGATGTGATGTTGACAATTGTACCGCCTCCGGATTCTTTCATGGCCGGTATCTGGTATCGCATACCGTAAAAAATTCCCGATAGATTGATGCGAATCACCGTATC
>JBJHCA010000136.1:0-4373 GCA_050485785.1 Saprospiraceae bacterium | reverse complement strand
GATGAGAACGGTTGCACAAATTCATGCGATGTGGAAGTGGAAGTGTTTGAAATCCCATTGTTGATATGTCCTCAGCTACAAGATCTTTGTGTTAATGATTCTCCTGTCAATCTTTCTGCTTCACCACCCGGTGGAAGCTGGTCAGGTCCCGGAGTCTCCGGTGATACTTTTGATCCTGCAGTTGCAGGACCCGGTGAACATACACTTACATATACCTATACCGATGAGAACGGTTGTGAAAATTCATGTGAAACAATGGTGCAGGTCAATGATTTGCCGATAGTTACATGTCCGGGTAATATGTTTATCTGTTTGAATGACTTTATAAATGAGTTTCCCGAACAGGAATGGATTGAACTGACAGAAGGCTCTCCTGCAGGTGGCACCTTCTCAGGTAATTTTGTTTCCGGAAACCAATTTAATCTTTTCGATGCAGGGCCTGGTTTACATACGGTAACTTATGAGTTTACGGATGAGAACGGATGTGCTGGCTCATGTACTTTTACCATACAAATTGCTGAAGGGGAAGGATGTTTCCCTATTCCCACCATGAGTGAATGGGGCCTGATTATCCTGGCCCTTTTAATGCTTCAGGGCATTTGGTTAACCATGTTCTTTAAACCCTCCAATGCCTTGACACAGGTCCCCGCTCTATGGCTCAAAGGCCTGGTGGCAATGGCCTGCCAATATAAAATTTTGTTGGCAATTGCAGTTCTGTCCACCGGTGTTTTAACCATTCTAACCCTATACGGAATAGCACAACCGGCTGATTTCATTGGAGTACCTATGGCACTTCTATTCTTATCCCCATCGGTTTACTGGTTTAAAACCCGCATTATAGTAAACTCAAATACTGAATTGAGCTAACATATTTTTATTCATCCCCCACACCCCGCTGCCTTCGACTCCGCTCAGGCAGCGGGGTGGGAGGAAGCGTACCCCGAAGGCAGCGCCCACTCATCCCAAACAACATCCCCATTATCCCGCCCATCACTGCCGTCACCACCAGTAATGCTGCTGTACTGCCAATACCCGTCAGTTCAGCCATGCGGCCCGATAGCAGGGATTCGTTTTGAATATCTGCCAGCAGAGCGGGAAATATCCATACAACAGCAGCCGCAAAAAACAGGGAAAAGGCAGCATGATGCCCGCGCTTGTAAGGCAGCCAGGCCCCGGCCAGAAATGCTGCTACCGCCAGCGACCACCAGGGCAGCAAGGCATGAGTGCAATAAAACAATACCATCAATATAAGGGTGTACACTATGGCTTTTGTCATGGTTTACCGGTTCTGTAAAGAGTGAAGTAATTGAATGGCTTCCCGTGCATCAGGGATCAGGCGGACTTCGTAGTATTCTCCTGATGCCCAGGTTTGAATCAAATTGTCATAGTAGCGGCTGCCTGGATTGCCGGATTGTCCGCCGGGGTACACTACATGTGCATGGTAGTTATCGGGATTGAGATCAACCACCATCCGCCAGCTCGGACCTCCTTTTTCGCGTAAGGAGTTGAGTGAATGAACATAGCCATTGATCTGCAGAGGTGCACTCGAAAAAGCGGGAATCTGAGCAAGATGACTAATGCGGAAGCCATGAAACCGGCCGTAATCAAATTCCGGTTCCAGCAACATCGGGTATAGTTTATCCATAGCCTGCTGATACGACATGGTGAGGATATCAGCCATGCTTTCTTCCCGGTCTGTGTGTTGAATATTCCAAAACGGATGTTCGTGATATCCGGCAATAAATTCAGCAGTTCTCCAATCTGTCGGATTGATCATTGCAAGACCATGTTTGCCTGAGTCAAACTCATCCCACAGCATTAAACTAAGTTGCCGCCACCAGGCTAAAAACACGGCCGGTGCTTGCTGATCGGCTTCAAACCGATGATCCCATGAAGCCAGCATGTCGAGGTAGGGGATGAGCTCATGGCTTAGCTCACTGCGCTGAATATGCGCCAGCATTGTGGGCAATACCTGCCCCGGAAGCAGTGAGTAATTGTCGAGCTGCAATCGCTTCATGGCATTGACATCGATGATGGTCATGGTATCCAGGTATCGGTTGAGGATATTGCCACGGAAATGATAAAAGTATCCGTAGTACGGATAAGGGTAAGCATCCCCTGTACTTCGCTGATTGGCCGAGCTGACATAACCTCTGACCGGTTGCAGCATCTCCGGCAGACTGTCGGCGGGAACCAGGCCTTTCCATCCGGCACCGGAACGGCTACCATCTCTGATTCCGGCAACGGTTTCATGCACTCTGAGCGGCATGGCTCCCGCTATCAGTTTGCTGATGGTATCGGCTTTTGAAGCAAAAACGTAATTCTGCGAAGGGTATAAATGCCTTCCAAACCCCTCCCTGAAATCGCCGTATTGACTTCCGGCTATTACCTGCTGATAGGCACGGAATGGATCGCCCTGGTCATCCAGGTGAATGATCCACTGCATGGCCAATCCGTCGCGGAAATCTTCATTACCGGTAGACACGGCCGGACCAAACCTCGTCATGCGAACGGTGTCGGTTACCAGTCTCTGTCCGCGCACCTTGATAGGCTCGGTTCTGATCGAAACAGCTTCTATTTCTCCATCGATCACATAGCTCAGCATGGCATCATCGGCCCACTGTATCCGGTACCAGTCGAGTACATCATGGCCTGTATTGGTATTGCCCCAGGCATAGTGCTCGTTGAATCCGATCAGTAGGCCCGGCGAACCCGGCAGGCTTACTCCATGAGCGTGAAATTTTGCCGTCTTACATTGTAACTCATACCAAATGGCCGGCAGGGTGAGATTGAGATGCGGGTCATTAGCCAGCAAAGGATACCCCGAAACAGTCCTTGAGCCGCTCACTGCCCAGCTGTTGCTGCCAAGACCGGGTTCAGGCTGGTCAATCTCCGGCAAATCAGGGACCAGGCCGCCGGCACTCCCCATATACCCGCCGGGTTTACTTTGCAGAACTGCTCTAAAGGTGAGGGCTGAATCAGGGATCACCGGAATAACCTTGCTACTGTATTCAGGAAAAAAGAACTGAAGTACACTGTCACCAAATTGCTCGCGGATATTGCTACGCTGAATATCCTCGGATTTGCCGGCAAGGGTTTCAGCCATAGAAATCACCATCACAGCCGTGTACTCAGGCTTCCATAATCGTGGCTGGTAATTGAGCAGCTTAAATTCCAACGGATAGTCGGCAGCATTCATCCGGCTGATCACCGCATTCACGCCTTCGGTATACCTTTCCAGTACGTTCCTCGACTTCTGGTCAACGTACCATTGTGCCACCATTTTTTCCGAAATATCGCGAACCCCTTTTCTGCGCTGAAAGCGGTCACTCTCCAGCAAGGCAGGCCCCAAAATCTCTGCCAGTTCTCCATTGGTTTTGCGCACGGCCATATCCATCTGCCACAGCCTGAAACTGGCATGCAGATATCCCTGGGCCCAGGCCAGATCACCTTCCGAAACCACATAAATGTAAGGAACCAGCCTCCCGTCAAACACAATCTCTATATTGCCGTCACGCCCGTCAAACTGCCACACAGCATCATTATACAGATCAGCTGCTTCCGCATTTTTCCAGAAACCGGTAAATGGATTCAACAACGGACCCGGTGCCACCGGACGCTCCTGAAGCGGAAGCCCGAAAAAAAGCACGTACATATAAGCCAGACCCGCAATCAGCCAAAGTAGAAAAGGCAACAGACGCATAGTTGTGATATTCTTTTGCAATTCGCTAAAGTAACTAATTTCTGAGCTTGCTGCCACTTAAAACTTTCAGCATGAAGTGCTTCGCGTTACAGCGTGCGTGTGTTTTTGGGGGATATCTCTTTGTTGTTCTTGCTCAAGGTGTGCTCCCTGTTGGGATACACAATCCCCCGGCACATTTCCCGCTAATGCAGAGGTAGTCCGGAGAGTAGAACAGCAGCAAGTCTAATGCCTGCCAAGGCTTGGAACTCTGTCAAAAACCGCGCCCGATAATTCTTCCCTACTTCCCCTTTTCAGGTTCCAATAACCTTTGATAAGTTGTATATTTGCGGCCTAATCATTCATACCTTTTTTATATGGCTGAAGGAGAACGCATTGTTCCAATCAATATAGAAGATGAAATGAAAACCGCCTACATTGATTATTCAATGTCGGTTATCGTTTCCAGGGCCCTGCCCGATGTCAGAGATGGACTAAAACCCGTACACCGACGCGTGCTGTACGGCATGTCTGAACTTGGACTTTCATTCACACGGGCACCCAAAAAGTCTGCGCGTATTGTGGGTGAAGTGCTGGGTAAATATCACCCGCATGGCGACTCTTCCGTGTATGATGCCATGGTGCGCATGGCGCAGGACTTTTCCATGCGCTATCCTCTGGTTGATGGTCAGGG
>JBJHCA010000135.1:0-4432 GCA_050485785.1 Saprospiraceae bacterium | reverse complement strand
TCCCAACACTGCCACTGCATTTCTTTTTGACGCATCGTTTTCACTCATCATACTTTTTATCGCTGGTCTGGTCCTGGGTCGTTCTGCAGCTATTGCATGGTTTGTCATTTCTATGATGAGCCTGTTTTTTGCCTGGCAAAATGTTGGTACAGACTTTTCATACCACCTAAAGACACAGGAGGAAGTGGCCGTATTCGAACAACAAGTCGAAAATCAGGAGCCGGAAGCTTTAGCGCGTATAGAACTGCTTGTGGAAAACAACCTGGCCCCGGTTAAATCGGTGGTGTTCTTTGGGATATGGTTTATTTACTTCTTTTTCGGATTGCTCCTCGTTTTCTATGAATCCACCATGGTTTCTCAAATTCTGCGAGTGATACCGCATGTGGTGGATAAAATCAATATCGCCTCGGATGAAAGGAACAAACTGGCCCGGGAAAATATGAGGATGGGTACTGAGCTCGATGTTGCCCGGCGAATTCAGTCTTTGGTATTGCCCACACAGGACGAGATGGCTGCATGTAAAGATCTGGATGTTTTTGCCTTTATGGAACCCGCCACGGAGGTTGGCGGAGATTTTGTGGAAGTGCTGCCGCAGGAAGACGGCAGCAGCATTTTAGCCATAGGAGACGTTACAGATCACGGGCTGCCGTCAGGTTTGGTGATGCTCATGACACAAACCGCACTGAGAACCTGCCTGGATAACACAGGCATGCCGCTGGCCGAAGCTTTAAGCTATATCAATACCACTTTATACAAGAATGTTCAGGAGCGAATGAAAGATTTCAGAAATTTGTCCTTGAGCATCTTACGATATAAACAAAATGTTATTGATATTTGCGGTCAGCATGAGTCGATCCTCTACTTTCCGGCACAAGCCAGTGATATTGAAGAAATTTCAACAATTGACCTGGGTATTTATGTAGGACTGGTAGATGATATTTCAGAACATCTGGATACCAAAACTATCTCATTTAATGAGGGAGATATATTAGTTTTGTATTCTGATGGGATTCCCGAAGCAGCCGACAATTCCGGCCGGCTTTATGGAATGCCGCCACTACTGGAAAGCCTCAAAAAACACAGACCCTTGTCGAGCAGGGAGATTGCCGAAAAAGTATTGGAAGATGTGTATACTTTTATCGGGAATGCACCTCTGCTTGATGATATCTCATTAATTGTTGTCAAGCATAAATAAACTTTCATATGACTGAGGAAATTATTGGCGATTACAACCTGGTTCCGGGTGAACTTCCTTCCGAAGGTGCAGTCAGTATTGTTGTACAACCCATAGACCTGATGACTCATTGGAAAAGGTGCGGGCTGATGGCTGATTTTGCTGCGACATTCTATTCCTATGTCCAGATAGATCACATTAACAAAAATCTGATCAGTACCATTTTTAACGAGTTGGTTGAAAATGCCACTAAATATTCAGTGAAGAAAGGTGGCGAAGTAAAGGTGATTATGAGAATGTTCAACAACATCCTCTGTATTCAGATCGAAAACAACACCACCAAGATTTTTTTGCAAAACCTCAGGAATCATTTGAAAAAGCTTACCGAAGCTGATGATCTGGATACCATATACTTTGAAACCCTGGAGCAGAAATCATTGGATAATCCCGATTCAGGAATAGGTCTGCTGCTTATGCTGAAAGATTATCCGGTGAAAATTGGGGCCAAGTTTATCGAAGACCCGGAAAATGAAAAATACAAGGTCGTGATCAGAGCATATTATTTTACAGAATCTAAAGAAGATGCATGAAGGAATTGAATATAGGTGACGCTCAAATTTCATTTGATCCGGACATTGCATGGGTTGTGATTTCCGGAGTCCTTCGCCTGCCCAATATGGCTGAGTACGAAAAAGTTGGCAGCTTTTTGAGAGATATTTCTTCGACTAATCAGGCAGAACTCACACTTGATTTCAGTGGATTGGAATTTCTCAACAGCAGCGGTATTACTGCCTTCAGCCTGTTTGTTCTTCACTGTAAAAAAATGCAGGCACCCAGGCTCAAAATCATTGGAAACGAATCCATTCCATGGCAGGAAAAATCCATTAAAAACTTTCAAAAGCTGTGGAAAGATGTAGAATTAACCATGAACGGAGCCTCATAACTGATGACATGCCGGCATTATTTTTCCCGGTACAACTAACGATACCGTAAATCCCCTACTGCTGACTTCGGGCAGACAACCTCCGACGGCTAAATACAGAAACAGCAATGCAGCATATCGAGGCCCGCAAAAAGCTTTTTGAAGAAAGACTCTTTAAAACCATCATTTCAACCTTCCCGTATGTTGAGCAGGTTGTTCTGGACGAAATTGACAACCTGGTTGAATGGATGGAAATTGAAGCCGGCCAACAACTCTTTGCCCAGGGCGATGCCTCCGATTCCCTGTACATTCTCCTTAGCGGCAGGCTTCAGGCCATGGACGAGTCTGATCCGAACCAACCCAAGCTGCTTGGCGATATTCTCAGTGGCCAGTCGGTAGGCGAAATAGGAGTTTTTACCGGCGAACCCCGCAGTGCATCAGTGTATGCCATCAGAAACAGTGTTCTCGTAAAAATTTCCGCCCAGTCATACCTGCAGCTCATTGCCCGATTCCCATCGCTGGCGCTGTCTACGGGAAAAATCATTGTGGACAGACTCCAACCCGGCAGAAAGTCACATGCTTCTACCATGCTGGTGAGTAACATTGCTTTGTTGCCTTTGCACAAAGGCTTCAACAAAAAGATATTCACCCAAAAACTGTCCCATGCGCTCAATCATCACGGCAAAGTACAAGTACTGCACAGTGATAATATTGATCAATACCTCACCGGCGATAAGGACAAACCAGACGTCCTGAATAGCGCAGACGTACAACTGCGGCTGGACAAGATTGAAATGGACAACGATTTTGTCATCTATCTGGCCGATGCCGAAACCACTGAATGGACGCTGGTGTGTATGAAGCAGGCCGATGAAATATACAAGCTTGCCGATTCCGCTCAGGGCATTGACAGTACCCTGGACACAGAAGCCCGGCTGCTGTACGATGAAAATTCCGTTACCCTGGCCAGAAAGCACATGGTACTGGTTCACAGCGATGAAACCCGCTTGCCAAAACATGTGAGTGATTTGCTCAAAGACCGGGACCTGAAGCTCAATCACAACATCCGATGGAACAGAACTTCGGATTATGAACGGCTGGCGCGTTACATGGCCGGCAAAGCTGTGGGCATTGCATTAGCCGGCGGTGGTGCCCGTGGTTTGATCCATTTGGGCATTTTTAAAGCCTTCAGAGAATGCAACATCCCTTTTGACATGATAGCAGGTACCAGTGCAGGATCGCTGGCACTGGCAATCATTGCCCAGGATTTCCAGCCAGAACAGGAATACGAATACCTGCAAATGCTTTGCAAGGCCTCACCTACCACCCGGAAATACCGCTCGGTTTTTCCACTGATCAGCCTGCTGAAAGGCAGTGGAATGGATAATTATACGCGGCATTTTTTCGGTGACATTCACATGGAAGACCTGTGGTTTAAAAGCATAGTAGTGGCCTCCAACCTCAGTAAATCCTCATTGCAGGTTTTTGAATCGGGCTCACTCGGAACAGCTATCCGCGCCAGTATCTCATTGCCCGGTATTTTTCCGCCTGCCGTCTACAATAATGATCTGCTGGTGGATGGTGCCACTATTCAGAACCTTCCCCTGCAGGCAATGTACGGCAAAGGTGCCGGCATTCTGGGTGCCATCTCCCTTCATACTACAAGGGCTTATCACTTCAAGCACCCTGTCATTCCCGAAGCACCAAAGCTACTCTTCGATAAACTGACCGGCCAAAGAAAGTACCGTACGCCATCCATCATCAGCATCATCATGAACAGCATGACCCTGGCCAGCAACAGCCATCTGGCCGAACTCCGCAATCAGGCCGACCTCTTCCTCTCCCCTGACACCACCGGCATCAGCCTGATGGAGTGGATGAAATACGACTACGCCCTGGATATCGGCTACCGGTATGCCATGGATAATATGGACGTGATAAGGCAGGCTTTGGTCAAATAGTGGTTTTTTCTTTTTGATGTCTTTTTGTTGGGGTAGCCTTATTCGGCGAAAAGTCTGTTTACCCTCGTATAGGTATCCGCAGTAACGGTAATCCGCAATGGTAGCGGCTACCCGGCACAATATTCCCATTGTATTAGCTGATAAGCGCCAATACTTTTGAGTTCAAAAAAAGATATGAACCAAAAGTATGAAAAAGGGGCGATAGATCAATGGATCTGTGAATTGGATATTCCGGAGCATGTTGACCCCCCAAATCCGGGAGAAAAAAATACTTAAAAGTCTTGCTGGTCACTAAATCCACCTGACAATCCGGCAGATGTTGACCCACCCTTGATAAAAACGCTGAAAAATGGTGTAAAATGAGCCTAGATTGAA
>JBJHCA010000134.1:0-4441 GCA_050485785.1 Saprospiraceae bacterium | reverse complement strand
CTCCATAGCATTTAACTATCAACTTCTCTTATCGGAGGCACACTATGACACCATTCGAAACCCGTTTGATCGAAGATATGAAGCTCTTCGGTTATTCCCAACGAACCCAGGATACTTATCTCAGTGCGGTTCGCAAACTCTGCCGGCATGTTCAAAAACCTGTGGAGCAAATCACCAACGAAGAATTACGTGAGTACCTGCTCTGGCATAAAGACAAATACGCACCGAATACGACGACGATTGCCTTGTGCGGGGTGAAGTTTTGCTTTGAGAAGATCCTTAAAAAACCCATGCCGGTCTTTGAGCTGGCTCGTCAGCCGCGCGGCCTCAAGCTTCCGGTAGTGCTGACCCGTGAGGAAGTCCATGCCGTATTGGCCAATATCCGGGTTCTGCGCCATCGCACCTGCCTGAGCCTGATTTACTCCTGTGGACTTCGAATAAGTGAAGCCATTGGTATACAGATACCCCAGATCGATTCGGCACGCATGCTCATTCATGTCAAAGAAGGTAAGGCCCTGCGCGACCGCTATGTGCCGCTGCCACCTGCTACCCTGACCCTGCTTCGCCGCCACTGGAAAACCCATCGCCACCCCAAATGGCTGTTCCCCGCTCCGGGGCGAAGCGGTACCCATGAATCGCAGGCCACCCGGTATCTTCCATTGAGCTCGGTGCAAACCGTATTCAAAAAGTCCCTCAGGGAAGTGGGCATTCAAAAAGATGCTCACGTGCATACCCTCCGGCACTCCTATGCCACACACTTGTTAGAAGAAGGAGTCGATATTCGCATTATCAGTGAGTATCTGGGGCACCGGTCCCTGGATTCCACCCTGATCTACACCCATCTGACGCCATTGCTGCGCCAGGGAGTGGCCGATAAAATCAACCAGGTAATGGGCGGATTGTCATGAAAGCCCCGGCAATGGAAGTGGCCGGGGTGATGGGAGCCTATGGCCAGCAGTACCTCGGGCTCTATGGAGATCGCATGCCCGCCGTTCACCGCAAAGCCATGAGCGATATTACCGCCTGTCGCACCCCGGCCATGGGCGGGACTACCTACCATTGCCCGGATTGCGATCACTACCACTACAGCTATCACTCCTGTGGAAACCGCAACTGCAACAAGTGCGGCAACGAGCGGGCACAGCAGTGGCTGCAGCAAACCGGAAAGCTCCTGCTGCCGGTCGGGCACTTTATGGTAACGGTTACCCTGCCGGGGGAGCTTCGCCAAATGGCACGCTCCCGGCAAAAACTCTTCTACGGGCTGCTGATGAGCTGCGCGGCCACCTCACTACAAACCCTGGGATGGGACACACGGTTTGTGGGCGGCCGTCTGGCCATGATGGGAGTACTACACACCTGGGGGCGGGACCTGAGCTATCATCCCCATGTGCATATAATCGTGGCCGGCGGCGGGCTATGTCCCGATGAGGGATTGTGGCTGGAAGCCCATCCCAAATTTTTGGCGCCGGTGAAGGCTCTGTCCAAAATTGTTGCGGCCAACTTCCGCGATGCCTTGAAGAAAGCAGATCCATCGCTGTTCGCCAGGGTTCCTAAGTCGATATGGAAGCGGCCATGGGTGGTACACTGCAAGGGGGTTGGAAAAGGGCAGTCCGCCTTGAAATACCTGGCAACCTACATCTTTCGCCCGGCCATTTCCAACAAACGCCTGGTGAGCATGGCCGCCGGCAAGGTTGCCTTCCGCTGGCAGGATTCCAACACCGGCCGGTGGAAAACCACTGCCCTGGATGCAATCGAGTTTATCCGCCGCTACCTGCAGCACGTGCTCCCCCGAGGATTTGTCAAAGTTCGCTATTACGGGCTCTACGCCCATCGCCATCGTGAGAAGCTCAACAGCGTGCGTGCAAGTCTGGAAAAACCCGCAATCGGCCAACCAACCGGTTCATCCCAGAAGCAGGATGACATCCCGCCCGCAGCGCCTGACCCAAAACCGGTCTTGTGCCGCTGTTGCGGACAGCCCATGCTCGCCGTGTCAATGATTCCCCGTTCCCGACAGCTGTCGGAATGGCCTCATGCACCACCGACCGGTGCTGACAGCCACCCCGGTTACCGCAAACCTGATCCCTTTATCCATCATACCGTGCCTGGTTATCAGCCACAGGATTGAATAACTGCGCCTTGCCGTCACAACATCACCACAACTATGTCAAAAATCGCCTCCATTTTACCTTTCATAATCAACACTTTTCTCTATTTGGTATATGTTTTTCTGTGGCCTTGCCCTGGGCGAGCTACCGGAATCACACGTTGTCTCTCGAGCAAACAATTTCCCTGATATAAATTGCAAATAGAGGGGCTTTTCAAAAATCGGATGTCGACAAACCGGGCTTGTCCAACACCGGCATGGAACTCGGCAAGCTTCGTTCCATGCCTTTACTTGTTATAGCAAAACTTAAGGTTTGTATTTTTCAATATTATCAAATCCATCCACATCTGTACTTACAGCGTAAGCGTAGTTTCCAGAAAAACCAATCACGGATCTTTTTTTGGGAAATGTAATTGATTTAATGATACCCTGATCAGTCAATAGATTCCATAATTCGCCTTCACTTGCTGGCTTTCTTTTTATCCAAATTCCTTCTTCAGTTAAGTTCTTTTGTAGTCCAAGAACTACCGGCAATTGATCAGGGTAGATTGTTTCTTCGTGAAGAAATTTACGAACACCTGCATAAAAGTTTTCATGACCAAAAGCTGAAGCTTCTACCGGGTAATTTTGATCAATCCAATCACTAATCATGTGATTAGAAAGCTCGATTCTTTGAAGGTCAAATTCATAGGTCTTCAGGACTTCACCGTCCAAATTTACTATTTCAATTTTGTCGTCGCCATTCCAAATGGCTATTTCATTATTTGAATATCGGGTCCAGACAAAGTTATTTGTAAAGGGCTTGGTAACTGTGAATCTTGGAACCGGACCAATATCAGGAGTAATTACTATCTGTTCTGATTCGTAGTTGTAAACTTCATGATAATTATTACCATCATAATGGATCAGTGAATACCGGTTACTACTGAACTCGCCGGTTAGCGCAACTATTTCTTCACCATTTATGAAAGTAAAAGAACTAATTGTTCCTATTTCCCTTAACATCTCTTCTTTTTCCAAGTGGCCTGCCCCATCAAACTGAACAAACTTTATACTATAAGGTGCTGGAAAATCCATGACGCCTACTTTGCCAGTTTCAGACAATCCGATATTAGTAGGATTTTGAAATTCTCCGGGCCCCTGACCTTTTCTTCCGAAATAAGTGTGATTTCCTCCTTGAAAAATATCAACTACCGGTTCATAATTCGTAACCGTAGCTACTCTTCCGTCAATTACTGAAAAATCTCTGACTTCAAATAGATACTCTTGTGGGTTCATTATCCCAATGAATTCAGCTTCATTTTGTAATGGAGTTTCAGCGGAGAAAAGGAGTATACTTGTCAGTAAAGTAAGGAGACCTAATTTTTTCATAATGAATTGTTTCTTGAATAGGCAAGTGTTTTTTGCTATAACGGCACGGCGTTTAACCGGCTTGGCCATTTCCAGCTATCAAAGTGATAAAAGTCTGGATTTACTGCAACTTTGAAAATCATTTAAAAGGTCATGAGCGGCCAAGTCCGCGTTGAAACGCTTGTGTGTGCCCGGCATGGGTGTCTTTGGCTTACAGGAATGTAAGTTATTAATCTGGAGGGTGAAAGTCCCTTATGGGCAGGGGTGACGCCTTGAACCATTAGCAAGCCGCAAGGGCGTTGCGGGTAACCGCAAGTCTGAAGGAAGCGGGACTGCAAAACCCGGTACTGACGAACAGGAACCGTATACGAGGCGTAGTGAGCTGGATGAGCAAGCACATCATTGTGATGTCCGAAACACCGACAGGTGAATGCTCGCTACGTAGATACGGCAGGCATCGGGGGAAAGAAGGCACTCTTACCCGGGGAGATCCCACGCCTGTGGTGTGGGAAGTCAGCCGACGTCATAGTAATCCCAACTGGCTGGTTGGGATGAAGGACTGAATGTTACCAGGCATCTGATGGAGGCCAGAGTTCGGGCTCGCTAAGGATAGATTTCCTTGAGCCCGGATAGCTGCCACTAAACGATGCCGCCCCAGTAAACCAACGATGATAGAACACGTAATCCAACAATGGAATCTGAACAAAGCCTACCAAAAGGTCTGCGCTAACAAAGGAGCAGGTGGCGTAGATGGGATGGAAACACCCCAGCTGAAAGCCCACCTGCAAACTCACGGCCCGACCCTGGTAGAGCATATCCGCAATGGAAGCTATCAGCCCAGCCCAATCAAAGGTGTGGAAATACCCAAGTCCAGCGGCAAAACGAGGATGCTCGGCATCCCAACGCTGACCGACCGGGTTATCCAGCAAGCCCTGCATCAGGTGCTTGAGCCTGTATTTGAGCCGGACTTCCAGCCCCGCAGTTACG
>JBJHCA010000133.1:0-4606 GCA_050485785.1 Saprospiraceae bacterium | reverse complement strand
TGCCCTACAGCCACCCAGTGAGAGCGACTGCCTACGTCAATCCCGGCAGCTTGGGGATTGACAATTTCCATAGAGATTTTTTCCTGTTGGTCCATAAAACATTGTTTTAAAAAAAATGCTCTAAGGAGATGTGCTTTTGGCAGAGTAAATATTCTGAACGGGGTTCTCGCCTTTGGCGAGACCACCACTGAAATCATCGCAAACACCTCAACCAGAATGCCGCCCGTGCTATTATGCAACAGTTTTAAAAACGGCCTTGCATAGAGCCGCTTCTGTCATCTATCTCTTTTTCAGCGCCTTTTGGCATAGGTATCGTTTTCCTGACGTCAGGAAAATGATAAACCACTTGCTCACCTGCATTTTTGCAGGCATCTTTGGCTTTTTGGATGACCTTTTCAAAGTTTTCCCACTTGCTGTATCCTAAAAGGTGCTGTAGTTCCCTGGCGCTCCAGCACTCAATACCTTCAAGTTCAGCGGCGGCTGCTTCAAATTGTGCAAATAGGGCTCTGATCTCTTCTGATTTCATTCGACTTAAATTTTATCCATGCTCCAGGTATTAGCATCTTTTCATGCTGTCCAATTATGCGCTGAATTTTACATCAGCTTCATTTTTATTTCCCTCGAATTTGGGGGAATCAAGATCCAAGCCTAAATCATCTAGAAGCTCAAAATAACGTTCAATTGTACGTTCGGTTAATTCACATTGTACCGCTACATTTTTCTTAGATACTCCAAGTGGAGAACGTAAACGTGAAATCAATTGGAATATCCTATAAATTCTTTTGAGATCAGACATTGATTTGACAAAATGGAAATTTTGGTAATTACCTATAAAGATAGAAAAATAGTACTTATACCAAAATATCCTTGCAGTTTATATTACTATAAGCAGCTAACCATACTAAACGCAAATTAGAAGTAATCTCGAAAATACCTCAAGAAAATTCGCAGTTTACCAATTTGTTGCACCTCTCCCCTATCACCGCACCACCCTTAAGATATCGGCAGCGCTACCGGACTCTGAATCCACCTGAATAAAGTAGGTGCCGGCCGGGAGTTTGCTTACGTCCATGGAGGCGGATGAGCTTTCGTGCAGGCTTTGCATTACTTTTCGCCCTGTGGCATCGGTGATGTGTATGGCTTTGATAAGGTGAGGTGATTCCACAACCAGTGCAGATGAGGCGGGATTGGGATAGAGGGTAAATTTTCGGTGTTCGCGGTTGTTAACCGGAAGGTTAGTGCCGATGCCAAACAGCGTTTCATATACCTGACCGCCAAAGGTAGCCTGCAGGGTGTAAACACCCTGGGGCCAGGCATTAGTGATGTTGAGTGTCCAGTAGGCGTGGGCTGTGGCATAATCATACCCCCAGTTTTGCGCCCAGTCCCACTGCATCCAGGTGGTGTTGTTAGGCGCAATAATGCGGATGTTAGTGACGTCACCCTGTTGTATGTCGCGGTAAAAAAGCTTCATTACAAAAAGGTCACCGGCATTGAAGTTGAGTTCTTCATACGTCTCTTCCACCTGGGGGCAATTGTTGTCGTGCTCAATAGTATAGTGTGTGGAGATCCGGTTAATGGTGCGCACGTAGTAGTCCGGCTGGTCGGCCCACCAACTTGCGCTGTTCATATCATTACAGGAGCCCGCATAAGGGTCAATCAGTGCATTGCCGGCAGCCCGCACTTCAAAGTGCAGATGGGGCCAGTTGCTGCTTCCTGAACTGCCTGCTGTGCCCAGATATTCTCCGGCTGACACTTGTTCACCCACCAGCTTGGGTGTAATGGAGCCGTTTTTAAAATGGAGGTACCACGTCTGTGAACCATCGCTGTGCTGCAACACAATGCCGTTCCAGTATGGATTACCGTCATTGGCGCAGTTCTTATCGGGGTAGCCGTTGCGGCGGTCAACAATTATGCCATCTGCCGCGGATACAATTTCCATGATGTTGTTTTCCATGTTTTTCCAGGGATAGGGCCACAGGATGTAATCCGTTCCCTGATGGTTACCCGTAGTCCAGTCGTAGGTTCGCTGACCGCAGTGGTAATCGAGCAGATTATTGCCCGGGGTCAGGTTGTGATCCACCTGAAAGTTGAGGGTAAAAAACCCATAGTCACTGAACCCGGCTGCGGCCTGCACCGGCTTGATCAACTCTACAGATGCGCTGGTAATTTTCAGGGCTTCGGGATTGGTTTGGCGGATGAGCTCTATATTCTCTTCAATCCGGGCTCTGGCCTTCTCGCGCTGTTCCTGTGAAATACACTCGCCCTTTTCAATCACCACAGGTACAAAGTGAGCGTCCGAAGGCTGAATTCCCGCTGGGGATACCAGGTTTTCATTGGGTGATACCAGCACCTCTGCATTCTGCTGGGCATGGGTGTACATACAAAAAGCTACAGCAAGCAGCAGCAGAAGTCCGGATTTCATCGGTTGGTCATTTTTTAGGTGAAGCAAATTTCAACTCCCGCCCGGTGACACGCTGCAATGGTTTACGGCAACCGGCTCAGGAGAAGATACTCCCAAATGTAAGGCCGGTGAGCCGGGTTTGTCAAAATTTTCCGGCAGTTTCGCTGCATTTCCATCCTTTTGGGTAGTTCCTCTACATTGCAAACAAAGAGTTATGTATAATTATTCTCCAAATCTGTAAGGAGTGTTCGAGCTGCGAACACCTTTCCATAACTTTTTCGGTTATCTGTTTCTCCACATGTATGAAGGGAATTTTTTGGGATTACTTTTTGTGTATACCGGTTTCCTCAAGGTGGCTCAGGGCGCATTGTAAAGTGGTTCGTTTGCGGTAAGCCACTGCCCTGCGGGCCTGCCTGTAAGAACTTTGCAGGCTTCTGATTGTTGAGATGCCAAAGCTGTATGTATCGCTCAGGAATCCAACAAAGGAAAATTTATGTTACGTGTTATGTGTTTAGTGGCCGTTTCGTTTGCGCTTTTTGGATGCTCTTCAAATCATCCGCCATTGGAAACAGTAAACCGGGTTGACCTGGAGCGCTATGTCGGGCTTTGGTATGAAATTGCCGCTATTCCACAGCGTTTTCAGCGCGGGTGTGTATGCACCACAGCCGAATATACCCTTACGGATAAATATGTAAAGGTGGTGAATACCTGTCGGGATGAAACGCCTGATGGGCGCATCCGCACAGCAGAAGGCAAAGCGTTTCCCGCCCAACAAGGTGATAACAGCAAGCTAAAGGTGCAGTTTTTCTGGCCTTTCCGCGGCGATTACTGGATCGTGGAGCTGGGTGAAAATTACGAATATGCCGCAGTAGGTGCACCGGGCAGAGACTACCTGTGGATACTCTCGCGCACACCGACCATGGATCCGGAATTGTACAATGATATCAAAAACAGATTGAAGGCCCGGCATTTCCCGGTAGAGCAACTGGTAATGACCCGTCAGGACTGCCTGCCGTAAAAGCAACATGGCGAACGTTATGTCCGCCATGTGCCATGCCTCATTCGCTTTTCCAGTACCGGTGAAGCTTTGAACCTCAGACCATTAAACTGAAACTCCACCCTGTGGATAGCAGAGACACTCATTGGAGCAAAAAGACAGGTTTCCTTAACTGGCAGCTTTGTTTTGGGCTTGCATTGATATCCAAACCGGTGCTGCAGACGTGTAGTGTGTGCAATCAATCTGCAACGGATGGATATACCAAAAGCTCACCTGTTGCCTAAGGAACCAGCACTCCGTCTATCACGTAAACTATGCCGTTGGATGCAACCACAGACCCCAAAATATTGTGTCCGTTGATTTTCAGATTGTCTCCTTCACCGGAAAACTCTACAGGTTTACCGTTTACCGTACCCACAATCATACCATCCATCAGCATGTCGCTGCGATATACACCAAGAAAAAAATGGTACTCCAGTATACTGCTGGGTGTATTCACTTTTTAGGGCTTGAGCAGGTCGTCTAATGTACCGGCCGGCAATGCGGCAAAGGCATCATTGGTGGGTGCAAACACCGTAAAAGGGCCTACATTGGCAAGGTGATCAACATAATCAGCCGCCTGCAAAGCCGCCACCAGTGTAGTATGATCGGGCGAGCCTGCGGCAATTTGCACTACATTGGGGTCAGAGCCTTCATCTATGGCCGCAGCCTGACCGGAGCCTCTTCGTTCAGTAGCGGGCCTGTCGGCAGTTGTTTGTGTGGCTTCTTGACATCCCATCCAAACCATTAACCCAATTAATGGCAATAAAATCAGTATCCTTTTCATAACAATTCCTTTTGAGGTTGAACAAAAAATTAAAGTGACCAGAACTATCCGTATTCTTTCATAAAATTGATGGCATGGCAGCCATTTCATCATATGTCTTTTCTTAAAAATATTCTCCGTGCCAACAGCACCGGCAGCAGCATCCAAAGCAGCAGAACTCCGGAAGAGATCAGCATGCCGCGGATATTGCCGAAAAAGTTTTCAAAAAATGCACCCGTAAAGCCCATCAGTGCCGATACATCCAGTTCCATCAGCATGATAATACGTGCCAGATCTACTGGATTCAGCATTACAAGAGCCAGTGTGGCCCGCTCAAGCGGGTAATCGTAAAAGGTGTAAATAAAGTACAGTACAAGTCCGTCGTAAATGAGCGAAAAATACA
>JBJHCA010000132.1:4414-4720 GCA_050485785.1 Saprospiraceae bacterium | reverse complement strand
AATCAGAACCCTTCGTCATCTACGTCAAATTATCACTGGCGATCATCAAATATAGGAATGCCTATATACGACCCCTTCAGGGTCAATATAATACAACTTTTGTATGCTACAATTTTGTAATCCCTTTGGGATTGTAAAGCCAAAGCTAATTTCACGGCAATTTCAAAATGGCCAACCGCTGCCTATCGACAAAAGCTAAAGGACCGACCTTCACCGTTTTAGGCCATGGCCGCCGGAAAATCGGTCCAATTGTCTGTGCTGATTGCGTGTGTACGTCAAAGTTGACAATGCTAAAAATGAGTGAAT
>JBJHCA010000132.1:0-4404 GCA_050485785.1 Saprospiraceae bacterium | reverse complement strand
CTGTTTGAGTGCGAAGCACGAGTTTGATGGCTTTCTGCCATGGATGGCATTTTAGCCCGGTCTGCGGCAGCGGCGGGGTTTTTGGCTACTTTTTGACCTGTAGCAAAAAGTAGCTATAAGCGGACGCTGAAAATGTAAATCCAAAGCTTCACTGATGGCCTTATCATTGCAAATCAAAACCAAACCAATTTCGTCAAAAAAACAAACACAAACAAAATCTTTATACCCAAAAGAAACCCATACAGCACAGGTTTCTCAAAACAAAAAGACATCTAAAATTCAAAATGCATAGATAACATAGACCATTACCGCCCGTCATCCTCTAACAGCGCTGCATCCCTGATCAAGCCCTTCACCTCATTCAGTCTGCTGCCGCGATAGAGCAAATGGCCATGATGATCGTAAAGCAGATATGTTGGATAAGAAGTAATACCCCATTCCCGCAAACGTTCCCTTACTGTGTGGCCAAAGGTGATAGCCGGAATCCTGTTTTGCATAGTGACAATCACGTCCGGATTCATGTCATAGCCGTTTACGGCATATATTTTCACATTTTGCCACTGACCCGCCTGCAGCAGACTGTCTATCTTTGTAAAACCTATAATACAGGGCAGACAGTTCATGAACCAAAAATCGATCAGCGTATAGCCATGCTCTTGCAGTGCTATATTAAAAGTGTCTCCCCTTGCATGAGTAAGCGGCAATTCGGTGAGGGATTCAAGGGTTAGTTCACGGCGAGATGCAAGTTGGACACTGTCAGCCACTCTTCGGTTTTCGTCAATGGCTTCAGGAACAATCAAAATGTAACCCTGATCAAAGAAATAGCCCGGGTTGAGGGCGGAATCGGGCAAAGGGTGATTGATCCTGATATCGGATAATTCTACCCTGAGTACATAGTTCAGGTCCAGAACGGTATCTTGTTGTACGGCCTCAAACCACACAGGCAGGGAAAGTTTGGAATCAATTTTAATATTTTGGTAATTTTTGATGTTGCCTATCCCCGAAGGCATAATAAAGGACATGAACACATGTTCGTTTTGGTTTTGGTATGCTGTGTCCAGAGTGTGGTTGGCGTAATGAGTACCCACTACTCCATGAATCAAAGGATCAGGAAATATAATATGGCGGATATAATTGACATGACTTTGCAGAGGCAATGCTCCGCTGCTGTACAGATGATGGAATGATTGTTTTGGACCTGATTCTTCGGTGATCAGATTAAATCGGGTGTAATGATCAGGGGGGAGGTGAATGTGAGACATTACAGTGTTCGTCTCGTCGCGTACTTCAGTAATCTCAAAATCCCAGCCGTAATAGCTGTCATTATTGCGACGGGCATGTACATGAAATGTACGGAAACTCATGTATTGCTCTGTGCCAAAGCTTTTCAGGTAATCTCTGGCAAAATACGTCAGGCTGTGAATAGTGTCCAATGCCCGGGAATTACGCTGCAATACCTCCCCTAGCCAGGCATCCATGGGCATAATGTACTCCAGCGACGGTTCATGCTCTACGGATTGAGCAAGCATGGTGTTGGGCCACATCCAAACAACTGCAAAAAATAAGTAACAGCAAAATACACAACTTTTTAGGTCGCCGTGACCTTGCCGATAAGTGTTCATAAAACTACTGCTTTAAACAGGCTAATATAAGAACTTCGGCTAAAATGTAACAAAAAGAAACTAAAAATAATAGTTATAACGCTAAACACAGGTCAGATACTGCCTTTAAATAACCTTTCCGCTTACTGTAAAGGATAACCAAAAGTTTTTAGCTGGCAATGCCGGTAAGATTTAGAAAGACGTGGGGCATTGATTACCTTGTCGGGCTAAAACACCACGATTGTCATGTTCTGGACTTCATTGGTAGCTGAAAGTGCATTTGTTGAGTTTGCGGTGATCCTGTTTTTTGCTGCCCTGCTCGGAGCATTGGGGCAATACCTCAAACAGCCGTTGATCGTGATGTTTATCGCCCTGGGTATACTGGTGGGTCCATCGGTACTCAATATTGTACAGAGCAGGGACAACATCGCTCTGCTGGCAGAAATAGGCATTGCCATTCTGTTGTTTATTGTGGGGCTCAAACTGGACCTCAGGATCATACAATCAGTAGGAAAGATTGCCCTGATGACGGGTATGGGACAGGTGATCTTTACCTCGGTAGTAGGATATTTTATCGGTATAATGCTTGGATTCAGCAGTTTGCACAGTTTCTACATAGCTGTAGCTCTTACTTTTTCCAGCACTATCATTATTGTCAAACTGCTTTCTGATAAAAAGGAAATTGATTCGCTGCATGGTCAGATAGCCATTGGGTTTTTGATTGTACAGGACATCGTGGTGATTCTGGTGATGATTGTATTGTCGGCCATGGGGCATCAGAATGATACCTCACTGTGGCAGGATGTAGCGCTCACAATTGGTTCTGGATTGGTTTTACTGCTGATCACCTTTGTGATGATGCGCTGGATTATACCCCGTTTGAGTTTCTTTCTGGCCCGGTCGCAGGAATTGCTTGCGCTGTTTGCCATAGCATGGTCGGTATCTCTGGCAGCACTGGGAGATGTAATGGGCTTCAGCAGCGAGGTGGGTGCATTTCTGGCCGGTGTGAGTCTGGCTTCATCCGATTTCAGGGACCTGATCAGTAGTCGCCTGGTAAGTCTCCGGGATTTTTTGCTGTTGTTTTTCTTTGTGAATCTGGGCGCTAACCTGGATTTGGAAGTGATAGGGAACCAGATTCCTTCTGCAGGTTTGTTTTCACTTTTTGTGTTGGTAGGTAATCCGTTGATAGTTTTGATCATAATGGGAATAATGGGCTACAGGAAGCGGACGGCTTTTCTGGCCGGCCTTACCGTGGCCCAGATCAGTGAGTTTTCCCTCATTTTTGCAGGACTGGGGCTTGCAGTAGGCCACATCAATGAGGATGTGGTAGGCCTTATTACCCTGGTGGGGCTTATCACTATTGGTTTGTCGACCTACATGATCCTTTACTCGCATCAGCTATACGATTACCTCACCCCGGTATTGCATGTTTTTGAACGTGCCAAACCATATCGCGAGATGCAGTTTAAACCCGAAGAAAAGAAGGCTTTTGACGTGGTCATTTTTGGAGCGGGACGATTTGGAGGACGTTTAGCCGACATGCTGGATGAGCACCCGGAGATCAGTTATCTGGGTGTTGATTTTGATCCCGAACTGGTGAAAGAATGGCAAAAAATGGAGCGCAGTATTGCTTATGGCGATATGGGTGACCCTGAAATTCTGGATCAGATCCCATGGCAGGAAGCACGGTGCATAGTCAGTACGATTCATGACAGGGATGCTTCTGTGCAATTGATTCAGGCATTGAGAAAACAACAGTATGAAGGCCGCATTTTTTTGACGGCACTTAATGCCAGGGAGTTTGAAATGCTGAGCAATTGCCAGGCTGATGAGGTGCTGATGCCGCAGCAAATGGCAGCCACCAATTTTTACAATGCTTACCTGAAAGATATACTCAACAATGACCAATCGGGCAGCAATGATGTCAAAAACCGCCCGGGAAACAATTAATTGCCGCTATGTCAGATCATTCAGTGGATACCATGCGTTATACCTCTTGTTTTGATCAACGCTCCTAAAACTTCAACATACCTATGCGAATCGATTTGCTGTCATTTTTTCCCGCTTTGATGTTTGTGTTTGTTTTTTTGCTGATCGGTACAGAAGGTCTTGTGGCACAGAATGAACAGGCAAGGCTGCGGCTGGCACAGCAGTATTTTACCAATGCAGACTACCAGAAAGCTGCCGCCATGTACAAGGATTTGTATGAAATGAGGCCTGAGAATACGCATTACTTCGACCAGTATTTTCAATCGCTTATTCGCTTAAGGGATTACGAGCAGGCCGGGCAGATAGTGAGGGCTGAGCTGCGCAGAAACAACCGCCGGCCCGAGCTCTACGTGTATATGGGCAGTCTGTATGAAATCAATGCCGAAAGCGACAAAGCCGAAGCCCAGTTCAGGAAGGCCATTGAAGTGTTGCCGGCCGACATTAATTCCGTCAATCGACTGGCCAGCTCCTTTATGCAACTGACAAAATACGAACTAGCCGCCGAAACTTACGAGCGCGGTATCAATATGCTGGGCAATAATCAGGCATTCACATTTAATCTGGCTGAGCTTTACCGGCGTAGCGGTGATCAGAAACAGATGATCCATTATTACCTGAGCTCCGTATCTGACCAGCCCGGCCGGGTCAATACCATACAAACACTGATCCAGCGGTATCTCGATAAGGTCATGTACGATGAGCTGATCACACAGCTATACACCAGGATACAGGATTCACCCGATATCATTCAGTTCCCCGAATTTCTGATCTGGGTACTTGAGCAGCGCGGTGATTACCGGGGTGCCATACGGCA
>JBJHCA010000131.1:0-4734 GCA_050485785.1 Saprospiraceae bacterium | reverse complement strand
TGAAGCACGGGGGCTACGCGGTTGCCGATGGCTGAATAGCTGGAAACCAGGTCGAGCACGGAAACACCCTGATGAGCGAGTGCTTCAGCAAATTTTGGGGCAACAATATCGCGCAGGGCGTTTTCGATTTCACCAACTTTGAGGATAGGATGCGTTCCGGCAAATTCAGTAAAGAACTTTTGTGGGTTATTGATGCGGATAAAATAGGTGCCAAATGCTTTTACCCTGACTTGTTTAAATTCGGGATCGCGCAATATGACCGGATTAGGTGTACCCCACTTGAGGCCTGTAAATATACGGGTACTCAGAAAGTAAACATCTACCTTAAAGGGAGACCGGAAACCGTGTTTCCACGACCGGAGTGTGGTGAGAACGGGCATGTTGTCCGTCACCAGTTCAAACCGTCCCGGTTCAAACAGGTCGGCTATAGTACCCTGATCGACAAAGAGGGCGGTTTGCGATTCTCTGACGGTAAGTTGTGCACCGTATTTGATATTGTTGTTGTTGTGTGGAAATTTCCACATAATGACGTCTTTGTCCTGTTCAACCCAGTCAATAACGTCTACCAGTTCGTTGCGGATAAATCTGAAAAGTCCCATATACTGATTTTCTGATTGGAAACAATGAATAACTGAATAACAAGCTGATCAGCTGCCGGTTTCCTGTCTGAGCCGGGTAATTTGGCTTTCCCACAAATGCTTTTGATCATCCACTTCATCTTCTTCGCAAAAATCGGTGATGTACAAAATAGTGTCACCGGTAATGTCAGAAGTTTCAAGGCGCACTTCAAAATATTCATCTTCGTAGTCACTTGACTCCCACTTGAACCGAAGCCTTTCGTCTTCAATGTCATGTACAAGAACCGCGGATTCTTTAGCACCGTTCCATTCGAAGATGTAGACGTCTTCTTCAATTTCGACCCCATCGCAAAACCATCGCGTAAGGCATGCAGGAGAAGTAAAAAACTTGTAAAGGATAGTGGGGGATGCCCTGAATATGAATTCTATTTCGTAGGAAACTCTTGACATGTTGCCGGCTTTAAGTATTGAGCAGGTGTAAAAAATTGCCCAATGAAAACAATTTACCCTGCCGCTTGTGACCCGCAATTAACATTAATTTGGGCATATATCCAAAGCAAGTTCCAAAAAATAAGTTGGCATTTGAAACTCGAATGAGCATGAGCCTGTTATCAGCATTTCTGCTTCAATACACAGTGCGCAGTTTCGCAGTGGCATTTTTTTTGTTATAGTATTGACTAACGGGAACTTTTCTGTGGTATAAAGCGTAATTTTGCTGGCTGAAATCGACAGCCGGTATTGATTCTATCTAATAAATCATTTTGAATGAGACAACTAAAAATCACTAAATCCATTACTAACCGAGAGTCACAATCTCTTGAAAAATATTTGCAGGAAATCGGGAAAGTTGACCTGCTTACACCAGAAGAAGAAGTGGATTTGGCTAAACGCATTAAAAGTGGCGATGATGAAGCACTTGAGCGTCTGACTAAAGCTAATCTTCGCTTTGTGGTTTCGGTTGCCAAGCAATATCAAAATCAAGGGCTTTCTCTGAGTGACCTGATCAATGAAGGAAACCTGGGACTGATCAAAGCCGCCAAAAGGTTTGATGAAACCCGGGGTTTTAAATTTATTTCTTACGCTGTATGGTGGATCCGCCAATCTATACTTCAGGCTTTGGCAGAGCAAAGCCGAATTGTGCGCTTGCCACTTAACAAAGTGGGCTCGCTCAATAAGATCAACAAAGCTTTCTCGCACCTTGAACAGGAGTTTGAGCGTGAACCCTCTTCTGAAGAACTGGCCGAAATGCTCGAAATAGCATCGGAAGAAGTTGAAACCACATTGGGTGTGGCTTCCCGCCACGTTTCCATGGATGCGCCCTTTGTGGAAGGCGAAGACAATTCGCTGCTTGACGTATTGGAGAACAGCAACACACCGGGAACGGATGAGTTTCTGGAATATAGAGAGTCATTGAGCCGCGAAATTGACCGGTCACTAAGTACGCTGACTGATCGCCAGCGCGATGTGATCAAGTTGTATTTCGGTATTGGTATTGCCCATCCGATGTCACTGGAAGATATTGGCGATAAATTTGCGCTCACGCGCGAGCGGGTAAGGCAAATTAAAGACAAAGCCATTAATAAACTGAGATCAACCAGCAGGAGCAAACTGCTCAAGAACTATCTGGGAGCATAAGCTTTAACCCGGGTAAATATCTGTTGAGGGCATATACGATTGTATATGCCCTTTCTTTTTTAACTGCTTAAAAATTGCGACTTTTGCGGCATTACAAAGCACGCCGGAAAGTGGCATATTTGACTGCTGCCGGCCGGCGAAAACAATTTGATATTATGACCCGGACAATGCAGGAAACGATGCAGCCCGATATTGATCAATCACTGGAGCTGTGGCGTGAAAAAGAAAAGAAAGCCCTGTTGCTTTTAAAATTGGTTGGTGAGCTTCGTTTTGACAAATCTGTTGAGCTAATCCTGTTTCGCAGAGATATTTACGATGCCAGACCCAGTGAAGTGATCAATGATCACCTGTTTGCAGAAAACTATGTTGGCAAGCCCATATCCATTGACCTGAGCATTGATATGGTCAAAGCCATCCAGGCCGTGGAAGGATTAGGCCCTTCAAGAATTGACATCGGAAAACTGGCGGATCTGTGGCTGGGCAATGCCGACAATAAACTGAGCCTGGAAGATTTTGTTCGTCGTGAGTTGGCCGATGTACTGTCGGCAGATCAACAATCATATCAATGCGACGTGGTATTGTACGGTTTTGGTCGCATTGGCAGGCTGGCAGCCCGCCGGCTGATTTCCATGACCGGTAAAGGCGATCAACTCAGACTCAAAGCCATTGTAATTCGCCCTCAGCTCAAAGACAGAACCCTGGAGCTGCAAAAGCGTGCATCATTATTGCGCAAGGATTCCGTTCATGGCAAAATAAGGGGCATTGTGGATGTGGACCCTGAAAATGAATCACTCATTGTAAACGGTAACCGCATTCAGATCATTTTTGCTTCTAATCCAACAGAGATCGATTATATACAATATGGTATTCACAATGCTCTGTTGATTGATAATACAGGGGTATGGAGCGACAAGGAAGGCTTGTCGCAGCATCTGCGTCCCGGAATAGCTCAGGTGTTGTTTACAGCTCCGGGCAAAGGTATACCCAATATCGTGCACGGCGTTAACCACAAAGATCTTGATGTGGATATCGATCCCGTCTATTCAGCGGCCTCGTGTACCACCAATGCCATTGTGCCGGTACTCAAGGTGGTGGAAGACAATCTGGGTATTGAACGCGGTCACATTGAATCGGTGCATGCATATACCAACGATCAGAACCTGATGGACAACTTTCATAAAAAGCCACGGCGGGGCAGGGCGGCAGCCGTCAATATGGTGATCACATCCACCGGTGCTGCATCCGCTGTGTCCAAGGTACTACCGGAACTGACCGGCAAACTGACCGGTAATGCTGTAAGGGTGCCAACCCCCAATGTATCCCTGGCCATATTAGCACTTACGCTAAAAAAGCCCACTACTGTTGCAGAAATCAATAACATGATGAAGAATGCATCGCTACATTCTGATCTGGTGGAACAGATCAAATACAGTATTTCAAACGACTTTGTAAGCACTGATGCCGTAGGTACAACGCATCCTTCCGTGTTTGATGCCCCCAGTACCATTGTGTCCGATGATGGAAAGCAGGTAACGCTCTATGTGTGGTACGATAATGAATACGGCTATACCTGTCAGGTACTGCGCCTGGCTAAATATGCAGCCAAAGTAAGAAGGCCACATTATTATTGATTGTAGTCACAGGCGGCAGTGGCCGGACTATGCTTTTATCGCAGGTTTGGCCGCTGCTCGACTTCTTTTCCAACGTTTGTGACTCCACAGCCAGTTTTCGGGCATGGCCTTAATGCTTTTTTCCAGTGCAGTGGCATAACGACGTGTAATTTCCCCGTGCTCCAAAGCAGAGGCATCCTTAGTGAGCCATTCCAGCTCCAGTCGGTATTGATGGCCGGGTTCAGGGATACAGGTAAAAAACACAACGGCCGCTTGAAGCTTGTGACTATAGCGCTCCAGTCCGTGCAACCATGCGGTGTCCTGGTTTAAAAACGGTGTCCACAGCGCTTCTTTCATATTATCCGGACTCTGATCAGATAACATAAAGAACACAGAAGGCTGATTGCGGTATTTCAAAAATACCCGGGCGGTTTGCCTCACCGGTGCCAGCTCCATTCCAAAGCGACAGCGCTGTTGCTTCAGGTATAGATCGACAGACTGATTTTTAGCTGGTTTATAAACTCCGGTTACAGGTACCTGTGCCTCAAGGGCTATCAGCATTGCAGCGAGTTCCCAGCTACCCTGATGGCCGCCTGCAAGAATAAGCGGTTTTTTGGTGGATAACATTTTGTTGGCAGCCTCCCTGTCAGCAAACCTGATGATCTCTCTGATCGCCTTTCCTTTCCACTCCATGGCTGCCAGACTGACGAGCACCGTGCGGGCCAGATGCCGGTAAAATCGCTGCTTTAAGTGATTTAACCCGCTTTGATCCAGATCGGGAAATGCTAGTGAAAGATTATCATGGACTACTTTAACCCTATAACTGAATACGTTTTGAAGTATGCCAGCAAGCAATCCGGGGAAAATGCCCCCCGTGCGGATTACCCACATTCCGCACAATACAGCTGTCC
>JBJHCA010000130.1:0-4850 GCA_050485785.1 Saprospiraceae bacterium | reverse complement strand
AACCTTCCCTTGTTTATCAATCGCGTTTTGGCTTTGAGTCAAAATACAGGATTACAATTTGAGTGTGTATTTGTTAATGATGGAAGTAATGACGATTCCCTTAGCGTTCTGGCTTCATTTCACCGGCAATATTCATGGGTCAATTACTTAGAGCTTAGTCGCAATTTTGGCCAGCAACCCGCCATTGCTGCCGGACTCAAATACGCGAGGGGTCAACTTATAGCTGTAATGGATGCCGACTTGCAGGATCCACCGGAACTGATACCTGAAATGCTTAAGAAAATAGAAGAAGGAGCTGACGTAGCCTATGGTGTAAGAAGAAAAAGGGAGAAAGATTCCTGGCTCAAGAAATTGACCGCTGCCGGATATTACCGATTTATGCGCAGTATTTCCAAACTGGACCTGCCTCCTGATACCGGCGATTTTCGATTGATCACCCGGCAGGTACTCAATGCCCTGCACCAACTGGAAGATCATCACCGGTTGTTCAGAACTCAGGTAGCATGGCTGGGCTTCAGACAGGAACCGGTGTATTTTGAACGACCTGCCAGACATGCGGGAAGCTCGGGATTTACATACGGCAGTTTGCTCAGAATGGGCATTGACGGTATTACCGCCTTTGCCACTGCTCCACTGCGCTGGCCGTTACATGCTGCCTTCACCATGCTCACTGTACAGTTACTGTTTTTGATTGCTGTTTTTTCAGGTGCCGGTTTTACACAGCACTATTCGTTTTACGCCCTGATGATAATTGTCATTGGCATAGGTGTAGGGCTGCTGCTTTTGTTTGCCGGTATTTTTGGTGAATATCTCAGCCGAATGAATATAGAGGTACGCAAACGCCCGGCTTATATCATTCGCTCCGTTCACTTTCACGGCGAGGCCGATTAGTTTTTGGGCAGTATCCCGGTAATTTCAACAAAAAATCTGCGGTGATGGGCCTCCAGCATGGTTGCTACCTGTGGTGCCAGCACTACTTCAACATGATCGGGTACACCGAGCCTGCGCATGGGCCCAAGTACCCTGGCATACACTACACGCCGGGTTAAGGGGTTGCGGATCATCACAATCGACTGTTCGGGTACACCATTGATGAAAACAAAAAAATCATCACCCAGCATATTGTCGGGAATACTTTCATCAGACCATGCTGCTCCGGCCCTTTTGAACGATTGGCTGCCATCGAGCTGGTGCTCGTAAATAATGCGATATGACTCCAACCTGTCAACCTGGTTTCTGTTGATGTTGGCCGGAAAGCGGTATTGTGTGGCAGTTTGCCTGGTTTCCTGTCTGTGCATGCTGAGAATCCAGCCCACCTGGATTAGCTGGCCGGGTTGAAGGTTATCTGCAGCATGGGCATTCAGTGACTTCATGGCCTCCATGTCACCCGGGAAATAGACTCTGGCAATCCTGAACCAATTGTCTCCCTGCCGCACCCGATACCATGCCGGGATGCCCTGTACAGTACCTGATTGCTCACTCACTGCCTTAAAGTTGAGCGTGGTTACCGGAATCCGGATCACAAGGCCAATAGCCAGCTGTGCCGTGTCAATTCCCGGATTAATCGCTGCAATCTCTCCTACGGACACCTGATAATTTCGGCCAATGCTGTAAAGAGTTTGTCCCTGAGCAACAACCACCTGAAAAAACGGCATATTCTGCTGGGTAAGAAACACCTCAATACTGTCTTTACCGGTGGCTAAGTTATCTGCCGTTTCGGCAGCAAGGGGTGATGCACCACAAAAAGCCATCCCCAAAAAACTAACCAGCCAAAACTTTGCACACCATGGTTTTGCCACGTATTGCGACGAAAGCAGAGAAAAAGCCAATGGCATGATTTGAAAATATCCGGTCATAAGTCATAAAAATGATGTGTATCTTGGGGCCAACGCACCCGAGAACGCTATGCAACGCATTTGTATTATTCCAGCCCGGTATCACTCTTCCAGGTTTCCGGGCAAGCCTCTGGCAAAAATAGGAAACAAACCCATGATCCAGCTGGTTTACGAGCGCGTATCCGCCCAGGCTGTGTTTGACCGGATCATAGTGGCTACCGAGGACGAAAGAATATGTGAAGTGCTTGATACACTGAATATTCCGCATTGCCTCACGGCTGATCATCACCCAAGTGGCACCGACCGGTGTGCAGAGGTAGTGGATAAAATGGAACTGCACAATGACCTCATTATCAATGTCCAGGGTGATGAGCCATTTTTGCCGGATGGATTGCTCAGTGAATTGCTCACATTTGTTCGCAAAACATCATTTCCGGTTTCCAGTATATGTACACCTATGGATGCCAATGATGTAAGCAATCCAAACATCTGCAAAGTAGTGCTTACCCGGGGCAAACGGGCTATGTATTTCAGCCGTGCTCCCATTCCCTGGATCAGAGACCATCGCAAACAGCCGGACAAGAGCATATTTTTCAGGCACATTGGCGTGTATGCGTTCAGGCCGGGAGTGATTCTAGAGCTATACAAACTCAAACCCACCAGGCTGGAACAGGCCGAAAAGCTGGAGCAACTCCGCTGGCTTGAACACGACATTGAGATTGGGCTCATGAAAACCAAACAACACTTTCCGCCTGGCATTGATACACCATGGGACCTTCAGTTTGCCGAACAAATGATGAAAGGCGGCCATTCCTGAATGGGTGTGAAACCAATTCCTCTTGGTTGAACTGCTGTGATAATGATTGTGTATATCTCTTTGTGGGTGTTGCTCCGCAACACGGTAAAGTAGCCGTATACCATTTCTCCTTAACCCGTAATCACCTCACTACGGTTAGTTTTTCGCGGTACCGCACGGGGCCGTCAATAACTTCGATGAAATAGAGGCCTGTTTTAAAATCACCTGTATTCAGATGGTAGGTAAAAGCACCTGCCGGTAGTTTTTTTCTGCACACCTTTTGGCCCAACACACTGTATACCTCAAGAAATGCTTCACTACCCAGAGGCACAGAGAACCCGAGTTCCACTACCTGGTCAGCCGGGTTGGGAGCCAGCGTTAGACTGATCTCTCCACTTAATGTTACGGTGCCTGAAACACAGCCTCCGGGTTCATTAACAGTGAGGCGGTATTCGCCGTCGGCTACAGCTATGGCATCACCGGGTTGGCTTGGGAAATTGGCTTCAATTTCAATGGGAACATTGAACAGTAGCAATCCGGCTTTGGTGCGGATCACCAGCGGATAATCTCCCGGAGCGGCTGTAACTGCATCGCTGTAAAGCAATACACAACCCGATGTATTAGCTTCAAATATACAATCCGGCGGTTCACAGGCATAGTTAATGCCAAGGGTGGATATATCATCAAAAGTGGAAATGTCACCGGAACCATTATCGATGAGTATGGCACCAGTGGAATCGAGTTTTACATATTCCAATGTAACCGTAAGCGGCACTCCGGTCCCCAAAACATCCACAGACACTTCATCGGGCACTATGG
Organism: Saprospiraceae bacterium; assembly: GCA_050485785.1. Taxonomy (GTDB): domain Bacteria; phylum Bacteroidota; class Bacteroidia; order Chitinophagales; family Saprospiraceae; genus JBJHCA01. The sequence goes on along the minus strand of JBJHCA010000130.1, from coordinate 1,400 downwards.
CCGTAAACAAAAATGAATAAGGCTCGCCTACGCAGGCATCCACTGTTATGCCAATGCTTGGATCCGTGCCGTTAACCGTATCGGGCTGGGGATACACTCCGGCGGGAAGCTCTGCATACTGCGTATCGGGTTCACACACCTGAGCAGTGGCTAATGTTGCCCAAAGCATGAGGAAAAGTATCGAACAGCAAAGGTATTTGACTTTCATGGGTATAAGTTTAGATCATTTGCGATATACTTAAATTTTCTTTGGGTTTGTGCAAACACTTTGGCAGTGACATCCATTGTGTTTCCAAAAGTAAACTAATTCGCATAAATTTGCCCACAATTAAAAACAAAAAAACATGCGTTTATTAAGCTTTGCTGCCTTATTGCTGTTCCTGAGCATTCAGGGTTTGGCTCAGAACTTTCAGACCATTGAAATCCATTATTTTGAAAATTATCCCTTTTGCTATGTCACTGACGACGGAAGGGTAACCGGCATCGAAGCCGAGATAATGGTAGAATTTGCTGAATGGCTAAAAGTAAAATCAGGCATTGTGCCGGAGCTCAAATTTATAGGCCACGATAACTTTCAGGATATGTACCGGGCTGTACAGGGCTCCGGAAACCCGGCACTGATGGGTGCTGGCACGGTGAGTATTGCCGATTTCCGTCGCAGTGAAATTGCCTTTTCTGCTCCGTACCTGCGCAACAAAGCACTGGTGATCTCCAACGGAAAAACGCCCACCCTGATCACGGTAGATGAGGCTTCTAAGCATTTTGCCGGCAAAACCGCCCTGGTTATTGAAGGTTCTGTACATGAACAATACATCAGAAAACTGAAGGACAGACTGATACCCGATCTCAGCATAGAATATGCACGGTCACCGGAAGAAATAGTCAGAAAAGTGTCTTCGGATAAAACCTACTTTGGCATGGTTGACCTGGTGTCATACTGGAACGCTTTACCACAGCAATCCGAAGGATATGTCAAAATACAGCGGGCATTCAATACCGAAGATGATTTCTTCGCTTTTATTTTTCCGGCTTCCGGCAGCCTGCGGTCACTGTTGAACGAATTTCTCGAAGCAGGGTTTGGCTTTACATCTACCAGAACATACGGCAGGATATTAAGCCGTCATCTGGGTGAAGAAATTGTCCGGTTTGTAGAGATCGATCAGTTCTGATGCCCCGATAAAATCTAGTCAGACAGGGGCGGGAGGCTGCTTTCCAGCGTTGCCCGCATGTGCTCATATTGTGATGGCAGCTTGAGTGACTGCCCCAGTGTGCTAATGTCCTCATCTGCATCAAATCCAGGCAGGTCAGTGGCAATTTCACCTGACTTCCGCAGCTTTTCTTAGTCGATTTTGTATCTATCAGCAAATCAATTGATTGCGCCTATTTCATTTTAATTTTGG
>JBJHCA010000129.1:0-4893 GCA_050485785.1 Saprospiraceae bacterium | reverse complement strand
ATTGCATACTGGCTGGTGGCACTGCCTTTAGCCTACATCCTCGGAATCATACTGGACTGGGGCGCTTATGGCGTTTGGGCAGGTCTGGCTTCAGGACTTACCGCTGCAGCATGTTTACTGATCGTAAGGTTTTACAACAACCTGGGACAACTAAGGACCAAACTCATGGCAGTGTGATGTTCCATGTGGAACATTGCCATTTGTGCGGGTCTTATTGCCCTACAATAAATACTGCATTGCCAAACATCACTTTCCCCGCATTCCAGAACCCGCGAAACAACGGGTTGTCAGTAAGATAAACCACAGATCCGCGTCCTGATTGCTGTACCCCGAAATGTGTATTGCCCCCTATGTGCGGCTTGATCTCTGATCCGATAAAACCTACCGTTGCAGGCTGGTCACCTGAAAAGGCTACATTCCAGATACCCTGCATATGTGTATAGAGTGTATTGTTGGTTTTCAGGGTGTAATAACGGTTACCCAAACCAAAAGCCAGCGGATGGCTGGCATCGAGCTGAAGTTCAATTACGGCACCGGGAATACTTCCAGATACCTGTGACCGCATTTGGTCAGTATAGGGCCTTAAACGGTTATCCAGCAGCAATTGCTCCCGCTTCTGCTCCATGGCCATACGGTCAAAATCAGTGGCAAAACGCTTGATCAAAAAGCCCTCTGCTCCTTCAAACCGACTGTTTATATTCCCCAGTAATATGAGCCGTCCGCCTTTTTCAACCCAGCGAGATAAACGGGAGAAAATTCCGCCATTCAGCGGATACCATCCTTCAGGCAATATCAGCACATCATAATCATCAATAGGATGATTCAATAAATCAGGTCCAGGTAATAATGTAATGGGGTACTGCCACTCCTCATCGAACAAATGCCATATCTCTCCCAAAGAAGCGGAAGATACTCCCTGCCCGGTTATGGTGGCAACACGGGGAGGCGCAATAAACCTTACTCCTGATGAACCCATGTCTGGGCCTTCGTCAGCTCTGCCTGACTGAATTGTATACACGGGTACCTCAAACCGGGCAGCCTTTTCCAGTATCAATCTTCCATAATCTTCATGCTTTTGATTATCCGCCCGTAAAATCAGTATGGTACCCCTGTCAAATGCAATCTGATCGTATACAGCCGGTTCAGATAAATACCGCAGCCTTATTCCGGATTGCATCAGGGAGCTCATCAAACGGAAATCGCGCATGCTTTCCTTCCTAAATGCAAATGCATAAGCCTCCGGAAAAACCGGTATATTATCGTAATTCTGCCCGTTTGATAAGTCCATGGAGTAAACTGGCACGGTACCGTTCACTACCCAGGCATCGAGATTATAAGCAAAAGGCAATGCCCAGGCGGTAATGTCATAAGTCAATGAGTCAGTTAATACCGGCTCCGGTTCAAAAAAAGTTTTCACTTTGGCCATGAGAGGCTGAGCTATGCTTACAGCTATATCTCCGTCTGCCGTAATGATCTGACTGTTCTGCATACTCATGTAATGACGGGCATTCAGCGATATCCCTGACCTGGCCATTGCATACTTAATTCCGCTTCTGTCAAGGAACCTAAGCAAATCATTGCTCCTGCCGGTAAAGTCCTGACCTCTTATCAGAAATGTGACTGTCTCGCTGTCTTTTAACTGCCTGTATCGGTTAAAATGCCTGATTTGCTCCTGAACCAAAAAATCATTGCGCTCAACTGCATACCTGATAGTGGTAAGTGCTGTGCTTTTGTGATGCACTATTCTGTCAGCCAGCTTCAAAGTATCTCCTGTTGCGGTAACTATAGCGAGCCCGGCCTTACTGTGCCCAGCTTTCTCGTAGGTAAGTCCCACTGCGCCATTAAGAGAAGGATAGGTATCCCCATAGGATGGATAAAACATGTCAAACCATTCGCCGGTAAAATACAACCACCCTTTCTGATCAAACATTTGTGCATTCCACGATCCCAGTTCATCCAAAACCTGCTTCTGCCAGGATTCAATACTTTGGTGAACCGGATGAGCCATGGGTGGAAAAAAATAGGGATCGTTAATAAACTGTTCGTGATAATCTGCGTGAATGTGTGGCATCCACCGGTAATAATGTTGCATTCTTAACCTCGATTCATGCTGTGTCTGCCATGCCCAGTCCCTGTTGAGATCAATCAGATAATGATTAGACCTGCCTCCAGGCCAGGGTTCATTATGTTCCCGTGAATCAGGATTGGCATTGGGTACTCGACCCACGGTATTATTAAACCAATGAACATACCTCATATACCCGTCGGGATTAAGACAAGGATCTATAACAATGAAAACGTCCTGAAGCCATTCATCAACTTCTGTATTGGATGGATCAGCCAGATAATACAGTAATGCAATGCTGCTTTCTGTGGCACCCGGCTCATTGCCATGTATGCCGAAACTGAGCCATACAATAGGGATATCCGGATGCTCAGGGCGGGAAGATTCCTCAAATCCCAGCCATCGCATATGATTTGCTCTCACTGCCTCAAATTTCCCTATGCGATCGGGTGATCCAATGTAAACTGATATCAACGGTCTTCCCTGAACCGAACGACCGTACTCCTCCACTTCAATCCTGCTGCTGTTTGCAGCCAGATGTTGAATATAGTTTATCAGGTCATGATGCTCCGTAAATGACTTTCCGTATGGCCTGTAAAAAAAATCATCAGGTGAAAGAACTTGTGCCTTTGAAGTTAGACACATTGCCAGGCATACTGTAAAAGCCAGTATGGCAATAATTCTGTGCTCCATATTCAGATTGGATCAATTGATATAAAGGCACAAAATAACAGATTTCATAGGATTTGCCGAAAGAGTTAACTGCCTGTGTATGACTTAGTCTATTTCTTCTTCAGGATTCACTTCCTTTATGGTTTTACGAATTTCTTCCATCAGTCGCCGCATCTCTTCACGATGCTCCATTTGTATTGCCCTAAACGCTTCTCTTTCTCTCATCAGCTGTTCCATCGCTTCATTTCTTGCTTCCCGGGTAGATTCTCTGATGTATAGCTGCATTTCCCTGGCTTCTTCACGCGCTCTCCGGGCTTCTTCCATCGCCTGTCTTCTGATCTCCAATACTTCTTCTCTGGCCAATCTCGACTCCTCAAGCGCTTGTCTTCTGATCTCGGGCATCCTTTCCTGAAAAACCACACGCTCCTGTTCCATGGCTGAACGCTGTTCTTCCATCACTCGGCGAAGCTGCTCCATCTCATGCTGAATTTGTTCTCTAAGTTTTACATGATCAATTACAGGTAATGAATCGACCGAATAGTCAAACTTCATTAAACGTGGATCACTGTGTGGCTCAAAAAAATAGGAATAATCATACGCTGTACTCCGGCTGTCTCCACTGGTATTGAAATTTTCATGACCGGTATACCTGAATACATAAAACTCCTTGATTTCCTTTTCTTTATTCTCATGTCCGTTGTATAAAATTTCATTACCCTTATCACTCCGAAGCAAAATGATTTTCCCTTGCATCTGTTTTGGTGGTGTAGAATCCATCATATTGTTATTGAGCACAGAATCTGCTGACTGACCCGCTATTTGAATTAATCGCATCCTCATTTTATCGGCAGATTCAAGCAAAGGATCAATATCTGAACTTTTCTCAGGAACGGTATCATGGATAACTGCCGTGGAAATGTAAGGTGTGTAATTAGCCGCAGCAATATTGGTTTTAAAACTTACTCCTGTTATGATGCTTGCCGTCAGAAACAGGGCAAACAACATAATCAGGCCTGATTTCATGCTTCCCGGGTTTTTATCCTTAAAAAGGATTCGCTCAATCCGCTGATGAAGTAAATGCTCACCCCTGCCGGTAGCTGAAACACTAAGACTGCATACCGGGGATGTATTAATGGCACTCTGATACAATGCTTTGGCATAAATAAACTTATCGGTACCGTCTTTCATTACTTCATCATCCACTGCAATTTCGCGGTAGTTATGGATATTTCTGTTGAGCCACCATACTACCGGATGGAAAAACAGGATGACCTCCATCCCATGCTGAATCAGTAAAATCCAATGATCTTTGCGTTTTATATGTTGCCATTCATGCAACAATAAGGTATACAGCTGATCAGGCGGCCAATGAAGCATGTAGCCTGCAGGAAGCAAAATAACGGGCTTTATCCAGCCGCTTACAGCAGGCGAATTCAGATAGTCCGCTATTCGTATAAACTCTGTCTGTCTGAATCCTACCACCTTACTCAGATATTCTGCATCAGCAGTACTGAGTATATTAACATGGTGCTTCATCCAATGCTTGTGTCGCATCACTTTGATACCCAGACGACCTGCAAATACTAGGAATCCCGCCACCCAAATCAGGCTGAAAGCAGAAAAAATCCCGAATGTATATTCCGGGTTCAATCGCTCATTGAAAAGGTAAGTTCCGCTTTGTGCCGCTAAAGAAAGGGTTTCGGAAAGGACTGTTTCATTACCGGACAAAGGCAAAAATGCGGGAACAAGATTTACACAAAAAGTGATTCCCACTAAAAGTAATGCACTCGAATAATAGATATATCTGCGTGCCGGTTGCTGATCGAAAAAGCAAACAATCCAGGCAAAGATTCCTATCAGAAAACCCTGCCAGAGCGTGTTAAACAGTGCTAAACCCATGGATTCAGCTACAATGTAAAATGTTGTATTCATGGTTGGTTATTTTCATAATTCTCCAATAATCGCTTTATAGCCGCCAATTCATCCCTGCTGGGCCGTTGATGCCCCAATGCTTTGATAACCAGGGCAGAAGTGTCTCCCATAAACACGTTATCCAGTAACTCACGGGTCATTTCTGCCTGAACATCACCCTGTGCTACAATGGCACTGTATTGATGACCACGACCGGAACTGATTCTGCTGACCATCCCTTTATC
>JBJHCA010000128.1:0-4896 GCA_050485785.1 Saprospiraceae bacterium | reverse complement strand
GGCCCATGCTGCCCTGTCGCACCGAAGGGCATGGTTCGAACTGGTGCTGACTGCTATTGAAGATGAAAAACCCGAAGCTCCTGCCCTGCAATTGAATGCCGTTAAGAAAACAGTGGAGCCGGTTTCCGTTTACAAGGCAGACCCCGGAGCCAAAGCCGTCTTTCCTGGAAGCATCGACCTCCATATAGAAAAACTGACTCCCCTTTACGATAAGCTGGCACCGGGAGAAATACTGAAAATGCAGTTGTCGGCATTCGAAAAATATCTTGAGCAGGCCATGATACACCGTATCAGTCCGGTTTTTATTATTCACGGTCACGGCAAAGGCCGGCTCAGGGAAGAGATCCACAAGATACTGAAACAGCATGAAGCCGTCAGTTCGTTTGCCAACACTTACGATCCCATTTACGGATACGGAGCCACTCAAGTGTGGTTTTAGCGGCTTGTCAGCAAAATTTAATTGTGTTGAAGGCCGGGCGAAATGTTAAAATCCGGCCCGGGGTTGCAAGTATGAAAAAATTGGTTTATTTTTACCTCATACTCACAAAGTGGCAGTATAATTCGCTTGACAACTTAACATTAAAAAAATTCCGGAAGTAAAGCGGTATTTAACGGGCGGGCCTCAATTTCCGATACGGAAATTTCCTGAACAGGGAACAAGGGGATTACCAATAACTACAGCGCTTCCAAAACCTTAATTTCTGAGGTTTGTCAATGCAAAATGCCACTGTTGTGAGTATTTTTTTATGCCCCTGCTCTTGCTCCCCTTTTCAGCCCCGGCATTTCCGTATCGTATTTTTCCACCCACTCTGTTCCACATGTTTGCAACATTGCCCATTACCCCGGTGTATTGTGTTCAGTATTTGCATCCTACATACAGGCTGATATTCATCAACTTAATTTGCAGGTTGAAAAAAATTGCCGTGTTGAGGCAAAAAACTGATCACCATATTTGTGTAGACAAGTATCTACATTTATTTTTGTAGCCAAATAGCTTCACAATGCAATTAAGACGAGACGTTTTTCAGGCCATTGCCGATCCCACACGTCGGGCCATATTGTTATTGCTGGCTACACAAACCTTGTCGGCCGGGACTATAGCCGCGAACTTTGAGACGGCAAGGCCTACCGTATCCAGGCATTTGCAGATACTTACAGCGTGTGAGCTGCTAACGCAGGAGCAAAAAGGGCGGGAAGTATACTACCGGCTAAATGCGGATAGTATGATGAAAGTAGCTGATTTTCTTGCACCGTTTGCAAAGTTGTGGGATAACCGATTCAATAAGCTGGAACAAGTGATGAAAACATACCCAACAAAAAGGGATAAATAATGGAACTAAAAACCCGTGTAGTTGCCGAAAAGGGCACACAGGAAGTATTGATTACCCGCATCTTTGAACTACCCGTAGCGCTGCTTTTCAGGGCATATACCGAGGCTGAGCTGATAGAGCAATGGATGGGAAACAAGGTGATAAAGATGGAAAACAAAATGCACGGCGGCTACTGCTTTGAAACCAAAGACGAGGTGGGCAATGTATTGTTTCGCGCACATGGATCGATCCACAGCATTACTGGAAATCAGAATATCACCAGAACCTTTGAAATGGAAAGTAAGGCCTTTCCTGTTCAGCTTGAATTTCTTGATTTTGAGGCCATAGATGCAACCACCAGCAGGCTCAGCATGAAAATTGTATTCCGGTCTGAAACTGACAGGGACAATTTACTGAAGCTACCCTTTGTACAGGGCATCAACATGGCACATCATCAATTACAAAGAGTTTTACAAAAAATTCAAAACACCACTGCATGAGTAGAAGAAACAAAATCATTTACTGGATTGCCACAATATGGCTGAGCCTGGGGATGATATCCAGCGGAGTTGTACAGTTGATTCCCCTGGAAGAAGAGGTAGTGCGCATGAATGCCCTGGGCTACCCTGTATATTTTATCACTATTATAGGAGCATGGAAACTATTGGGAGTAATAGCCGTATTGATCAATGGGTTCCCCTTGGTGCAGGAATGGGCCTATGCGGGCTTTTTCTTTTTAATGAGTGGGGCCGTATTTTCACACTTGGCCATGAACGACCCTGCGGCCGAGTATTTCGGTCCGGTGCTGTTGCTATTATTAACACTGGTTTCGTGGCATTTCCGCCCTATAGGCAGAAAACTAACAATGAGCACAACATGAAGCCTGCAAAACACCCGGAAGTAGATCAATACCTCATAGATGGCTGCATGCGCTGTAAATACGGAGGCACCCCGCAGTGTAAGGTCAACCACTGGCGGGAGGAGTTAGTGCTGCTGAGAGAAATTGTGCTGGAAACCGGTTTGAAAGAAGAGATTAAATGGGGAGCCCCTGTTTATACTCATCGTGGAAAAAATATTGTATCGGTCAACGCTCTCAAGGAATCGGCCAATCTGGGATTTTTCAAAGGCGTATTACTTAAAGACGAACACAAGATCCTGTCCAGGCAAGGCAATATCCAGTCAGGCCGCATAGTAAGGTTTACCCATGCAAAGGTTATCATTGCATTGAAAGATGTATTGAAGGCCTATATAAAGGAGGCCGTTGATATTGAAGACAGCGGGAAAAAAGTGAATTTCGTCAGGAACCCGGAACCTGTTCCTGCTGAACTGACTGAAGCTTTCGACCGGGATCCCGCATTCAGAAAGGCGTTTTACGACCTCACTCCGGGAAGGCAAAGGGGCTATATCATTCATTTTTCACAGCCCAAACAAGCTTCCACGCGCAAGGGCAGAATAGACAAGTACAAACAGCGCATCCTCAACGGTATCGGGCTGCATGATCGTTGATACCGTTGGTGGTAGTTAGCGGCAAGCTGCATATTGATGAGTTAACCTTTTCATTACCATTCATTCCCGGCCTATTCTAAATATTGTGATAAACGTAGGGAATATTGATCTCCAGGCTCGGCAGTAATTTGTGCAGCCCTCTGGAAGCATAGGTGGTAAACAACGGATTATCGGGCTGATATGCCATTTCAACAAGTTTTTCTTGGACAGCTTTCGGAGTTTGGGCCAGCATCATGGCATCACCAAAAATACTGAGTGCTGCCGTAGCCTGGTTTTGAAAACGCTCCTGCCGGAAGGGAGATGGAAAGAGGTCACCTGCTTTCAACTTGTGGGCATGGCGTTTGAAGTACCAGAGTAAATAGCCTTCATGGTCGCGGCAAAGGCTGATGTTATCCTGTGCTTTGAAGTACAATAAGCGGCAGGCATGGTAGCGAAACCGGGGGTAAAACTGAACGGATTCCACATCGAAATCTTCACATTCATAAAGGGTTTTACCCAGTTCCAGCACTTTGGGATAGTTACCCAATCTGAAGTAATATCGCAACAACAAGCAATGTGCAAAAATAAAATCCCGCAACCCGTCTGCACCTGTATCGGGCTCCGATGCGCTCAGGTATAGTTCCATGCCCAGTGCGTGATTCTTTAATTTGCAATCCGGGTCGGTATTGTGTTCAAAAAGAATCCTGCGCAGCACAGGATGACGGTAAAAGCTCCTGTAGAAATCCGAATTATCCACCGGACTATGCAACATGATCCGGTAAATTTCAAATCCCAGAATGCGATCCATGAAGAAATCATCATAAATGGAGAAGTCCTGATCGAAAAATTCGGCAACAGCCCTGAAGTTTTTACGATAGATACAGGTTCTCAGCAAGGCAACAGTGTGTTCATTGAGGCCGTAAGTGTGGCCGTTTTGGCAGGCATACTGAAAATAATTACCCGAAAACCACTCAAAATCAAACCAGTCTTTAAACTGGCAAAACTGCGCCAGGGTATTGAGCGTATGCAAATTCGGCACGTGTTGACTGTGAGGTTTCACCAAAAGCCGGTACAGGGTGCTTTCAGACAAGTAATCATATCCGGCTGAAAGCAGCACATTGCTGAGAATTGAACAGTCTGTTTTGGTTTTTACAAACAAGCCCAATACATGATCCAACGACCTGAGCAAGTTAAATTTTCCCTGGGGTGATATGCGGTATTTTTCCTGTGGCATGGAATTATCCGGTCTCTTGGTTTAACATTCTGACAATCAAAATCAAGGCTCAATATAGATGGTTTTTACCATTTCATCAATTTTATAGGATCAGGAAATTAATAAGGGGGGTGTAATTGTTGGAATGCGGGAGTATTGTTGGGTTTTTATTGATGTCTTTTTATTTTTGTAAAGGTGTTGGTTACTGGGTTTGCTTTTTAACATTGTATCTTTTGACATAGATGGTGCTGGGTTCTGATATTCAATGCTGAGGCCATCAGTGAAGCTTTGGCTTTGCATTTTCAGCGTCCGCTCTTTGTACCTTTTTGTCTTGCCACAAAAAGGCACCAAAAAAGGCAAGGCTGCCACCGTTTTTCTACGGCCACGGCTCTTGTAAAATTCTATTGCCTGTGAAACTCGCCTTGGTTTCCGGCTTTTTTTCTTGCTGCTTCAATTACTCAGCCTGTGGGTTCTTTCCTGATTACACTCAGGCTCAAACAGCACAGACAATTGGACCGATTTTCCGGCGGCCTTGGACTAAAACGGTAAAGGCCGGTCTTTTAACTTTTGTCGCTGGCGGCGGATGGCCATTTTTACATTGTCCTGGATTTGGCTTTGTGCCTTTTGACCATTATGCTCTAACTGCAGCTCCAGTCATCTGTGTGATTGGTGAAATGTGTGCTTCATTCTTCTTTTTTTGACGTAGAGGGCGCGGGGTTCTGATTTGCAATGCTGAGGCCATCAGTGAAGCTTTGACTTTGCATTTTCAGCGTCCGCTTATAGCTACTTTTTGCTACAGGTCAAAAAGTAGCCAAAAACCCCGCCGCTGCCGCAGAACGGGCTAAAATGCCATCCATGGCAGAAAGCCATCAAACTCGTGCTTCGCAC
>JBJHCA010000127.1:0-4919 GCA_050485785.1 Saprospiraceae bacterium | reverse complement strand
GATCGGTAACCGTAATGCCGTAGGCACCGGCGGGCAGAGTACCGGCAATATTACCCGCGCTACCATGGGACCATGCGTATTCATAAGCGGGAAGGCCACCCGAAGCACTCACCTGAATTACTCCCGTTGAATCTCCGTGGCAGGGCACATTGGACTGGCTGAGCAGACTCAAAACCAGCGAATCGGGTTCACTGATGATAAAGGGACCAAAAGTGGCCATACACTCATTGGCATCGGTTAGGGTAAGGCTGTAGCTGCCCGCTCCCACACCGGAGAGGTCTTGAGTTTGCTGTCCGCCGGACCATGCATAACTCAATGTGCCGGTGCCACCCTGAGCAGCAATATCAATATATCCATCTGATTCACCAAAGCAACTTACCTGAGCAATCGAGGCATTTGCTGTGATCTGAGCCGGTTCATTGACGGTTACAGAATCGTAATACACACAATAATTTTCATCTGAAACGGTGAGAAAATACGTACCGGCTAGAAGCCCGGAAATGTGCGATGCAGTGTCTCCGGTGTTCCAGATAAGCTCCAAACCCTGGGCTGAGCCTGAAAACTGTGTTTCTATTTGCCCGTCAGTGCCACCATGGCAACTAGTCGGTAAGCTTGTGAAGGTTATATTCAGGTCGCAGAGAAGTTCCTCAACTGTTATCTCAAATTCTGCATTGCAGTTTAATCCATCCGTAATGGTTAAATAATATATGCCCGCAAACAAGCCTGAAATTTCCGGAGTAGTGTCACCGGTATTCCAGCTGAATGCAAAAGGTGGTTCTCCCTGCAGAATCAAAACATTGACAGAGCCATCATTTTGACCGGGTGTAGCATCAACAGTCTCCGAAACAATGAGAATCTGAGGAGTACCAATGACCTCTGCCTGGGTGGTTCCCGTGCAGCCAAACAAATCCGTTACCGTAACCGAGTATTCCCCCGGTTGATTGACACTGATTCCCGAGGAAGTGGCACTTCCGTAACTCCACAGATACGATTGATATGATTCCTGTAGAGAGAGAATTGTCTGCTGTCCATAACAAAGCAAAAGATCACCCAGAATTTCCGGCTGAGGATCGGGAGCTACGTATAGTTGAGTTGTTGCCGGGGAAACACAGGTACCGGCGGCAGTATACTCCAATTGAATCTGACCGCTAAGTTGTGACAGATTTAGTGTGGTTCCCGTTAATATTGTTCCTTCTACACTCCATACACCACCAGAATCAGCTGTATCTGACAATAGTTGATTCAAATCAAAAGTGCCAGCTCCCTGACAAACAGTATCTGTCAGTAGTGCGGGAATATATGGGGCAACAATATCTGTTTGCATGGAGGAAGTTACACTACAGATCAGATCCGGAGTATAATTAAGTGTATAGCTGCCGGGCAACAATTGCGTTACATCTAATTGATTGGACGTAACGGCAGGACCTGTCCATGTGCCGGTAGTTCCTGATGCAGGAATATCGGCCAGGTTAATTACCCCTGCATTGTTGCAATATGATACAGGATCAAAGATCACCGTTACCGATGCATTAACTACAATCTCAAGTTCTCCCGGTGCAACACAACTCCCATCGGGAATAAACTGCAAAGAAAAACTGCCGGCCGTGGAGGTCTGAAATTGACTGAGGATCTGGCTGTTATAGTAAAATGTCCCCGGCACATTGGACAGAGGTGCAAGGTTTATTGCAGAAGAATATTGACACACTTCGGTACTGGTCAGCTGAGCAGTCACTTCAGATTCCACGGTGAGTGATACTGAAACCGGTAAAGCACATTCGTCGGGCAGTGAGTAAGTTAACGTGTAATTGCCCGGTGAAGGCAAGCTCAACAAAAAGTTACCCCCGGAAAAGTTTATAGTCAATCCCTGATCAGCTTCCCATACACCACCCGGATAAGCCGGATCGCTATACTGGCTCAGGTTTAACGTTCCTTCGTTAACACAGGCTGTTAAGTTTGAAGGAACATTGATTTGTACCGGTGAATTAACAATAATCAACATCGGCCATGTATCAGTACATTCAAGGCCTGCATCATAAACAACTGTAGTACTCCCCTGTATTTGTGAAAGAGATATGACACCGTTAGACATAAGCTGCCCGTTGTGATACCAGTTGCCTCCTTCAAAGCCATTGACTTCCGTCTGAGTAAGATCAAAATCATTGATAAGCCCGCAAATCTCAACTGTATCCGGCATTGGAGGGGTAACACCGTCAGTAAAGTCAACAGTAATGGACGGAATGGTGAACGGGAATGGCGGATAGGCACTGGTACATCCATTAACATCAGTAACTGTAAGTGAATAAGTGCCTGCATGTATTGACTGTGCATTGGCAATATGCACCTGAGGTGAGGTACCGGTTTGGGCAAAGTTGTCAGGCCCGGTCCAGGCAAATGTAGCCGGGGTGGCACCTGTGACCGTTGCCTGAATATTCAGGTCAGTTCCAGAACAAAATGGCTGAGCAGCTAATGAAACCTGAGGCAGGGATAATATTTCTACATACACGGTGTCATGTGACTTGAGTGTATCCTGGCCAACAATTTTAGTGAGCTCAGCTACTCCTGTTACCAGACCGGAGGGAGGGCCAAATGCCCAAGCCGGCATATTCATGGATGCCGGTGAGCTGGTGCTGGTGCTCTGCTGCACAATGGCACCTTTTATCAGCTTTAACCGAATATTGGTAAATGTTCCTGATGCTGTAGCTTGAAGAGATATGGTTCCATTATGACATACCGGAGAGTTGGATGTTAATGTTACCTGAGGTGCTTCAACCACAGTGATGCTAAAGCTCTGCGCGAGCGTGCATCCATTAGTATCCGTTACGGTAACCTGATAAGTTCCTGAGTGGGCTGCCGTAGAATTGGATATTACTACTTCGTTGTTTTGTGAAGTATAGCCACCCGGGCCTGTCCAGGAAAAACTGTTTCCTGAGCCACCCAATGCTGAAATAACAACAGTGCTTCCTGCTATATAGGACTCACCGGACATAAACGAAACCTCGGGTGACGAAACAACATTGACCTGCATGGTGTCATAGGACACACAACCTGATGCATTGGTACCTGAAAGAATGTATGCACCTGGAAGGACCGGAGAAATGAAGCCGGTTTGCTCGACTATAGGAGTTCCGTTTGGATCGTGCCACTGGTAATTCAATGCATTGCCGGTAAAGTCAAGTAACATTGAATCATCAGCACAAAGCGTTACTTCTGATTGAAGTGCGGACACCGCGGGTTTTTCCGAAACTGAAAGAACTACAATGGAATCCCGGAAACATCCACCGGGAACCTGAACTACCACTTGCAAAGAACCTGCTGATGCAGCCGAAACCGATTCAAGTACCACTGTTGACAGTGATGATAAAATATTGCCGTTTTTAACCCAGGCATATTGCAAAGAACCTGAAGAATAACCGGGTACACTGACGTTGAGCTGAACACTTTCCCCCTCACACAGTTCAAAACTCCCGGAAGAGGATTGGATTACCAATTCAGGTAGTGCATTCACCGACACGGCTACCTGTCCGCTTGCGGTACAGTTGTTTTGATCAGTAACCGTAAGCATATAGGTTGTACTTTGTGAAGGTGCCACCATAGGATTAGGCGAGTTGACACTTCCCGGGCTCATACCCGATGCCGGTGACCAGATATATGAAACCTCCGGCGTTGAGCTGAAAACCAGCGTCGGATTACCGCCTATGGCAACCAGATTGCTTCCGGGGCAGTAAGTTACTGAGGCAGGAATATTGATTAGAGGATTGGGATGAATACTGACAGTCCGGCATTGTTCTGTAATCCAGATACAATTCATCGAATCCAGATTGTTAATCAGCGTATTAAAATCAGCCAGATTAGTATTGCCGTTAGCGGGTAAAAGCAAACTTTCGCTTTGGGGCAAATACGCCAGACCGCAAACTATATAAGTGCCTGAAAGTACACCAGACGGTGTTTGATTAAAATACTCAAGCAGTATCTGATTGGTGTCAAAAAGTGCATAGCCGGTAAGCATGTTGCCTATATTTCCCGTTAACGAAAGCAACGATGGCCAGGCAGCATTAATCTGATTTCCACAATGTTCCGTATTGAGGGGTGGTGTAAAACTGCCCAATGTAAAAGCTTCACAGTCCACTTCGCATTCCATTCCGGCCTCAAAACCGAACAGCGGGTCATTGGCACAAATATTGCCTCCCGATGTCCATGAGCCTGTCATGCCATCAGCGGTAACCCAGGCATAGGCGGAAAGATCTGATTCACTAGAGCAATTTGCAGGTGTAGTGGCTGTCCAGCAAAAAGTCCATGGCCCTGAGCCGGAATCCCCCCAGTTGTTGCCAGGAGCAGAGGAAGAATTGTTCTTAAAGAACCAACCAGGCCCCACGTTTTGATAAAGCGGGTTTACCGAACTGCTTACACTGTTGTACCAGCCCCATTGCCCTGAACTGCTTGAGTTGACAACATTAAACCCAGCAGGTTGTATATTAGACCACCCGCTTCCCATTACCGGTATAACTCCGTGCAGCCAGTTGGCAAATGTGGTGTTATACTGCGTTATGGTAAAGCAGAATGTAACCACAGTATTCGGCTCGTAGAATCCGTTGGCCGGAGACGGCGTTGAGGATAGTGAGGCCGCCTGAGTACATGGGCTGTTTTGAGCATAACCCAGGGTTGCTGCCGTTGCACAGAATAAAACAACAAACAAAAGATTTAATGAAAGTTGCTGCAAGCGCATATAAGTTTCCGGCAGATGTTTTGTTTGGGTGTACACAGCGTTGATTACTCAGCTCAATCTATTACAATAAATCTGCTCCGGTAAGTTCCTTCAGGAGTATTCAAATCCAAAAAATAAATTCCACGGGGCAGATTAAGCTGAATTTTACTTGAATAATCCCGGCTTTCCCAGGTATCGCGATAGAATACCTTGCCAC
>JBJHCA010000126.1:0-5013 GCA_050485785.1 Saprospiraceae bacterium | reverse complement strand
GTTTATGGCATGGCGTCGGGATTTCTGAAACATGCCAGAGGCAATTATGAACAGCTTCGGGAATATGTTCAGGCTCACCTTGCAGGGCTTAGCATGGCACAGACAATATTAAAGATCAAGGACAATTGAACAATTTGTAATACTTTTGCATTCATGCGTTTAACAAACCTCTCAGGATATGCTGGACAACAATCGCGGGATGAATGATGAAAAGGTGGTCAGTGGCTTCTCCAGGCTGAATAAGACCGGCAAAATGAAATGGGTGGTGGAAAACTTCTTTCGCGACCCCGAAGCCGTATCGCGCGAACTGATGAGTTTTTGTCATACCAACGAAGATCAGCAGCGGGTTTTTGACGGTTTCAGCGAAAACACCATTTCCAATTTCTTCTTACCCTATGGTGTTGCACCCAATTTTATGATTGATGGCAAGCACTACTGTGTCCCTATGGTCATCGAAGAGAGTTCTGTGGTGGCTGCAGCAGCAGGAGCTGCAAAATTCTGGCTCGATCGCGGTGGTTTTCATACCCGCATCATTTCAACCACCAAACTGGGTCAGGTTCATTTTATCTGGAAAGGCGATGCCAGTTTGCTCTTTTCTGCATTTGAAACCATCAGACAGCGCATGTACCGTGATGTGGCTCACATTACGGCCAATATGAACAACCGCGGTGGCGGTGTGCAGGATGTCCGGTTGCTTGACATGACTCACCTCGAAGAAGGTTACTACCAGATCAAGGCAGTTTTTGAAACCTGTGATTCCATGGGGGCTAACTTTATCAATTCGGTGCTGGAATCCTTTGCTGAATCCATGAAGCACTTTGTAAAGGAACAGACCGACTGGCCGCAGGAATCCAGAGACATCAATGTGATAATGGCCATTCTGAGCAACTATACTCCCGAATGTCTTGTGAGAGCCTGGGTGGAATGCCCGGTTGACAAACTGGGAAGCTTCGGACCGGAAATGCCGGCCGCCACATTTGCTGAAAAATTTGAACGGGCAGTCAGAATTGCCCATTTTGACGTACACCGCGCCACTACCCACAACAAGGGTATCTTTAACGGCATCGATGCCGTGGTAATAGCCACGGGTAATGATTTCAGAGCTATTGAAGCTTGCGGTCATACCTATGCAGCCCGAGACGGGCAATACAAAAGCCTTAGCGATTGCAGTATTGAAAACGGCGTTTTCAAGTTCTGGCTCGATATACCCATGGCCATCGGTACCGTTGGCGGTCTCACCAGCCTGCACCCGATAGCCCGTCGATCACTCGAAATGCTGGGTAACCCCTCTGCCCGTGAGCTCATGTCAGTAATTGCCGCTACTGGGCTGGCACAAAATTTTGCTGCGGTGAGGTCGCTGGTAACCACCGGTATTCAAAAAGGGCACATGCGTATGCACCTGCTCAACATCCTCAATCACATGGATGCTACTGAAAAGGAAATTCATGCAGCTCTCCAGTACTTTAGTAATAAAGTGGTTTCATTCTCCTCCGTCAGGGATTTCATTCAGTGGTTAAGAGGCAAACAAAATGATACAGAAGGAGGGCTGAACTATTCTCCTGTACGCTCTTAAGCTTCAGGCATGGAATTCATCGCAAGGGGCAAACTCCTGATCACGGGCGAGTATGCCGTATTGCACGGTGCAGAGGCTCTCGCCGTTCCCACTGTTATATGCCAGACTTTAAAAGCCGAACCCCAGGTTCATGCAGAAAATCTCATTGGCTATTCTGCGCTGAACTTTGACGGTACTGTATGGTTCAGCATTAGGTTCGATCCTGAAACACTAGCAGTATCAGGCGGTTCACTGCCTGCAGAAGCCGGTGCACTCATGAAGGCCTTGCATTGGATCAGAGAGCAAAATCCCTCCGCAATTCAATCACTCAGTGGATATGGCATAGAAACCCGGCTTGGTTTCCCGCGTAACTGGGGGCTGGGCTCAAGCAGTACCTTTGTGTATCTCATCAGCCGCTTGTTCAATGTGGATGCATATGCCCTTAACAGCCATCTGTTTGGCGGTTCCGGTTATGACATAGCCTGTGCATCTGCCCTTGAACCAATCATCTTTTCCCGGAACGCAACGGGTGAAATTGTGGTGCGCAAGGTATCTTTTCCCTTGCTTCACCATCCGGCGATCTGTTGGGTATGGCAAAACCGCAAAGTCGCTACCGGTAAGGCAGTTCTTTCTGCCTTGACATTGAATTTTACCGCAGATCAAATTGCCCGCATCAATCAGATGACGACCACGGCTGCATCTGCCCGCAGCATTCGGGAGCTTAGTGATGTTCTTCATCATCATGAATCGCTCATGAGCGAGGTGCTGGGCATTCAATCCTTCCGGCAGCAGTTTCCTGACTTTCCCGGAGTCATCAAATCACTGGGTGCGTGGGGCGGCGATTTTTTTATGGCCATCAATGCGGAAAATCCGGATGACAGTCCGGATTTCTTTAAAAGCAGGGGATACACTACGGTACTGACTTCCCGCGATCTTTTCGCCCACATACCTGAAGATTAAGTTGGCAAAGCCCGAAGGTAACCGGATAGTTTTTTTGATAAATACGAGGAATCTCGTTTCTTTGCAGAGTTTTTTCAAAAAGTAGGGGAAAACAGGCTATCTGTATGGCATTTTGCAAGGCAAGGCTTTTATTGTCAAAGGAATACAAAGTGTCAAGACAGTCTGAAATGTACTTCAACGAACTAAATACCAATTATTACGTATGGCACTAATTTCAAAAATTCGTCGCAATACCTGGCTGTTGATCGTGGCTATCGGTTTGGGGATGGGTGGATTCTTATTGATGGATATGATCCAAAGCGATGGTTCGGCTTTTGCCACCAGCAACAATGTGGGTACTATCGATGGCAGGAAAGTGAGTATTAACGAATTCCAGCGGGTTCAGGACATCCGTTTCAGTTCTGCCAGCGATCCTTTTATGCGCCGCGACAATTTGTGGGAGTTTTTCATTCAGGAAACCATCCTTCAAAACGAGGCCCGGTCGCTGGGCATGGATGTGAGCAACGATGAAGTTCGTAGTCTGTTTGGTGCTAAAGGCCAGCAGTTTCTGAGCCCCATGGTGTATAACTTCTTTGGCGGAGCTCAGGCATTCAGTATGCAGGAGTTGCAAAATATTATGGCAAATCTCGATCAGCTCGACGTTATGCAGCGTTACACCTGGGCTGATTTGGAAGATCAGGTGATCGTGAATGAACTGGCTACCAAAATCAATTCGCTGGTGAGCAAGGCCATTTATACCCCTTCATTTATGGCAGAAGAGGAGCATCAGGCCAGAAACCGAAAGTTTGATTTTGAATTTGTATCTGTTCCCTACAGCAAAATTGCGGATGATGAAGTGAGCGTTTCCGATCGCGATATACAGAATTACCTGCGCGAAAACAGGGCGCTTTATGAAACCGATGAGGAAACACGCTCAATCGAGTTTGTGGTGTTCCACGTTGAGCCAACTGCTGCCGATTCTGCAGCTATGCTCGAGGCCATCACGGAGAAGATGATGACTATGCAAACCATTGAGGATGACTCTTTGTATGTAGTGAATCAGTACGGAATCTATCACGAGGCCTATTTTATGGAGGATGAACTGAGCCCGGTTCTGGCGGACACACTGTTCAACCTCAATGCCGGTGATGTTTTTGGCCCTTTTATCGAAGATGGGCATTACAATGTAGTTAAAGTGCTGGGCATTAAGGAAGTACCCGACAGCGTTCAGGCTCGTCATATTTTGATCAGCGCTGATAATCCGGCATTCGATTATACCAATGCTATGAATCTGCTCGACAGTCTTAAGTCAGAGCTCACTGCCGGTACCTCGGTATTTGACAGCCTTGCCCTTTATTTTGGTACTGATGGAACGGCAACCACCGGCGGTGACCTGGGTATGAACCCCCGTGGAGTTTTTGTGGAGCCATTTGAAAACCTGATTTTTTTTAATGCGGAACCAGGCGAGTATTACATATTGCCTACGCAGTTCGGCTTGCACCTGGTAGAAGTTACCAACCGTGTATTTTCCGGAAACATGGGTGTTCGATATGCACATATTCGCGATGCAATTATACCCAGCCAGGATACACAGGAAAACGTGTACAGTGATGTGATCGCCTTTTTGGGAGCCAACCGCAACCTTGAAGCACTGAGAGAATCAGCCAACGAGCACCCCGACCTGTTCCTACAGTCCGCTACCGGCCTAAAACGCAATGGTTACATGGTTTCAGGGCTTGAGCCCGGCGAAGCATCAAGAGCTATGATAAAATGGGCTTTTTCAGGTCGATCCGGCGAAGTAAGCCCGGAGATTTACACATTCGACGGGATGGTAGGCGATGAGTTGTTCAGGGGCTCCTATGTACTTGCGGGCCTTTCGCATATCAGCCCTGCCGGTCTTCCTTCAGGTCAGGATGCCAGAAATATGGTGGAGCTTTTTGTGAAGAACAAAAAGAAAGCTGAGATCATCAAGCAACGCATTGGATCCAATACTGATCTTAATGCCGTAGCATCGCAATTTGGTGTTGAAGTTCAGCAGGCATCAGATGCCACCTTGTCATCCACGTTTATTGCCGGCCTGGGTAATGAACCCAAGGTACTGGGTGCAGTTTCCGTAATGCCAACCAATCAGATTACTCAGCCCATAGCCGGAAATGGCGGGGTAATTGTGGCCAGAGCTACAAGGCAGGACATGGCAACCGATGCTACCAACATTCCGGAGCTTCGCAGAACTGTTCGGCAAGCCATGAGCAACCAGGTTGCTTCAAACCTGCTGCCTGCATTGATTGATAATGCCAATATAAACGATACGCGATATCGCTTTTACTAGAAAGTTGTGCAACACTTTTTTTCTGGTAAACCTATTGCGAGGCCTGCATTCCGCGGAATGCAGGCCGTTTTTATATCTTGCGGCTTCATTGTGCAGTTTGCAGTGTGTCGGGGTTGTTTCCGGACGTTATCTGCTAATAAGTTTCAATACCATGAAGAGATACGTTGTAGTATGGTTGCTGATGGGGTTTGTG
>JBJHCA010000125.1:0-5076 GCA_050485785.1 Saprospiraceae bacterium | reverse complement strand
AATGCTGTCACACCCGTTTTGGCTCAACTGGTTTTCCACTACCGTACCGGTATCTGCGGGATTACAGCTTGTGAGTTCGATGGTGGATTCAAAGCTTTCGAGCAGGGTAGTGATGGTGGTGACGATGCTGTCACAACCGTTTTGGCTTAACAGGTTTTCTACTACCGTACCGGTATCTGCGGGATTACAGCTTGTTTCAAAGGCTGAAGTGAAAATACTTTGGTGTACAATTAAATCAAGAACAACTATGGAATCACATCCGAAGACAGTTGAAAATGTATCTGAATATATACCACTTTCCGTGTATATATTGTTGTTCCATACAAGGCTGTCACAAACACTCAGTTCAATGCTTTGTTCAATGGTGGGGTAAATGGTTACATTAAGAAAAACCAGTGAATCACAACCGTCATCAGTTTGAAGGATTGGGTAATATAGGCCGGTTTCAGTGTACCATACTCCGTGATATAAAAGGCTGTCACATTCCTCGACGTCTATCCATGGAATATCTGATACGACAATTTCTTCAACCTCCACATAGGTTTCAGTAAAACATTCTTCTGACGAAAACGCTATTACCGTCCAAATACCGGCCTGAGACAACCAATGACCGCTTCCAATGAGCGTATCGTTTCCCAGAACCCACAGGTAAGTGGTTTGAAAATCTGAATTGACCACGTAAACCTCCGTGGAGTCTCCTTCACAGATCAGTACTGAGCCGGTATTAAGCGTTAATTCGGGTGGGGTATCAACAGTTATAGTAACTTCAGCAAAAGCCATGCAACCTACTGTGTCTGTAGCAGTAACCGAAAAGGTAGTATCTGAATTTACATACACGTGCAGCAATGAATCAGTGTGCCCGGTATTCCAAAGGTATTCAAATCCTCCTTCAGCACTTACAGCCGCCAAAAAAACACTATCGCTTTCGCAGACTGACGACGGTGCAACTACGTCAATAGTTGGCGCAAAGACAGATAATGTAAGGTCGGTCGGTGCTGAACAATAACCTGAGTCCGGCACAAAAGTTAGCAAATGAGTACCAGCTCCCGTCAAGCCCGGATTTATTTCATTAACAACCATGCTGTCCAACAGCCAGAAACCCGGTATATTATTAATGGTATCAGGAAGTTCAACGGCTTCATCAGAATAACAAAAGGTTTGAGGAATAAATCCGAGGTCAACAACTATCAAAGTACCCCGCACTGTAACCATATCGAAACGCCAGGTGCCGGATGTTGTATACGACGAGGCAGCTGTATCAAACACACTAGCTCTATGATATGCGGTATCCGGGGAGTAAGTAATGTTCGGATTTCCCGGATTAAAAGATACCGGTGAAAAAATAGAAACAACTCTGAATCCAAAGTAGGGATTATTACTAACACCTGGTATATTTTCCAGATTCCAGATCTGATTGTTATGCCAGGTCAAAGAAGGGGAGTTATCTCCATTGTTGTGGCCTGCAATAACCCATGTATTCCCGCTGTCTGTGGTCACCTCTAATTGATACCAGCGAGAGGCAGTATTGGATAACCGCATGTCGAACGATACACTGATGCTGTCGTAACATTCGGTGTTTACAAAAAAAGCGGCTCCTGCTGTTCCAGATTGTGTAAACTGAGCAGGAAACGAACTTAAATTCCAACCATAATTAGGTGGCGAAGTGTTATTGGGGTCAGTGGATCCACCTTCGATAATCCCAAATGCAAAGTTTGCAGTGGTGCCACCTATAAGCGCTGCAATACCTTCACCAATGCTCGGTGCAGGAGAAGTGTTGCCTCCGGGAATTGCAGTCACACTATCTCCATTAAAATCCCACTGCGTTATAACAGTCTGACCGCTGCACGGAGACAATGCCGCCAAAAGATTAGTCATTATAATCAACAATACCGATATCGCAGTTTGGCCATTCAGCATGCGCGGTAAGTTGAATAATTAAAAGACCAGGCATTACCGCAATCTTCTTTAGACGGAAGTACGGCAATTCCTATCCGGAAAGGTGTATATGTTTTCGCTGGGCGTGACATGGTGACGTTTCAAGGCGAAAATACACGATTTCCATGGGCCAGTCAATTAAGTTTGCGTTAAGTGCCGGTTGGCGACAAAATGAGCGGGAAAACCGACTTTAAATTGGGGTGGATGTCAGGAATAATAAATGCCACTTTAGGTTAAAAGGGTCTTGAAATTATCATGAAAAAATCTAAATATTTGATATATGCCAAAAATATACAAGTACAATAGATTTGTGTTTTTCTTTTATTCAAATGACCATTTACCTGTTCATGTACATGTAGTGTGTGCAGACAAGGGTAATAAGATTGAGTTAAGATACAAAGAAGAAAAACTGATAAGAGTGATATTAAAGAAGGATAGGGGGAAAGCTGAGCTTACTGAAAAAGACAAAAAGATTGTGACTAAGTTTGTTAAAAAGTATCATATTGGGATAATGGAAAAATGGAACTTGTTTATGAATGAAAAGGTTAAGCCTAAGTGTGATACAATAAATACCAGGTTATGAACCCCATTGTAAAGGTGATTAGTGCAAGGTATATTAACCAATACAGGTTAAGTATTGAGTTTTCTGATGGAGCTATAAAAGAAGTTGACTTTGAGCCATTTTTGATAGCTACAAATGTAGATTGGGTTCAGCAATACCTTGATTTTGATAATTTTAAAAGCTTTTATATTGAAAATGGAAACCTGGTGTGGGGTGAAGATTGGGATTTGATTTTTCCAATTGATCAACTGTATAATGGACGTATTACGCTCATAAATAACTCGGATGCAGTCAATGCGAGCCATGGATGAGCGGCCCTGTCGCTGTATATATATTTGCCGGTTGTGACATGGACATGATTCAGGGTGAAAATACACCATTTCCATGGGCCAGTCAATTAAGTTTGCGTTAAGTGCCGGTTGGCGACAAAATGAGCGGGGAATGGTTTAAATGTGGTACCAGAAGTTTTAGGAGTTTGTCTGCTGGTTTTCGTGTTGTGTGAGCATAAAACGAGCAAAATGATTTGCATCGTAAACCCAATTACCACCCATCTAATCTAAACTTAGCCAAAACCTAATCGACGTAAATTCTGCGTCCGGTAGTGAGCCATGCCAGTGACAGATGAAGTGAAGTGCCCGAAAACAGGTGATCGCCGTGGTTGTACATCCCAAACAGCCGCAGCCTTACTGCATTGTGACTGTATTCTCGTTTTCTCAAATTGGGCAAAAAGCCAAAATTAACTTTGTGATTAAATTTCCGGTCTACGGTAAATCCTGCTATCAGGTTTGTTCCGTCGGGGAAAGCCCGGTGTTCAATTCCTTCCTCAGACGGTGGATTGCCGGGAGCAAAATAACTGATGCCCCCAAAAGGCACTGCAGTCCACCTGTGGAGGTCAGCTACACGGTATCCGATGGCAACCGCCCCTAGGAAGTTTGTATTCTTACTGCCTTTTTCATACCCGGGATACGCTTCTGATTCATTGGTTACAGTATAAAATCCCACGGTATAGTAAGGCAGCAGATACCAGTTCTGATAAATGAGATCAAAGCCCATTCCGATGTGGTACACAGGCGAAAAATAACCGGAGGCACGGGGGGGATATTGATCAAAACCCAGGCTAAGGTGGTATCCCATTCCAAACTTGGCTGCCCGGAAACTGGGTATAGGATTGCCTTCATCCACCCTGAGCATATTATCCATATTCTGCTCCCACATGTCCAGTAAGTACGGATCAGGTAGCGGGAAACTACCAACCATGTAGTTCTCCATCTTCCGCCGCATCTCTTCTATCCTTGTCCGGCTTAGCCAGTGGAAATTCCTGCGGTTTTCAGCATGAAGCTGTCGCCGAAACTTTCTGCATTCCAGTTCGGCAGCATCAAACATGAGCTGGAACAGCCTCAGATTGTCCATGGTTCTGTATTGCGGCTGTATGAAAGTCAGGTTATTATCCAGCACCGCTTTGGCATGAAAATAACGGAATATGGTATCATTGCGGGTCTTTTGTACCGTTTCCGTTACAAAGTCAACATAAAACCTGTAACTGTAATTTTGGGGTTTTGCCCTATCCTGTTTAAAGTCTTCCCAGGTCAGCGGGCCGTCCGTCCATGCACGTAAACCGCTATTCTGCTGTCCCTGCATCCATAAGGGGCAAAGAGTCAGCAACAGGATTACCTGGTATAAAAAGCCATACCTTTTTATGTGTTGAATTAAAGCCCTGCCCTTGCTCATCATTGGTGTTTTACGGTGAACCATTCGTTTTAAGCTGCAGGGGAAGAGCGATATGACCTGGGTCTGCATTTTCTTTTTATATATCTCTTTGTTGTGCGTTTTACAACGCATTGAAAAGATCTCTGAATTCTGATGGAATGCTCATTTTGCGGTCGGCATTAAAATCGTACATCACCATCACATCGTTTGCTTCGGCAGCGGTTTCGCCCCGTTCATTGGTTAGGATGTGCTCAAATCCGAAGCTGGTGTTTTTCATAAACGCAATCTGGCTGTGTATGGTAACCTCTCCGGGGAAAAACAGTGGTCGTTTAAAACGGCACACGCATTCTGCCAACATTGGTCCCACATTGTGGTCAAGGTGGTACTGCCTCATGCCCACCCGGTCCCAAACATTGACCCGTGCCGCCTGAATGTATTTGTAAAAACTCACATTGTTAACATGCCCGAAATAATCCAGCTCGCTCCAGTCAATCCTCAGCTTCAGCTTTACAGGGTAATCCTCAAAATTCATGTGTTGTGTCATTGACCTCCAAATGTAGCCATTTTCTAAAATATGACCGCATTATGCCGTTTTCACGGTGTGTGTCACCATCATGCTTAGCCTTTGTTGTCATCTTCATTCACAAATTAGCAATCCCATAGGCGCTGCGATAATGTCGCCATACGACTAAAGCCAAAAAGACCGGCCTTCACCGTATTAGGCCAAGGCCGCCGGAAAATCGGACCAATTGTCTGTGCTGATTGCGTGTGTACGTCAAAGTTGACAATGCTAAAAATGAGTGAATGATACAAAATCCGCCTTAGCAGAACGGGCGAGAAAAAATGTCATTCAAGGCAGAGAAAAAAGCCAT
>JBJHCA010000124.1:0-5447 GCA_050485785.1 Saprospiraceae bacterium | reverse complement strand
ATCCTGTGGCAACTGTTCGGTGTATTGCGAAATGGGCATTGATGTGCGGTGGTATGCACAGCGCGGTCAGGATGTGATCAGGGCTTCCTGTGTAGGCTGCGGTATCTGTGCTGAAGTTTGTCCGCGCGGTGTGCTGCGCCTCGAAAATACCGCTGCTGATGTTACTCAGCGCAACCAGACCCAAAGAGTTCTGCAGTTTGATCAGCACGGCGTCAGTTTACCGGATTGATTCACACTTTTAACAGCAGTATCTTTAACAATGTCCGGCCCGGGAAACCGATCCGCATTTTTCTGATGCTTACATACCCGGGTTAGTTATTATGGATAGCTTTTTGTTTTGATATAAGTGTCCGATTTAAGCTACACTGTTTACATCGTTCTTTCAATTGGCTTCTGAGGTTCGCCGGTTTGTGGAGTGTAACATGGGGTAGCTCCGGCCTGTCACATTTTTTGTGGCCTTGGTTGCAAGAAAGCGCAAGGCTACCAACAAAAAATGCGCCAGGCCCCTTGGGGTCCCCATAGCCAAAATCCATACATTCATCTCGCCCAAGGGGCGCCTCCGAAATAATTGCTTTTATATTTTTATTGTAGCAAAATATTCAATACATTTACCTTCCCGTTTCGGGTTTATACCCTGGAAATAGTCAACCGGGCCATCTACACTGCACTTCGTCAACAGGAGAAGCTATTACTTACTCTGCACCTATTGCTTTTGTCAATACAGTAGGTTTTATACTTCTGTGCTGACTTTCATGTCGATTTTTCATTGACCAAAAATAGACGACTATGAAAACTATTACCTTAAGCCTGCTCATTGTAGCCATGGCAATTTTCGCATGGTCATGCGAGAACGCCACTTCAGAAAGAGCAAACCACGACCACCACCTTCATGATCACGCTGCAGCCCCTTCCGGGGGTGAATACCTGGATGCCACCAAGGTGGCAGCAGAACATTACAGGCTTCTGTCAGAAAGCGGCCCGGTGCGCCTTGTGGAAATGTACCTGCCAGCCGGTGAACGCGATGCCACTCACTCCCATATGCATGAAACCGTATTCTTCATCAAAGGTGGCAGTGCCCGGATTTACGTAGGTGATGAAGAAATGGAAGTCAATCTGCCCGACGGCTATGTATTGCATCATGAGCCCTGGACGCACAGTGTAGAAAACATCGGTGACGAGTCCATACATGCCATCATTTTTGAGCGCATGAGCCTGGATGCCGTAATTCCGGCCAAGGAGCACTACATCGATGCCACCGAAGCTGCATCCGAGCATTACAAACTGCTATCGGAAAAAGATCAGATGCGCGTGATCCACATGAAACTGCCCCCCGGTGAATCCGACAATATGCACTCCCACTATTTCGAAACGGTTTACTTCCTTTCCGGAGGTAAAGCCCGTATCCATGTGGGTGACAAGTACAACGAAGTCGAAATCACCGACGGCTATGTTTTGCATCACGAGCCTTGGACACACCGGGTTGAAAACATAGGCGAAACTACCATTGAAGCCATCATTTTTGAATGGATGCCTGAATAATCCCATCCTGCCTGAAGGACAAAAATTAACCTGCTCAGGGGAACTTAAGGAGTAGCACTACTCTTAAAAGTTTCCCCTGTAGTTTTTTGGATGTAGGCTTCTGATAAATCACTTCCGGACGGCTTCATGACCATTGCCTCTGCCCAGGCCACGCCATAAACGAGCAGACAGGGAAACATTTTGATCAGATACGGTTGAAAAAACTCCGTTCTCCAGGTGGCAGGAAACAGATCACTTTGGCTGAGGCTGGTAAAAATGACCACCAAAATCATCAAGAATACGCGAATTGCATTGGCCGGTTTTAAACAAATCCACACAACAGCCCCGGCTACAGCTATGATGTAAGTGGGAGACTCGGCTTTGTGGTTCCACAATACCACCCACATCAATACCAGCGATAACATGTACAGGCGATACAGTCTGTAACTGTACATCTTGTGTCGCATTAGCGGAATCAACAAGAATAGAAGTCCGGCAAACTGCACCCCGTACATCACCATGCTGCCATCAGACCAAAGGCCGGCAGCTCCCGGCACTGACAAAGGCAAGGGTCCGGGTGCATCGGCTCTGAGCATGGCCCACCATGAAAGATACTGCTCAGTAAGTCCATCAGGGCCGGTTACCACTACCGGTACCAGAACCAGCAACAATGCTACGGCCAGAGCATGGCCCACAATTGGCAGCTTTGGTTTGTACATTACAGCAAAAACGGCCGACACCAGCCCAAAAAGCTTGATAAACACGCCGGCATTGAGCCAGCCGGCCGCCCTTAGCGGCTTGTTGTTTTCATACATCAGCCAGGTCCCCATAATGGCTGCCGTCATTAGCCCGTTACTTTGGGCATTTTGCAGGCTGATCACCAATTCCGGAAGCCACAGCAAAACACCCGGCAGCTTCAGCCGGTCCGGAATGGGTAGCTTCCACCATACCCACAGCAGCAACAAAGCATTCAGACAATTCCAGAACATAAAACCGGGCAATACCGGCATCCAGGCTAAAAAGCCCATAGCCAGTGCAAATGCCGGACTGTATTTAAACAGGTCGTGGTGCTTGTCGGGATGCGGAGCGTAAAGATCGCGGCCTTCAATCAGATGATCAAATGCACTGCTGAAGATTATGTAGTTGTTGACCGAAGTGTACTCTCCCGTGCTGTAAACATGAACACCTTTGTTCCACTGCAGCCAGCTTACCAATACGGCAACCGACAGAACAAGACACCATGAAAGTATCCGGGGATGAAGCTTCATAATTCCAGTTGGCACAGCGAAAGTAACAGTTTTTCGGGCAGATCCGCCAATTTGTCGTAAATGCATGTGATAATCAAGCTTGTGTAACTATATTTACAGGAAATCTAAACACAAAAAATCAATGTCATGCTCAAACTGAACTTCGTTTTTACTGCCTTACTCGTCGGTTTCTTCACGGTGGCTTTTATGCCATTAGTGTCCGGACATCATCATGGAACCATAATTATAGCCGGTCATATCGAAGACGGAGGAAAGCTTCCCGTCATAGTACAGGCCGATCTGGAAGTGACCCGCGACAGCACCGACATTGACGGAAACTTCCATATCACCTTTGAACATCATCGCCCGGATTACTTTTCCGTGCGCATTGGAAGGAACGTGGCATCTTTGTTCCTGATTCCCGGGGACAGCATTTTTTTACGTGCCCAGGCCGATGATTTCACTACCACGATGAGTGCAAGCGGTGACCGGAGTGCGGAAGCATCCTACCTCCATGAGCGCAATGCCATATTGCGCAAATATCAGACCCATCAGTGGCGCGAATTTTACAAACTTCCTTTTGAAGATTACGTCAACCGCATTGACAGCGTCAGAAGAGAATTGGAACAGCTTCACCGGGCTTTGGTGCGTCAGCGCAATGTGGACGATCTGTTTCTGATGCTCGAAGCTACTTATACGGCCTACAAGGTGCCCCACTGGAATGTATTGTACCCTATGTATCACCCTCATGCCGCCGGTCTGGAAGAGGACGAGGAGGTGAACTTTCCCGTGGAAGAAGCCAACATGATGTTCAGGAGCCTGCCCAACAGTGATGCCCGGTTTCTCATTTTTCCGGTGTTCAGGGATGTCATCAAGCATCAGTACAACATGGCTGTAGATGAGCTGAGGGAAGCGGATTCAACATTTGTCAAGATACCTTTCTTCTGGATGCACGCGCTTGACATTATAGGGCCGCAGGTTTTTCCCGAACCGGAGGTGAGAGAATACCTTCGGTTTGATCACTTGAGCAGTTACCTGACCCACATGGGTCCCGGCCATGTTGATGAACTGTACCACGAATTTCTGGAGTCCACTGAGAATGAATATTATGCAAACCGGCTGAGGGCTGTCATGCAGGAATGGGCGCACATCATGCCCGGCAAATCCGTACCTGACTTTGCTTTTACTGACCTCGACAGCAATGTGGTACACCTTAGTGACCTGCATGGCAAAATAGTGTATATGGACGTTTGGGCTACATGGTGTGGCCCGTGCCTGGCTGAACATCCGCACTGGGATGAACTGTACGGTGAGCTCATGGATGATGATGTCGTGTTTCTTACTGTATCCATCGATGCGAAGCGGGAGCCCTGGGAAAAAATGGTGCGCGAAAAAGACATGAAAGGCGTACACTGGTATGCCGAAGGAGCGTGGGAAGCAGAAATGGCCAGGTATTTTAACATCAATGGCATACCCCGGTTTATTCTGCTCAACCGAAACGGCACAGTCCTTGAACCTTCGGCAGAAAGGCCATCGGGCGGAATCAAATCAAAGCTGGTAAAGTATCTGTCGGAGTAGTTACCGACCCGACTCTGGGATATAGAGCTGCCCGTCTTTCATTTCGAGAACCCTGTCACTCAGTCTGGTCAGCTCCGGGTTGTGGGTTACGATTACAAAAGTTTGCAGCATGGTATCGCGCAATTGTCTGATGAGCTTGTGGAGTTCATCGGATGTTTGAGCGTCCAGGTTTCCCGATGGTTCATCGGCAAAAACCACAGCCGGTTTGTTGAGCAGGGCACGGGCAATGGCCACGCGTTGCTGTTCACCTCCGCTCAGCTCTGAGGGCTTGTGCTCTGCACGGTCTTCCATTTGAAGCAAGCGGAGCAATTCTGCAGCTTCATCACGCAAAGCAGATGCCTTGCCCCCTTTGATCAACCCGGGCATCATGATGTTTTCCAGTGCTGAAAACTCAGGAAGCAGGTAGTGAAACTGAAACACAAAACCGATGCGTTCATTCCTGAATCGTGCCAGCTCCCTGGGTTTGAGACTGGAAATATCCACATCTTCCACGGTAATGCTGCCACTATCGGGTGCATCCAGCGTGCCCAGAAGATGAAGCAAGGTGCTTTTGCCGGAACCCGACTTGCCGATGATGCTGACGATCTCGCCCTTTTCCACATCGAGATTAACGCCCTGCAACACTTTGAGGTCGCCGTATGACTTATGCAGTTCCCTTGCCCTGATCATCATGAGTAGTTAACACTTGCCGGCCACAAAAGTAGAACAATGTTTCCGAACGGCACAATGAATAAAGGCTGCCCAATGCCGGAGCACATTACCGCTGTAAATGATTCCACAATTCCCTGAGAATAGAACCCAATCACCCCGTTTTTTGCCTTACATTTGGCAGGCTAAACTGAACGCACCGCCGGCCATGCAGCTCAAACAACTGGAAATAAAAGGCTTCAAAAGCTTTGCCGATAAAACCCTTATCCGTTTTGATCAGGACGTTACCGGTATTGCAGGACCCAACGGATGCGGGAAGTCCAACATCGTAGACGCCATCCGGTGGGTACTGGGCGAGCAAAGCAGTAAAGAACTCCGCAGCGACCGCATGAGCAGCCTGCTTTTTAACGGCAATAAAAACAGGCGGGCATCGTCCATGGCCGAAGTCACCATCAC
>JBJHCA010000123.1:0-6162 GCA_050485785.1 Saprospiraceae bacterium | reverse complement strand
AGCACACATATGCTTAAATTTTGTAGCCTACAAGATATATAAAGAGCTAGAAAGACAGTTGAAACAAAAGAAATCAAACTTAAGCCCAGAAAAAGTGATCGAGGTAATCCAAAACATACACGAAATCAGCGCCTTAACCCCAAATAATGAAAAAATAAGAAAGACTATTATTTTGACTGAGGAACAACGACAAGTTCAACTTTTGTTCGGATTTTGAACTTGGGTGTCCCAGTGCGGAAGTCAGGAAAAAACATTGTGTACGGTTACAAGTGGTTCTTTGCAAAGTACGCAATCAAAATTTACGATAAATCTAAACAAGTCAAAAAGCAGTACCGGCTTGACATACCGGAAACTTTACGCTTAGAAATAACAGGCAGTGCCAACTATTTGAACAAATCGTTTTTAAAGCTACCCTTTGACTTGACAACGGAGAACATTTTACAGGCAAAGACATTAAAGGCTTTGGAAGCCTCAATCACAAATACCATAAATCAAATTACAGCACCACCGGATACGGAATCTAATTTAACCGCCAAAGAAATTACTATCATGGCACTATTTAACGACCCTATAAGGTTGAATCTTTGGAAGAGGAAAGTTAGTAGAAATACACTTAATCGCAGCCGGAAAGTTTACAACGAGGTTCTAAAAAATTACACATCTGAATCTATCCAAATCTTAGCCGCAAAATGGCAGGAAATTCTAAGTGCAAAAAATGGCAATTTCCAACTTGTTGTATAACAGAAATAAGTGCCCAAATTTGAACATAACCAAATTTACAATTCTTACAAAAATAGTATCAAAATGAAGAGGGCAAAAAAAGACATTTTAATTCAAAACTTAATAACATTTAAAGGTAACATCAGTAAGGCTTGTGAGGCAACAGGTATTAGCCGGCCTACATTTTATAGTTGGTGCAAACAACCTAACTTCAAAAAGAAAGTAGAGATAGCCGAACAATCAATCTTGGATCATGTAGAATCAAAACTCATGGACTGTATAGAAGACAATTACTTTCCTGCCATAAAATACTTTTTAGATAACAAAGGCAAAGACAGAGGATACAACACCCAAAAAAATGAAATTGAAGTAAAATCAAACCACCCTGTTATTATCACTCTGGACATAAAGAAACCAGAAGACATACCGGATGCATTTTAGCATCGTAAAAATCTATCTTTGTCATGTTCCGCCCACTGGTTTATTATTGTCGCCGGTGGGCTTTTTTTTGCACTAAAATCAATTTTGCTTGCAAATTGCTTGCAAATGCTAAAATTCAGACATAAAAAAAGCGGCTACATTTTGCACGTAACCGCTTGATTTTCAGGTAGTGGGCGATGATGGATTCGAACCAACGACCCCCTGCTTGTAAGGCAGGTGCTCTAAACCAGCTGAGCTAATCGCCCTGTTTCTTGGATGGCTTTTGGCCCGTTGGTCAAAAGCGAGTGCAAATATAGAACACCGTGCAATAATAATCCAATAGCTGAAGACATTTTTTTAATTTAATTTGCGATATACCCTAAAAGGCATCAAGTCGTTTGAATGGAACCATTGTGCTACATATTTTTGCATTGATTATGGGGATTATCAGGGTATTGAAGTATTTGCTGATTGCAGGGGTTGTACTGCTGATTGCAGGACTAGCATTTGCCATAGCCAGGCAGGATGCAATAGGTACATATGCCGTCAATCAGCTTAACCAAAATCTCAAAGAACCCGCTGAGTTTGGCCAGGTGAGCCTGTCATTCTTCTCCAATTTTCCGTTTATCACTGCTGGTATAGAACAGGTGAGCATTCCGGCTGCACATGGCCTGGATTTACTGCATGCCGAGAAACTGGATATTGTTTTGGGTTTGAGGGGCTTGTTTACCGGGCAATGGAATACACGGAAAATAAGCATAAAAAACGCCTGGCTCAATATACATTTTAACGAACAGGGTGATGCCAACTATTTGATCTGGGACACGACTGAAGACGATACCACGCATACGGAATACGACATCAACTGGAATTTTAACAACATAGAGGTACAAAACCTGACGCTGGATTACCGCGATGCCCGACTCCATCATCATGTTTTGCTCTTTGTGGAGGAAGGTGCATTCTCGGGCAGCTACCATCGCGATATTCTGAACTTGAAAGCCGATGCTGCATTCATTTGCAGGCAGGTGATGGCCTCCGGTTCCAGCTGGCTTGAAGAGCTGCCGTTTCACATGGCAGGCACACTTCAAATTGACCTGAACGAAAGTAAAACCATTGCGGAGCAATTCAGCATCCGAATAAACGACAGCAGCATCAAGGTACAGGGAGAGGCCGGATGGGGGCAGGACGGCCGGTTTGATCTAACTTTTTCAGGCGACAGGCTCAACATCCGGGATCTTTTACTGACTACCCCACCCAGCTATGTCACCATGGTACAGATGTGGGAGAGTGAAGGCAACCTGACACTGCAAGGTCGATACCACGGTCGCTTTACATCAACTACTGCGCCGGAATTAAACCTGAACCTGAGCCTTGAAAACGGATCTCTCCGCCACCCGGGGCTGAACAGCCCCCTAAAAAAAGTTATCCTACAAGGAAACATCACCCTACCCGCTGACCAACCGATAAGAAAGGGAAAAATTGATATCAGTCAAATACGGCTGATGGCAGGAAACCAACCATTCAGCGGTAATTTTACTCTCGAAGGACTCGACAAGCCTGTATTCCGGACCCGGTGGAACGGTGAGATCAGTACGGAAGCGCTGCTGGCTTTATTGCAAAACGAAACGTTACTGGCCCCTGCAGGTATGCTGCAAATCAAGGACCTGAGCATTTCGGGTTCTCTGGATGCCTGGGTGGATCCTTCTACTCCATTTGACGGCAACATATCCGGTAGTATTAGCAGCAGCGAGGTGGCATTCAGGTATCGGGAAAGACAGTTTCAGTTTCCTCAGGGTACGATTGTTTTACACAGGAATCAGATTGATTTTGATGGATTACATTTTGTGTGCCCGGGCATAAACCTTGTTACCCGAGGCAGCATTTCCCGGCCCTGGCCATATTTATTACAGAAAGCCAGACCTGCCGGCATCGCTTTGCAGGGCAATGTGCAAGCTGCCCTGCTTCAGCTGGACGAACTGCTTGAGACGTGGAACGAACTGGCAGCTACCGAAAGTGACCACTCCATTGCCAACACACAAGAAAGCACCCCGCTCCTCGAACTGCTAACCGGAAGTATGGACGTCAGTATCAATGCGTTTTCTTGGAACAAAGTTGAAACCCAAAACTGGACCGGGAAGGTTACTTTTTCACCGGCGATGATAGGATTTGAGGATGTGAGACTGGAAGGGATGGACGGCCAGCTCAGCCTGGCGGGCAGCTACAAACAAGAACCTACAGGGCAGTTGGAACTGGCTGTAAGAGCCTACTCAGTTAACGCTACCGAGTTGTTCAGGCAATGCGAGGATTTTGGTCAGCAACATATTACACACCGGCATGTTTCCGGTGCACTGGGAGGGAGAGTATGGGTAAAAGCCGTTTGGGATGCAGCCGGCAACTTTGATATGCACAAGCTTGAGGTGCTGGCAGATCTTCAGTTGCAAAACGGAAGAATTCGCAATGTGGAAATGTTCGAGTCCTTTGCCAACTACGCCCGATTATCGGATTTGAAGAATATTGAGATTGTCAGCATGAACAACATTCTCGAGTTTTCCAACCTCACATTCCGCATTCCCGCCATGTTTATCCAGAATAATGCCATGAACATTACGCTATCGGGAGAGCACCTGTACGATCATCGCATCGACTACCAGGTAGCCGTTAATGCAGGCCAGATAGCTCTCAACCGGATGAACCCGTTCAGAAATGCAGGTCAGACCCTGCCGGCTTCCAATGGTGGCCTCATTCTGTTCTACCGCATTTACGGCACTACCGATAATTACCAGTTTACGGCTGACAGGAGCTTTGTACAAAACAAATTTCAACAATCATCGCAGAACCGGGTGCGCCACGAACACAGGCTCAACCATCTTTTTCAGAATAAAATTCCCGCTATTCAGGATGAATTTCACTCAATTCCCGCTAAAATCGATAATTTCGATTTTTTGTTGGAGGCAGCAGAAAAAGGTGACGATCTAGAGTATATCGATTTTGATGATTAATCGCACAAAAAACCGTTCACCCCGGGTTAGTCGCCCCTGGAAGTTTGTATTACTTGCCGGTGCGGTGATCATCGTTTTGGCCACATTTGCCGCCGGCACTTACCTGGCCGGGGAAATCAGAGACATCGAAAAGCAGCGGATAGAACTTTGGGCCAAAGCTTCCAATGCTGCAGCCATGACCGAAGAGCTCGACGAAAGCCGGTATCTGGATCTGGTGCTCAGTGTTCTTGAGAGTAACACCACCATTCCTATGATTTTGGTAGATTTTAACGGTAATATCATTTCGGGCAGTAATTTCGGCAAGCAGAAGGACAAGGACTTTGCCTTTCTGGAGCGGGAATTACAGGCGCTACAGGCTTCCGGTACCGAACCCATAGAGATCAGAACTGATTATTTCAGGCAATATGTGTACTATAAAGACTCCATATTGTTGCAGTATCTCACATGGTTTCCGGCGGCGGTGGTGCTGCTTTCAGCCTTGTTTATAATGCTGGCCTGGTTTTTTTACCGCAGCGATAAGGAAGCCGAGCAGCATTTCCTTTGGGTGGGTATGGCCAAAGAAACCGCACATCAACTGGGCACACCCATATCTGCCATGCTGGCCTGGGTTGAACTGATGCGCACTCAGCCCCTCAACCGCGAAGAACAGGATATGATGGCCCGGGAGCTAACTAAAGATGTTGACCGGTTGCAAACTGTTGCCGAGCGCTTTTCAAAAATCGGTTCCATGCCCGAACGCGAACTTCACAATGTGTATGAAGAACTGCAGAAAGCCATCAGTTACATTCGCAGCCGTGCACCGCGCAAGGTCAAGTTTATTTTGCCCGACATGGAAAACCGGAACATTCAGGTAATGCTGAATGCTCCCTTGTTTAACTGGGTACTGGAGAACCTGTTTAAAAATGCATTGGATGCCCTGGACGGAAGAGGCGTCATTCAGATTGATGTATTTGAAGACAACGACTACGTTTACATCGATGTAAGCGATAGTGGCCGTGGTATATCACCCAAGATACAACAACGCATTTTTCAACCCGGGTTTACAACAAAAAAAAGAGGCTGGGGGCTTGGCCTCAGCTTATCCAAACGAATCATCGATCACTATCATCAGGGTAAGCTGTTCGTCAAACAATCCCTGCCGGGAGAAGGAACTACATTCAGAATTCAGTTGCCGATAGAACGGTAATCAATAAGATCTACTCCCTTAGAGACAAAAAGTGATGATGGATAGAGATTTAGCGGAAATGTGTAAAGTAGAAATAAGACGGTTAAATAAACAAGTCAAACGCAACGAGAAGCCTTATTCCATCAGACTTAATGTTGCAGTTAACAGAAAAAGAGGTAAAAGAAAGGAAGTCGCAATGTGCGAAATCCAATAGTTAACAAATTGCTTAGCTAAAGTTACCGAATTTAATTACCGGGCTATGGTTTGGCATTCGACCCATCGAATTCCAACCCAATAACCAATCATAATAAAAAATCTCCTATATTCACCTCATGAGCAAAGAATATCAGAAGCACGACCGGTTTATCAAAGCCATGTTTGCCAATGTGGACAATGCCAGGGAGTATTTTGAAGTCACCCTGCCGGCCGATTTGTTGGCGCAGCTTGACCTCAATACAATCCAACACGCTAACAAAAGCTTTGTAAACCATGACCTCAGGGAGTTTTTAGCCGATGTGGTGTTCGAAGTGAAACTGCGTTCCGGCAAGTCATCAGCTTATGCATCTATCCTGCTGGAGCACAAATCAAAAGCCGATAAATACGTCACCGTTCAGCAAGGACATTACATTTTCCTGGCTTTGATGGATCAGATCAAAAACAGAGCTAAAAAGTTAAAACCCATTATTCCGGTATTGTTCTATCATGGCAGGGAAAAGTGGGAATATCATACCCATCGGTCATTGTATGAAGGCATGGATGCCAATGTGCTGAAATATATACCGGACTTCGAATACGTATATCACAATCTACAGGCCATGTCGGATCATGATATACTGCTAAGACAGGCGGATTTTT
>JBJHCA010000122.1:0-6165 GCA_050485785.1 Saprospiraceae bacterium | reverse complement strand
GGGTATGGCTGCACGCAGCCATGGAGGATGAGCGGGTGGTGTTCACCGCCGACAGTGATGCCGTGATCACCAAAGGCATCATTGCACTGCTGGTGAGGGTATTGTCGAACCACAAACCGGATGATATTGCCCGAGCTGAGCTGTGGTTTATCGATCGCATTGGCCTCAGAGAGCACTTGTCACCAACCCGCTCCAATGGATTGGTGAACATGATCAAACAAATGAAAATGTATGGTGTTGCCTTGCAGGCAAGCCAATTTGAAGCCTAGGTTATGATTGAGAAAGAGGAAATAAGAGAACGAATCATTACGGCCATAAAAACCGTATATGACCCCGAAATTCCGGTGGACATCTACGAATTGGGACTGATATATCAGATTGAGGTGAAGGATAGCGGAGAAGTGTACATAGAAATGACGCTGACATCGCCCATGTGCCCCGTTGCAGATGCCCTTCCCATGGAGGTTCAGCAAAAAGTAATGACTGTGGAGGGTGTGCGTGATGTTGAGCTCAACGTAGTGTATGACCCGCCATGGAACAAGGAATTGATGAGTGAAGAGGCCCGGTTTGCCCTGGATATGTTTTGAGCATTATCCGGCGGATAGCAGGGAAACAAGAACAAGGAAAAACAGGAGTATGAAAATTTCATCGCAGGACGAGTACGGTTTAAGAATGATGATCCAGATCGCCAAGGCCGATCCACAGGAAGGACTCAGCATTTTTCAGCTGAGTGAAATGGAAGGCATTTCCTCATCATACGTGGCCAAACTGACCCGCACCCTGCGCATTGCCGGCCTCATTAGCAGTACTCGCGGACAAAAAGGCGGGTACATCCTCAATCGCAAGCCCGGCGATATCCAGGTGAGTGAAGTACTGAATGCTCTGGGTGGCACCCTGTTTGACCAGTCCTTTTGCCATGCCCACAGCGGTCAGTTCAGGATTTGTACCAATTCAACAGATTGTACGCTCAGGTCACTGTGGAAAGTGGTACAGCTTTCCGTTGACGAGGTACTAAACCGCGTGACCATAGCAGATTTGATGGGGCCTGAAAAAAAGGCCAATGACAAACTGCAGGGATTTGTCAAAAAGCTCGGGCCCGGGTTGGAGGTTGTTTAGCCCGAGGATGGAATCTGTTGTGGGGGAAATGACAGTGATGTGGTAATTAGCGCTGCTTCATTCTTTTTTGCACGATGTTTTATGATACATAACTTTTTGTTGGGCGGAATGCCGCCATTGGGTACACTGCCGACTAAAGCTACCATGCCGCGAAGCGGCACCACAAAGAGATACAGAAAACAACAGGCAAAATCAGTGAAGGGTGAAGAAAAGTGAATGTCCGGGTTACGATGGGGGCCAGTTCTTGCTGAATTCGACTGGTATACTTCCCCGCGATATTGTAAGGGCTTACCTGCTTCTGATGGTTTTTTCCACTACACCGCATCTCAGCATTTTGTCACCAAAATACGGGTTGTTGACCTCTTCAATTTCACTGAGCCAATAAGCTCCTTCGTCATCCAAAGCCATGGGACAGAAAGTAACAAAGACGGTTTCAATACTCACTCCGAAAATTTCAACGGTTTCCACAAGCTGGTCAGACAGAGGAGAGAGCCATGTTCTCTGACTTTCGATATCCCCGGCATTCTTGAGCCGGTCAATATATTCTTTCAGTTTTTTGTGGTGATCCATCCAGATGGTGTGCGCATCTTCATCGAGTATACTCATGTCAATTTTAGCCAGTAAAGCCTGCATTATGCTCGCCGTTGAACGTGTTTGCTCAAAATCGGAGTTCACCAGATGATTTTTTAAATCAAAATAGTGATCGACCCACTGTGAAAGCTGTTCAGTGAACTTTTCGGGAACAGCAATACGCCTTGATACCTGGCGGTTCATCATGCTGTAATTACCGCTGAGCTGCGCTGCGCCATCAATGGCAAAAACTCCGTGAGTAACAATTTCCTCATTTTCGACCAAACCACTGACAACCTGGTAATACTCGCCCAGAGAAGTACCCAGAGTGATCTCCCTCATTTCAAACGCAGGAAATTCCGCGTCGGGAACCTTCACATAAACTACAGACCGTTTACCTGTCCACAAAAGCGAAGATTTTGGGATGACCAGTGATTTTTCATGGAGGGATAATCCGGATTTAACTCTACCATTGACAAACATTTCAGGCTTGAGTAATAGCCGGGGATTGTTCAACTCTGCCCTTACGGCTGCAGTTCTTGTTTGAGGATTGATCAGCGGGTCAATGAAAGCGATACCGGAAACAAATTCTTTCCCGGGTAGTGAAGCCACAGTTATGGTAATTCTTTGTCCCACATTGATCAATGGAAGGTCACTTTCGTAAGCATCCAGTAAAACCCAAACTTTGCTCAGGTCAGCAGTTTCAAACAAAACCTGACCTCTGCTCACGAAATCGCCTTTTGCAATATCCCGTCTGATAACCACACCCGAGCGGTCGGCATAAACATCGAATTCGGCAGATACAGCTCCACTGCTTTCAATGTTATTGATTTGAGTTTCCGTGAGTTTCCAGAAGCGCAGTTTGTCTTTGGCAGCATTGTAGAGGGCAGGGTTCAGGTCTTTAAATTTTGCTGCTTCTATTAACTCTTGTTGAGCCGTGACCAATTCAGGCGAATAGATCGATGCCAGTTTTTGCCCTTTTTCAACCGGCTGCCCGGTAAAATCAACAAACAGCTCTTCAATGCGGCCTGAATAGTTAGCGGTGATCACCGCAATTTTCTGTTCATTAATGGCCACTTTGCCCGTAAGAAACACTTCGTGTTCGGGAACCACAAACTTTACTTGCTGTGTTTGAACATTGGCCAGTGCAATGGCTTCGGGTGACATGGAATAAACAAATGGACTGGTTTCACCGAAGCCCGATCTTGCGGCTAATGGGATGAGATCCATTCCGCAAATGGGGCATTTGCCCGGTTCATTCTGGCGAATCTGGGGATGCATGGAGCATGTGTACTCTTGATGGTTTGATTGTTGGATAGTTTGAGTGTCAGATTGATGGTTTGATTGAAGTTGATTGGATGGAAAGAATAACCTGCCTATAAGTATTCCTATCGCAAGAATTAACAAACTAATTCCATACTTTTTTATATTAGACTTTTTTATATTAGACTTTTTCATTTTCAATTCTTTTAGATGAAGTAATAATTTTTATTAATAACTTCTTCAGAGACAAAGCTTTATCAAGCAAATGACCAGTGTCCGGGTAATTCTTACTTTTGCTACACAACAGCAGCCAATATTCTGTTTCATCTGCTTCTTTCAATGCTATTATACATTTATGAATAAAATCCCCTCTGCTGGAAGCATTTTGTGCTTCTCGTAAATTTGCACCGGGTGAAGTTCCGCTTCTCAAAAGTTGTTTTGCAATAACATGTTTCTTTTTATTTTCCAACAATTCACTAAATTCTATAGTTTGTAATGCAAATTCAAATGGCGACGCTAAAACTTCATTTCTTTTTTCCATAATATTTTGTTTTTATTCATTATTCATCAACCCATTTTTCCAACTCACTATCAATCCATCAGAATTTCACCTCCCCATTAGCCTTTTCATCATAGCCACAGCTATATTTCCGTCAATAAGTGCATCCAGGTATTGTAAGCGGTAATCTAAAAGTTGTTGCTGCATTCTCAGTACCTCCTCAAAATCGCTTCCTTCTGTAGTATATTGGGTAATGAGGATATTCAAAGCCTGACCGGCCAAAGAAGCCTGACTTTGAAACAATTCTGCTCTGCGACGGGCATCGTGGAAATCATTCAGAGCATCTTCATAATTGACCATTAACTGATTACTGAGATCCTGCCTTTGTTCGATTACTGCTTGTCTCATAAAATCAGACTCCCTGACAGAAGCCGTGTATTTTTTTCGCCAAAGCGGTATGGTGACCGTTGCCATGGGCATTAACATGTTTCTGCCATTCATCATGCTTTCACTGCCTGCTCTGGGCCTGAAAATTTCATATTCCAGACCCACGCCGATCATAGGCAAACCCATTTTTTGGTTCATTCTGCCCTGTGCCATCCATGCTGCCTCCTCCTGCTCCAGCATTTTCAACATGGGGTTGTTAAATTTTATACTGTCGGGAATTTCTGAAAGCAAAACAGGCAATGAGGCTTGCAGTATAGTGTCTGCTATAGTTACCGGCTCATGCCTGTGTCGATTGAGTAATCGATTAAAACGGGCAACAATTGGTGCCCTGCTTTCTTCCAACCGCGACAGTGTGTATTGCAGTTCGTTGATCTCAATTTGCACCCGCAATACATTGATCATGCTGCCACTGCTTCCCATCTTCTCCATTTCGCCCATTGCGGGCATACTGCGTGAGGGGGTACTTCCAGCAGGTAACCCGCTCTGCATGTCCATTCCTCTCATACTACCGCCTGAAATGGCCGGAGTTTGATTCTCCATACTTCGCATGCCGGTTGAACCACCGGAACTGCCACTGCCTTGTGCTCCACTTCTGAATCGAGCCAGGGCAATTTGCTCCATTGTTTTGAGCAATTCCAGGTTTTCTTTTGTAATGGCAATTTCCTGTTCCAGTAAAAGCAATACGTACCAGTTTGTACGTACTTCATAAAACAAGGATGATTTGGCATCGTTGAACTCCTCAAACTTTGCTCTGGCCATATAGGACATTTCACTTCTTGCAGCCTCCAGCGTTCCAAACCACGGGAACATCTGCATCACCGAGACAGTACCGATCTGATTGCCCATATAACGTTCCATGGGCATGATAAAAAAACTAAAACCAAGTTGCGGATCAGGGAGTGCCCCCACTTGCGGAACGCGCTCCAACGCTGCCTGATACTGAAAATACCCGGCTTTGAGACTGGGGTTGTTTTCCGCAGCCAACAATAGATAGTCATCGAGAGATTGACCTTT
The DNA here is from genome assembly GCA_050485785.1 of Saprospiraceae bacterium. Classification (GTDB taxonomy): domain Bacteria; phylum Bacteroidota; class Bacteroidia; order Chitinophagales; family Saprospiraceae; genus JBJHCA01. The sequence continues at coordinate 1,256 of JBJHCA010000122.1, read as the reverse complement.
TACAAAACCGGCAAAAGTCAACAATACCGCGATGACAAAGTACCTGCTTTTCACTTTTTCACTTTTTTAATTAAATACTCCTCTCTTGCAGCATATAACACAGGAACTACAAACAAAGTAATTAAGGCAATTGCCATGCCGCCAAAAGCCGGAATAGCCATAGGAATCATAATATCGGCACCACGACCGGAAGAGGTTAAAATGGGCAGCAATGCCAGCAAGGTGGTTGCCGTGGTCATCAAACAAGGCCTGACTCTTCTGATACCGGCTTCAAGTACAGCCTTGCGTATTTCAACCGTATTTACGGGTTTATTCCTCTTAAAGCTTTGCATCAGATAAGTAGAGATCACAACACCGTCATCGGTAGCTATACCAAACAATGCAATAAAACCTACCCAAACAGCAACACTCAGGTTATAGGTTTTCATCTGGAACAATTCACGCATATTGGTATCGAATATGGTGAAGTTCATGAACCAGCTTTCGCTGTACAGCCAAAGCATTAAAAAACCACCGGCAAATGCCATTGCAATGGCTGTAAAAATCATTAACGCTGTGGACGTTGATCGGAACTGGAAAAAGAGAATGAGGAAAATTAAAGCCAGCACCAAGGGTACAACGATAGCCAGTCGTTTCTCAGCTCTGACCTGGTTTTCATAACTTCCGGAAAAATGATAACTCACTCCTGCCGGTACAACCAATTCTCCGGCAGCAATTTTTTCTCTGAGGAAATTTGAAGCATCTTCAACAACGGTGACCTCCGAAAACCCGTTGCGTTTATCTAAAAGCACATACCCCACCAAAAAGGTATTCTCCCCTCTGATCATCATAGGCCCCGGACGATACTCAATGGAAGCGAGCTCACCCAGTGGTATTTGCTGCCCTGTAGGAGCAGGAATAAGTATGCGCTTTATGGCCTCGGGATTGTCACGCCATTCTCTTGCGTATCTGGCTCTGATGTTGTAACGTTCACGGCCTTCCACGGTGGTGGTTAATGGCATGCCGCCCAAAGCAACTTCCAGGTACATCTGAACATCTGCAATATTCAGTCCGTAGCGTGCAGTGGCAATACGGTCAATATCAATTTCCAGGTAAGGTTTCCCCAAGCTTCTGTCGGCATAAACCGCCTCGGGTTTTACAGAGGGCACTTCTTTGAGCAGCTGCTCAATTTCAAGGCTGAACGCTTCGATACTTTTCAGATCAGGGCCAAAGACCTTTAAGCCCATTGGTGCTCTCATACCGGTTTGAAGCATTAC
>JBJHCA010000121.1:0-6277 GCA_050485785.1 Saprospiraceae bacterium | reverse complement strand
CACTATAACACAGTGCCACAATGTCATTGATTGCCTGAGTAACTTTCTGCTCGTGAGCCAATACATCTTCAAACAGCTTGTTGACCGAGTCAAACTTAAGTGGAGGTTTGGGTACATAAGGTGCTTCTGCATGCTCGTCCTGCTCACTGATATAGTGGAACAGGCGCATCATGTGGGCCCGCTCTTCCTCTGACTGGCGGTGCATAAACTCAGCACAACCGGCCAGGCCCTGATGATCGCACCAGGAAGCCATGCTCAGGTAAAGGTTGGATGCGTAAGCCTCGAGTTCGATTTGCTTGTTCAGGGCTTCTAGTATAGGTTTGGGTAACATGATATTGCGTTTAAGTTTAAACAAAAAACAGATCAGGGGTTAATGGGTTCATCCGGCATGGGCTCATCGGAATGCAGATCGGCAAAGGGGTCAGGTGTGTCATCCACTTCCCGGGCTCTCACATCCTGCAATGCTTCCCAGATCAGGTCCTTCAGTGCCTGAATATTGTACCCGGACACAGCTGAAATAAACACAGCCGGCACATCCGATGGCAGTAATGGTTTCATCAGGTTTTCCCACTCGGTATCAGCCATGTCTATCTTGGTGATGGCCAGAATCCGGGGTTTGTCGAGCAGCTCCGGATTGAATTGCTCCAATTCGTTGAGCAGTATGCCGTACTGGGCTTTGACATCCTCAGCATCGACGGGAATGAGAAACAAGAGGACGGCATTGCGTTCAATATGCCGCAAAAAGCGGTGACCGAGGCCTTTGCCTTCATGTGCCTGCTCAATGATTCCGGGAATGTCGGCCATCACAAAAGAGCGATGATCCCGATAAGAAACAATACCCAGATTGGGCACGAGCGTGGTGAAAGGGTAATCCGCAATTTTGGGTTTGGCAGCCGAAACGGCAGCCAGCAGGGTTGATTTACCCGCATTGGGAAAACCTACCAGACCTACGTCGGCCAGAATTTTCAATTCCAGAGTTTTCCAGCCTTCCGTGCCTTCTTCGCCGGGCTGGGCAAAGCGCGGTGTTTGTCGCGTTGCACTTTTGAAGTGAACATTGCCCAGGCCTCCCCTGCCCCCTTTCAGCCAAATAACCTCCTGGCCGTCACGGGTAATTTCAGCCTGAATTTCTCCGGTTTCTGCATCGCGGGCAATGGTACCCAAAGGCACCTCGATGATGGCATCTTTCCCTTCTGCCCCGGTGCGGCTGTTTTTGCCCCCGGGTTCTCCGTTATCGGCAAAAATGTGCTTCTGGTATCGCAAATGCAGTAAAGTCCACAGGTTGGAATTGCCGCGCAGAATTACATGGCCTCCTCTGCCTCCGTCACCTCCTGCAGGTCCGCCTTTGGGTTTGTACTTCTCGCGCAAAAGGTAAGCCGACCCGGCTCCTCCTTTACCCGAGCGGACAAAAATGCGGATATAGTCTACAAAATTACCTCCTGCCATAGTTCAGCATCTGTTCAGCATTTAAAAAAAGCCACGCTCCCCGGGATATTGTTTTTTAAAACCAAGCAGGCCAAGGGGTGCAACAAAAAGAAATCAAAAAAAACAGGGGATAATTACCACACCGTCATCGCTTGCCTGACCAGTTCGGACAACCGGCCAAAAATCTCATCAATGGTACCCGTACCATTCACCGTAAATGCTTTGTTCTGAGCCTTGTAATAGGCAGCCACGGGTTCAGTTTCACTGCGGTACACAGCAATTCTGTTGCGGATTATTGCCTCGTCTTTGTCGTCTGAGCGACCACTGGTTTCGCCTCTCAATCGTATTCGTTGCACAATTTCATCCTCGTCTACCTTAAGCTCTATGAGCTGATCAACGGCCAATCCGCGCGAAGCCAGAAAACTGTCCAGTGCCTCAGCCTGAGCAATGGTTCTGGGGAAGCCGTCGAAAATAAACCCGGCTGCACCTTCATTGGCCAACACCTTGTTTTTCAGCATTCCTACCGTCACCTCATCCGGCACCAGTACGCCTCTGTCCATAAATGATTTGGCCTTGATACCCAGTGGAGTATTGTTGCCGATTTCATATCGAAATAAGTCCCCTGTAGAAACCTGGACCAGGCCAAATTCTTCAGCCAGTTTGATAGCCTGCGTGCCTTTGCCGCTTCCCGGTGGCCCAAAAAGTATTAAGTGATACATACTGTTCTAATATGGTTGCAATGTTGCGAATGTAAAATAAATACCATAAACCCGGAAATATTTATTGTCCTGCCGGTTCAAAACCAAGGGTCGACCGAAACATATAACTGCCCGAATAAGCCAAAGAGCCTGATTCCGCAACTGCCTCGGGTATGTTGAACAACATTGCCTACCTTTGCCGGTAGCACCTTCGGCAATTGCTGGTATGTAAAGATGCCGTTAATCCATGCGGGAATTGGACAACGCGGTAAAGAGACGTAAACCAACAAGCCTGGCTGAGGGTTTAACCTGAGTACAGACAATTCATATGAAAAGCCTTTTTGCAGTCGCGATTCTAATGTTATTCTACTGTCAGGAAATTACTGCTATTGATGCCAGTATTGACCCCTCAGTGTTTCTTTATAATGATCAGCATTATGTTGAAGTGGCTGTATACATTTCAGGCAGGTCGGTAAGCTACGTTCCCGATGCAGATTCGGCCTATTTCAGTGCCTCAGTGAATGCCCTGCTAAAAATTGAAGACCACAACACCGTGATTCATGCCACGCGTTTTACACTATCCAGTCCAAAAATCGAGAAAGGCAAGCCATTTCCCGACCTGATCACCATGGAAAGAATTGGCATCCCGGAAGGAGCGTTCACCGTTACAATTAGCCTTACGGATAACAACAATGCCGATAACCAGACTGAATACAGAAATTATATCAAAGCCGGGCTCAAGAAAAATGCAGTCACCATTTCGGACATACAACTGATCCGAAGTTTTGAACGCAGTACGCTGGATCATCCGCTGGTTAAAAACGGCATTTATCTCGAACCCCTGCCTTACAGCTTTTACAACCGGCAGGCCAAAGAACTCATCTTCTATCTTGAAGTGTACAACACGGATCAGTTTCTGGCTGACCAGTATGCCCTGCGATTTTACATTGAACACGAAGGTCGCAAGCATCTGGACAAGGATGAACGCGTTGTGCTTATCGGGCATAGAAGGCAGGAACCACAAGCCATTGGAGCGTCATTGCTTCGCATGGACATTAGCCATGTTCCCAGCGGAAATTACAACCTGATAGTGGAAGTGCGCAACCGCAATAACGAGCTGGTAACCTCTGCCGAAAAGTTTTTCCAGCGAAGTAACCCTTACCTTCAACTGGATCTGGCAGAATATGCCGGGGTTGATGCCCGGGGCACGTTTGCAGACCTGCTGAGCGAAGCGGAGGTTAATTACAGCCTGGAAGCCTTGCTGCCGCGTGTGGGCAGTATTAATGTACCCGTAGTGCAAACCTTGCTTCGCGACGGAAAAATGGAGCACAAGCGGAACTATATTCTGAGCTACTGGGTGCAGTATGACGCACAAACACCATATAAACCGTTCAGGGAATACATGGCCAAAGTAGATGCTGTTAACAGGGAGTTTAGCTCAGCATTTTACCGCGGTTTTCAGAGCGACAGAGGCATCATATATCTGCGCTACGGCCCCCCCAACGACATTCACCGGGAAATGAGCGATCCCGCTGCTCCGCCCTATGAAATATGGACCTACACCGAGTTTTCCGAGTTTCAAAACAGTGCCAAGTTTATTTTTTACAATCCAAGCCTGGCCGTGAATGAATATATCCTGCTTCACAGTACGGCACGTGGAGAGCATTCAGATCCCGATTGGCAGAGAAAGCTTTACCGCCATACCCCGGTAGGCGGTAACTACATTGACGATGTGGAAATTCCACGAAATTTCGGTTCCCAGGGTGGTGCACTTTTTGGCGATTTTTAGCCTTTCCATTGCCGCACATGCCATGTTTACTTGCATGAAATTTCCCAAAAACCGCACTGACTGATTCAATTGCTGAACGAATTGACAACCATACTGTTAGTTATCAAACAAAAAGGTGATTATGAAGAACCGGATTCGCATTGTGGTTTATATCATGGCCGGTCTGGTCATGCTATTGCTCCTTGCGTACCTGATACTACATAAACCGCTGCCTGCCGGAGAAAAGGGCAATAGCGCAGAAATGCTGGCCGATAAAATATTGGAAGCCGTCAATGATGAGGCCTGGATCCAAACCAGATATATCCGCTGGACATTTAAGGACATTCGCCATTATGTCTGGGATAAAAACGAAAACCTGGTGGAAGTACTGTGGGATGACTTCCGCGTAATTATTCATACCGAATCGATTACAGGCATGGCCTGGAAGGCCGGCGACCCACTGCAGAACTCCGAGCTCAACGATCTGGTACAGCGCGCCTGGTCATATTTTTGCAACGACTCCTTCTGGATGGCCGCCCCGTTTAAAATCCGCGACCCGGGCACCACGCGCCAACTTGTATCCGATGAAAAGGGAGACGGCCTTTTGGTGACCTATCACAGTGGTGGGGTAACGCCGGGTGATGCCTACCTTTGGCGGGTGGATGATGCCGGGCTGCCCTATGCATGGCAGATGTGGGTATCTGTAATTCCGGTGGGCGGGGTTGAAACAACCTGGGAAAACTGGACAATAATTGAAACCGGTGCAAAAATTGCCACCATGCACAAGGGGCCGGCATTCAGTGTAGCCATCAATCAGATTAGGGGCTCATCTACCATAGAAGGCCTTGCCCTTTCTGCCAACCCTTTTGATGACTGGCATGCATTGCATTGAGTTAATCACCACTTCCTGAAATCCTTGCCGGCTTTTACCGTAGACTTTTGGTAACCATGGCTTGTTGGGCTATGATTTTCCATATCTCTTTGTGGGCCGCTACGCGGCTGATAAAAGGTTCTTACCGCTATCCAAAGTGTTAAAGCTTCTTTCATCAACAACCATAATGGAAATTCGGTATTATACCATACAACAACAATGATCATAATATGAAAATGGATATAGCATCCCTTATCCTCAGGGTCGGATTTGGAGGATTCATGCTTCTTGGGCATGGCTTGCCTAAAGTGCCCCGTTTTTTTGCCGAGGAAATTCGATTTGCCACTGTAATGGGTATGCCCCCGGTGATGAGTTTGATGCTGGCGGTTTTTGCAGAAGTAATCTGTGCCATAGCCGTAATCATCGGCTTCAAAACCAAATGGGCATCTGTACCCTTAGTGATCACCATGCTGGTGGCAGCACTGTACATCCATGCCAATGATCCATGGCTGGCCATTCATGCTACCAACGGAAATAAGGAGTTTGCCATGCTTTTTGCACTGGGTTTCGCCGCACTTTTCTTTTTGGACTCCGGCCGGTATTCGGTGGACAGATTAATGCATAGAAGCAGGTTGTAAACCACATTAAAAGAGCACAATTAAACTTCACTTTCTTTTAAAGTGCCATGTGATCACAAATCTGCAAGTTACCTCGCCGGCTTTATCAATACCTACACTGTGGGTAATCACTTGGGTTTTATCACCGGGTTTCTTTAGTGATTCCAGTGCTTTCATAATCAGTTGCCCGTCATGACACTTAAAGATTATGGTGCCGGTAGATTTTCTCACAAACTCAGCTTCAAGTCCTGACAACAACATATTGATTTTAACCTCCGATTGGCGAATGGCATTCCATGCCAGAATACCACTGCTCATTTCTGCAGCCATGGCCAGACAGGCAAAGTAAATTGACCCAAACGGATTTCTGGTCCACCAACTATACCGAATGGCTATTTCTGCAGATTCAAGGCTTCTGTGCACCGGCCGAAGGCTGGCAAAATAAGCAGCAGGCAGGCGAAACAACAAAAACAATCGAAAACGAATGACATTCCACATAGGCTGCATCGAAAAACGGCAAATCACTTCAAATGTAGTCAAATTGTTGTTGACCCGAATTGTTACACGGCTTTAATGTCGATGAGTGAGGCCCATAACTCCCTTTCTCAGTCCGTTAGTTAAATTTCCATTTCGCTATTAAATGGGTTGCATTTTAGCATGGAAAGTTCACCAGCTTGTGGAGTGTAACATGGGGTGGTTCCGGCCTGTCACATTTTCCATTGAGCCTTAAAATGGAAGAACTTTGATTGCCTATCTTTGTCAGCCAATACCACGGTAAGGTAAATGCAAAGATAAACCCTGAAGGTAACAATCAGGTCAATCATGAAACAAAGCCTGATGAATACACCTGAATACAGCGGTATTGATCTTAATATTGTGGGTTAACAGATCGGTGTATGAG
>JBJHCA010000120.1:5925-6395 GCA_050485785.1 Saprospiraceae bacterium | reverse complement strand
GTTTGCCCTTACCTGCCAGTGATTTGATCACACCTACACCTTTGCCGAAGAGGCTCTTGGCTTTGCCGGCCACATTTTTGCCCCAGCCGATGACTTTTTTGCCGGCTTTGGTATTGGCCAGTTTTTTAACGCCGCCAACAATCTTCTTCACGATGGGATTGCTGCCCACTTTCTTCAGGGCTTTTTTGCCGAGGTTGCCTATTGTTTTCAGTCCGCCTTTAAGCGTTTTGCCTACACCGCCCACGGTCTTTTTGAGGAACTTGCCCACTTTGGTATTACCAATGGCTTTACCCACTTTCTTGATCTTGGAAATGGCCTTACTTCCAATTTGCCCTAGCGGAGTGTTCCAGAGTTTCTTGCCGGCACTGATGGCACCGCCTACGAACTTGGAAATTCCACCCAGTGCTTTTCCGGCAAAATTTTTCGCTTTGCCTGCCAGATCGCCAACTATGTCACCCAGGGATTTCTTA
>JBJHCA010000120.1:0-5915 GCA_050485785.1 Saprospiraceae bacterium | reverse complement strand
TCTTACCCAGGTTTTTGAGGGCCTGTTTGCCCTTACCTGCCAGTGATTTGATCACACCTACACCTTTGCCGAAGAGTCCTCTTGCCTTTTTGCCAACTTTAGAAATCCCGCCGGCAAGCACTTTTTTGCCACCTTTTCCTATGGCATCCAGTACTTTTCCTCCTATGGAAGCCATTTTTTTAAGTCCTGAGCCGGCTTTCTTTACAGCGTTTTTAATAGGTTTCGGAATCAATTTTGAAATTTTTGACCCGATAACGCTGATCAGAAATTTTGCCACAGCTGAACCCGAGTTTTTCAATACATTGGCCACATTTTTCAGGTTTCCGCTGACAAAGTCTTTGATGGCAGACCCCGCACCCGTGACGATGTCAAGAACGTTGCCACCTTGCTTAGCGGCAAATCCAACAACTTTCTTCAGGAATCCGGAAACGGGTTGACCAAGCTTTTTGGCATAATCGATAATGTTCCCCAATACCGGCCCGGCAATATCTTTAACCTTACCGAACATGCTACTGCCATAACTTGTCAATATCTCAAATACTGACATGGCATGGCCCTTGCCAATGTCAAAAATATTTTTGATAAAACTACCGGCCATTCCTCCTGCAGTGGTGAGGGTATTGAAAATTTTCCCACCTTTTGAAATCATGGTCATTATGACGCCAATGGGGCCGGGAAGTCCTGAAACTACCAAACCAACCAGGCTGTCCCATAGCCCCTGGCCGCTGCCAACCAGTTTTTGAAGCACATTATTTTTGGCACCGATTATGGAGTTAATCAGCCCGACTCCAGCATTAGAGGTGATTTTCACGAGTCCGGACAGGAAGTTTTTAGCACCACCGCCGGCGGATTTCAATATGTCAATAAAGTTGCCTTTTCCTGAAAGAATTCCTTGCAGAACCGGCATTGCACTATCAACACCTAATTGTACAACATCCTTGAAGGTGTCCCAGATACTACTGCCGGCGCCCATCAATTTATTGAGCAATCCGCTGCCGGCTTGCTGCAAAAAGCCCATCAGCGCTTCACCGCCGACAGGAAGAAGCTTGGTAAGTCCACCCAGCATATCAACGGCTGAACTTCCCGCTTTCTGGACAAAATTCCACAAACTGCCGCCCATACTGCTGATGGTGCCTACGACAGTAGAAAATCCTTTTCCAACCTTTTCGATTCCTTTTCCAATCAGATCTTTAAGTCCACCGGCTGCTTTACCGGCCAGACCGGCCAGGGCTTTTGCTCCTGAGCCAACTGCTTTTACAGCACTTTTTACAGCACCACCTACTGCTTTTGCTCCTGAGCCAACTGCTTTTACAGCACCCGTTACAGCACCTCCTACTGCTTTGGCCGCGGATTTAAAAGCTTTGCCAATTTTTTTGAAAAAACCCTGCATTACCGGTTGGCTGGTGGCTTGCACAGAGTCACTTTTAGTTTCTTGTTGGGCTACGGGATTGTTTTTTGAAAAATAGTGCCAGTTGGCCGGATTGGTAAAATAGCTTTGAGGTGCTGGCGTGTCCGTCTTTTGCTGCATGGTTTGCCCGGGTGCACCACTGGCCAGGATCACCGGAGGGGGGAGAAATGACCGGGTGGCTTTAACTCCCGGTTCTTGTTCGGAATGGTGATCGATGAGGCGGGAAACAGGTTTTTTGGGTTTAAGCAGCGGAGCTTTCATGGGGTGCCGTTGGAGTCATAAACGGAGCATTTGAACAATTGCCCAACATGCAGTAGGGCAGGAGGCGGTTTCATCAGGTAACTGAACAAAAGACAGCCATATTCAACAATTTACTCGTCATCATCTTCATCAGCTTCCCGCTGAATGGACTCATCAGCCTTCATTTGAAGCTCTTCCTCTTCTTCCTGGCGCTGAATGGATGGTTCGAAAGTGCTATCATCGGCTTTGAGTTGCAAGGTAGGGGGGGCTGCAGAACGAAGAGGTGAAGCAGCAGTCTGTAAGGTATCTGCTACCGGACTTACGGCACTTTTTCTGGAGTCTAACACTGATTTCATGGGAGAAAATTTGATTTATGAGGTAATAGCTTCAAAGTTAAAGAATTATTCAGGCTTTGTCAAGAATAAAGGCCTTCTTGACGAATATTTATTTTAGATCCACATGTCAGCATCGGTAATAAAGCAGCATGGAAGAGATTTTGGTGAATAACATTTTGTTTTGAAGAACTTTTTGACGGGCAGCCGATAAGCGGATAGATGACGGAAAGCAGCTTAAAACCATTACCTTTGCCGCTTAAACATTATCCATGGCGGGAGTTGTAGCAATAGTAGGCCGGCCCAATGTCGGCAAATCCACTTTTTTTAACCGTCTGCTGGGTTATCAGCAAGCCATTGTGGATGACCTCAGCGGTGTTACCCGCGACAGGCAGTACGGCACTTCGGAGTGGAACGGAGTTCCATTTACGGTGATTGATACCGGAGGGTTTGTAGATCATTCCGAAGATGTTTTTGAACAGGCTATCCGCGAGCAGGTGATCATAGCCATAGAGGAAGCCGATGTAATATTGTTTTTGGTGGATGTGAAGACAGGTGTTACCGATCTCGATGCGCAGATGGCAGAAATCCTGAGGAAACAGAAAAAACCTGTGGTCCTAATTGTGAATAAAGTAGACAACTACAACAATCTCCACGAGGCATCAGAGTTTTACAGTCTGGGCTTCGATCGATTTTTTACTATGGCTTCAGCCAGTGGCAGCGGTTCCGGTGAAATACTGGACGAAGTGGTCAAGCTTTTGCCACCCAAAAAAGAAGAAGAAGAGGATACGCTACCCAAATTTGCCATAATCGGGCAACCCAATGTAGGCAAATCATCCTTACTCAATGCCCTGATAGGAGAAACCCGCAATATTGTTACCGACATAGCCGGCACTACAAGAGATTCCATACATACCGAGTACAAAAAATACGGAAAACACTGTTTGCTGGTAGATACTGCCGGTATTCGCAAGAAGTCGAAAGTCCATGAGAATCTGGAGTTTTACTCTGTTTTGCGGGCCATCAAGGTTATAGAAGAAGCAGATGTATGTCTGATAGTGATTGATGCAGAGCTGGGCATTGAAAGTCAGGATCTCAATCTTTTCAGGCTGGCACAAAAGCGAAACAAGGGCATAGTATTTATTGTCAACAAGTGGGACCTGGTGGAAAAGGACACTCATACCGCGGTAATTTATGAAAAAGCCCTTAAGCAGCGAATTGCCCCGTTTTCGGATGTGCCGATAGTGTTTACTTCAGCCATTGACAAAACGCGGATTTATAAAGCGCTGGAGGTTGCATTTCAGGTTTTTGAAAACAGGACGCGGAAAATTGCTACCAGTAAATTGAACGATGTGATGCTCAAGGCAATTGAGGCCTATCCGCCGCCTTCATTCAAAGGCCAGGCTGTCAAAATAAAATTTGTAACTCAGTTGCCCACCTATTTTCCCGCATTTGCATTTTTTGCCAATCATCCCAAGTACATCAAGGAGCCGTATAAGAACTATCTGGAAAACCAGGTGCGTAAGCATTTCAACTTTACCGGCGTACCTATTGGCATATTTATCCGCAAAAAATAGATCGGCATGAGGACCATTGCGACACCATTGCAAGGATGCTTAGTGATAGAACCGGTGATCTACCGCGACAGCCGCGGGTATTTTTACGAAAGTTACCAGCAGGAAAAATTCAGGTTACACGGCATTGAGGCCGACTTTGTGCAGGATAATCAGGCCTTCTCTACAAAGGGCACATTGCGAGGACTGCACTATCAGACAGGTTCCTCTGCTCAGGCCAAGCTTATCAGGGTATTGGCCGGGAGTATTTTTGATGTGGCCGTTGACATACGCCCTGAATCTCCCACTTACGGGCAACATTACGGTATTGAGCTGAATGATGAAAATCACCGGCAACTATTTATACCTGCCGGTTTTGCCCATGGATATCTAACCCTGAGCGATACAGCCCTGGTATTTTACAAATGCGACCAATATTATGATCCGGCTGCTGAAGGAGGGCTCCGGTATAACGACGAAGAACTCAATATCTCATGGCCTGAAACAGACCCTGCAGCGTTAATTTTGTCTGAACGGGACAAGCTATGGCCTGAATTTAGTAAACACCGGGCAATATGAGTGAAGAAAAAAGCGTGCTGCTGACCGGAGGTGGAGGGCAACTTGGCAAAGCCTTGCTCCGAACTCAGCCTTTAGCGGGGTACCGTGTGCATGCGCCCGACCGAAGTCAGCTTGATATTACCGATGAGCGCAAGCTGGACAATGCAGCACAAAGAGTGATCCCAAAAATCATTATCAATACTGCGGCTTACACGCATGTAGATCTTGCAGAATCCCATTCAGACATTGCCTTTGCCGTTAATGCTGAGGCTGTTGGTCGCCTGGCAAAAGTAGCTGACCAATTTCAGGCGATCATGGTGCATATTTCCACAGACTACGTGTTTGGTGGTGAGGGGAACAGCCCCAGGAAGCCCAATGACCCGATTGACTGTGAAAACGTTTATGCACGCAGTAAATGGGAAGGGGAGGTGCTGCTCAGGAACTCGAATGTGAAGCATATCATAATCCGGACTTCCTGGCTGTATGCCGCGGAAGGGAGAAATTTTATGAATACCATGCTCAGATTGGGAAGGGAACAGGAAGTAGTCAGCGTAGTCAATGACCAGATTGGCAGCCCAACCCTGGCCGATGACCTGGCTTCTGCCATATGGACTATTTTGGAATCCATCAAAGCAGATGATCATCGATGGGGTACATATCATTACAGCAATCAGGGGGTGGCATCGTGGTATGACTTTGCCTGCAGTATATTCGACCTGAGCGGGATTAAGGCCTTGGTTGAGCCGGTTTCATCCGATCGGTTTGAAACAGCGGCAAAGCGCCCGGCTTACAGTGTATTGGATAAAACTGATATACAGCGGGCTTTTGGCATATCCATTCCCTGGTGGCAGCACAGTTTGTCCCTGTGTTTGAAAATAAAGTTAAACCCATAATTATGCAGCGTTTTGCGCCTATTGGCATTTTGTTATCCCTGATATTACTGGTGTTTGTGCAATGTGCAGAACCTCCTCAGACTACCCGGTATGATACTTTCCGGGGAGAAACAATGGGAACATACTATGCGATTAATCTGGTGAATGTGGACGGAGTGATCAGGAAAAATGATCTTGACAGTGTATTGCAGGTAGTCAACAATGAGCTGTCTACCTATATCCCGCACTCAGTAATCTCAAAGTTTAATGACAATACCACACCGGAAATTCAGGTGCACAGGAATTCAGGGATGGCCCTTAACCTTCTGGCATCTGCAGAGGTTTACCGGTTATCCGGAGGAGCATTTGATCCTACGGTAATGCCGCTGGTAAACTATTGGGGTTTTGGCTTTACCGGACGTAAGACCATAGCCCATGCGGACAGTATAGCCATTGACTCTATGCTTAGTTTTGTGGGGATGCAATATATTATCATTATTGATACTTCCCATACTGACAGTATTTTGATCAGCAAGGCAGACCCTCGGGTACAGCTTGATTTTAGCGCAATAGCCAAAGGTTACGGTACTGATGAGGTGGCAAGGTTCCTAGAGGGCAGAGGGATTGAGCATTTTATGGTGGATATAGGCGGGGAAATAGTAACGCGGGGCAGAAACCGGCGAGGGCTGGTATGGCGTTTTGGCATTCAAACTCCCGATCCGGCGGCAAAAGCAGAGGATATAGAATCCGTTATTTTACTGGACAACACAGCACTGGCCACTTCAGGAAACTATCGCAACTTTCACATTACCGATGGTGGAATGTATGCACACACTATAGATCCTCATACGGGGTACCCCAAACAAACCAATGTACTCAGTGCGTCAATTATTGCGGGCAATGCCATGATGGCTGACGCACTGGCAACTATGAGCATGGTAATGGGTTACCC
>JBJHCA010000119.1:0-6661 GCA_050485785.1 Saprospiraceae bacterium | reverse complement strand
CAGGCAAAAGCCATCCTTCAGAAACATAAGATCGAAAAGCTTCCCGTAGTTAATCAACGTGGTCAGCTTGTAGGGCTCATCACCTATAAGGATATCATGAAACTGCAGGACTTCCCTCTTGCTTGTAAAGACCGGTTTGGCAGGTTGGTAGTGGGTGCTGCCGTTGGCGTTACCTCTGATATGTTTGAAAGAATCGATGCATTAGTGAAAGTTGGCGTGGATGTTGTGTGTATTGACACAGCACACGGCCATTCAAAAGGAGTTCTCAATGCGATAAAGGAAGCTAAAAAACAATTCAGTATCGATATTGTGGGTGGCAATGTAGCTACCGGTGAAGGTGCGAAGGCATTGGTTGATGCCGGAGCCGATGGTGTAAAAGTAGGCGTCGGGCCGGGGAGTATATGTACCACCCGGGTTGTGGCCGGTGTCGGCGTTCCTCAGCTTTCTGCCATCCATAATGCTGCCCGCGCTATCCGGGGTAGTGATGTACCCGTTATCGGCGACGGCGGAATCAGGTATTCAGGTGACCTGGTAAAAGCACTTGCAGCCGGGGCTCATTCAGTTATGGCCGGTTCCCTTTTTGCCGGTGTTGAAGAATCACCCGGAGAAACCATCATCTTCCAGGGCAGGAAATTCAAAATCTATCGCGGTATGGGATCGCTGGGAGCCATGCAGTCAGGATCCAAAGATCGGTACTTTCAGGATGTGGAGGATGACATTAAGAAACTGGTACCCGAAGGTATCGAAGGAAGGATTCCCTACAAAGGCAAACTGGAAGAGGTTATAGTACAATACCTTGGTGGACTTAAAGCCGGTATGGGTTATTGCGGTGCCAAAGATATTGATACCCTGCAAAAAGCTTCATTTGTAAAAATTACAGCTAGCGGTATGATCGAAAGCCATCCCCACGATGTAACCATTACCAAAGAAGCACCTAATTACAGTGTGCGCTGACGGGTAATTTATTCAGGCATTATGTGGCCTTCGCCCATTTTGTAGTACTCACCCGTTTCAGGGCATTGAGCACGCCCTTTTGCATTAAAGGATAACCTCAAGCCTGCGCGGCTCACCCAGCCTGCGTGCCTGGCCGGCACTCCGGTCACCAGCTCGTAAGGCTTTACATCCCGGGTAACTACTGCTCCGGCTCCGATCATACTCCATGCTCCCAACCTGACGCCGCACAGTACAGTAGCATTGGCTCCAATCGTACATCCTTTTTCCAGATAGGTCGGCTTAAACTCCTGTCTGCGAATAACAAAACTCCTGGGGTTGATCACATTGGTAAACACCGCTGATGGGCCAATAAATACATCATCCTCAACCTGCAAGCCTTCATACAGGGAAACATTGTTCTGAACTTTAACGCCTTTACCTACTTTCACATGGCGGCCTATGAAGCAGTTCTGACCCACCGAGCAATTCCTTCCCAGTTCTGCATATTCCATGATGTGGCAAAAATGCCAGACTTTGGTACCCTCTCCCAGGCTCACGGTTTCGTGAACAATAGCCGATTCATGAACAAAGGCTTCCTGATTTCGCATTCCGTAAAGGTATCAATAATCAAGGTTTTTGGTTGGAAAACTATTTTTAAAAATAACGGATAAAAATGTCTTTTATGAGGCATGAAAAGGGTATATTTGTAGCTCGTAAGGCAGGGTGTTTTTGTCGGGAAAAACCATGCTGCAGTTTGATTTTTGTAATGTGATTGTATGACGACTATTGTAAACAACCAGCATGTTCTGCGGATCAATGAAATAAAGGATAAACTTCGCAGGGAAATTGTTGCGCTGAAAAAAAAGAAGAATGCAGTGATTTTGGCCCATTATTATCAGGAGCCGTTTATTCAAGATCTTGCAGATTATTTAGGCGACAGCCTGGCACTTTCGCAATTAGCCGTCGGAACTAATGCAGATATTATCGTTTTTTGCGGGGTTCATTTCATGGCTGAAACGGCAAAAATTCTGAATCCATCCAAAAAAGTTCTGCTGCCCGATCTCGATGCAGGCTGTTCCTTGTCCGAATCATGCCGGCCTGAAGCATTCAGGGAGCATATCAGCAATTTTCCCGACCACGTTATCATCACCTATATTAACAGTCCGGCCGAAGTTAAAGCCATGAGTCATTTGATTTGTACTTCGAGCAACGCCGAGGCTGTTATTCAGTCGGTTCCAATACACCGCAAAATCCTGTTTGCACCCGACAAGCATCTTGGCAGATACCTGATGAACAAAACCGGCAGGCCAATGGAGTTGTGGGATGGCGCATGTGAGGTACATGAAGCATTTTCAGCTATAAAGCTCAAAACATTGATTGATAAACATCCTGAAGCTCAGGTATTGGTACATCCTGAGTCATCTGCTCATATACTTGAGTATGCAGATTACATTGGCTCAACAGCCGGTATCATAGAATACGCAAAGAAACAAAAGGCAAAAACGTTCATAGTCGTTACCGAAGCGGGAATCCTTCATCAGATGGCAAAGTTAATGCCTGATAAGAAGCTGATTCCCGCCCCTTCTTTTGAAACCAATGCCTGTGCCTGCAGCGAGTGCCGCTTTATGAAAATGAATACCCCGTCAAAGCTCAGAGACTGCCTGCTTTATGAGTCCCCGGAAATCATACTGCCCGACAGCCTCATCAGTGAAGCACAAATACCGCTTAACAGAATGATGGAAATCTCAAACCGGAGATCATGAGAACAGATGTATTGATTGTCGGATCAGGTGTGGCAGGGCTATCTGCTGCAATCAAACTGGCAGAGCTCAGACCCGACCTGCACATATTGCTCATGGGAAAGAATGACCCCGGCAGTACCAATTCAGCCAGGGCACAGGGCGGTATTGCTTCCGTAATGCATGAAGCCTCTGACAAACCCATGTGCCACCTGGAAGACACCCTGGCTGCAGGCCAAAATCTCAATAACGCGGAGGCCGTAAAGCTTTTGGTGAATGAAGTCCCGGACCGTATCAGGGAGCTAGAAGCCTGGGGTGCACAGTTCGATAAAAACCGGGATGGCACATTTCAGTCAGCACTGGAAGGCGGCCACCGTTTTCCAAGAATAGTTTGCAGTCGCGATGCAACAGGTAAAGAAGTAATGAGGGTATTACTCGATAAAGTTTCAACCTTACCCAATGTACATCCTGTTTTCAACTTAACCGCTACCGGATTGATATTTACGGAAGACCGATGCACCGGAATCAAAGCTCTGCAGCTTGGCTCTGCCGACAGTATATTGATTAGTGCCAATGCTGTGATACTGGCAACCGGCGGATGTGGACAGGTGTACAGATATACAACCAACCCCTCCGGTGCTACCGGCGACGGAATAGCACTCGCAGGCAGAGCTGGTGCAGGAATTTCCGGGATGCAGTATATCCAATTTCATCCCACCGCATTATACCAGCCCGATAAGCCTACACTTTACCTTTTGTCGGAGGCATTAAGAGGATTGGGTGCCCGCATAGTTGATGAGTATGGCCGGAGGTTTTTGTTTTCCTATGACAAGCGAGGTGAATTAGCAACAAGAGATGTAGTCTCATCGGCCATCATTGACACGATGAAAAAAACAGCAAAACCTTGTGTGTACTTGAGTTTGAGGCATTTACCAGCCAACCTTGTCCGCTATCATTTTCCCACCATTACCACCCGGCTTGAAGCGGAAGGATTTGATTTTACCCGTGATCGGATTCCAATAGTTCCTGCAGCACACTATCAATGTGGCGGAATTACCACTGATCTGATGGGGCGTACCAATATCAGCAAGCTGTATGCGGTGGGCGAGTGTGCCAATAACGGTGTACAAGGTGCCAACAGGCTGGCGAGCAATTCTCTGGCCGAAGCTTTGGTTTTTCCTCATATTACAGCTGTTCACATGGCTTCATGGTTGCCTCCTTCCGTAGTACAGCAGGCAGCTATTGTTTCTGTCGTCACATGGCTAAGATCAGGGGATATCGTACAACAAAGAGCTATCCATAAAACCCACAACCATAACAACCGGGTACATGAAACTTCAACCCCTGCTTCTTCAGCATTTTATACCAGGTATTCGGTTGGAAATGCCGGTGAACATAGAATGAATCAACCATCATTATTTGAAAACGAGGGTAGCAATGCAGAAATCCGCTCTGTTCGCATGCTGATTAAAACGGTAATGACCCAGTTTGCAGGACCTGATGCAAGCCGTTCCGACTTGCTTGAAGCCCGTCTTGAGCTCGATTCAGTCTGGCGGCTCTGCAACCGGATCAGTAGTCAGAACCCTGAAAGCAATGCATTGAGCAATCTGCATTATATCGCACAATGGATAGTATTGCAAAAACTTGAACAATGGAGATGAATCCAACAACACTGAAAACTCAGTCAAACAGCAAACCGGCCGGAATGACGTCACACGAAATGACCACACTGGCCGAGCCTTTCCGTATAAAAATGGTGGAACCCATCAGGATTACCGATGCGGAATACCGCAGCGAAGCATTGTCCCGGGCAGGGTATAATCCTTTTCTGCTGGCCTCGGACGACGTATTTATCGACCTTTTGACAGACAGTGGCACCGGTGCCATGAGCCAGCATCAGTGGGCAGCCATGATGCAGGCCGACGAAAGCTATGCAGGTGCCAGAAGCTGGATTCGCCTGGAAAAGGTGGTAAGGTCACTTACCGGGATGCCCTATGTATTGCCCACTCACCAGGGACGTGCTGCTGAGCGTATTTTGTACGGCCTGCTGGGTGGCCCGGGAAAAATATTCCTGAGCAATACCCACTTTGATACCACCCGGGCTAATATTGAGTACACCGGTTCCGAGGCTTATGACCTGATGCCTGATGAAGCCATGGACCCGTTCAATCCTCTTCCGTTTAAAGGAAACATGGATACACAAAAGCTGGTAAAGTGCATTGAGGAAATGGGGGCTCACAGAATAGCTGCAGTAGTGCTTACAGTGACCAACAACTCCTCAGGTGGACAACCGGTAAGTATGTCCAATGCTTTGGCTGTTAGGGATATTTGTAGTAGACATAACATTTTGTTGGTGCTTGATGCCTGCAGAATTGCAGAAAACAGTTACTTTATCAAGCACCGTGAAGTTGGTTTCCTGCAGAAGTCCTATCGCAGCATAGCCAAAGAAATGCTGGCTCTGGCCGATGTTTTTGTTATGAGTGCAAAAAAGGACGGTATGGTCAACATGGGAGGTTTACTGTGCATGCGTGACGAAAAGCTTTACCGGTTATGTACCAATCAACTGATCATTTCTGAGGGTTTTACCACCTACGGAGGTCTTTCAGGACGCGATATGGAAGCCATGGCTACCGGATTGGAAGAAGTGTTTGACAAAGACTATTTGCACTACCGGATCAAGAGCACGGCGTATCTGGGAGATCATCTTCATCAGCTGGGCATACCGGTATTCAGGCCCATAGGCGGGCATGCGGTGTACATTGATGCCGGTGCCTTGTATCCTCATATTCCTCCTCACGAGTTCCCCGGCCAAATGCTGGTTTGTGAACTTTATCAACTGGGCGGTATCCGCTGTGTTGAAGTGGGCAGCGTTATGTTTGGTAAAAAGGACGACCGGGATCAACTAGTCCCTGCACCGCGTGAGTTGGTAAGGCTGGCCATTCCGCGCCGCGTTTACACCCAGAGCCATATTGACTATGTAATTGAGGTGTTCAGTATTCTGATACGCAGTGAAAGCCCCTCCCGGGGTCTGAAAATTGTATGGGAACCACCGGTTTTGAGACACTTTACAGCACAATTTGAGCGAATTTAATAAATACCGGACTATGAAAACTTTAAACCGAAGATCCTGGGCCGAGCCATACCGGATGAAAATGGTTGAACTGCTTACCATGACCAGCAGGGATGACCGCAGGCAGGCACTCGAGACTGCAGGATACAATACTTTTTTACTACCTTCCGCACAAGTGTACATAGATTTACTTACTGACAGTGGTACCAATGCTATGAGTGACCGGCAGTGGAGTGCTATGATGCTTGGTGATGAAGCTTATGCCGGCAGCAGCAGTTTTGATAGAATGGAAGCTGCCATTCAAAAGTATTATGGATATCAATATGTTATTCCAACACATCAGGGCCGTGGAGCTGAGAATATTCTCTCGCAAATCATGATTAAAAAGGGCGATTTTGTACCCGGCAATATGTATTTCACCACAACCCGCCTGCATCAGGAGTTGGCCGGGGGGACATTTGTGGATGTGATCATCGACGAAGCCCACGATCCGGAAAGCGAACATCCTTTTAAAGGTAACATTGACCTCGGCAAACTGGATGATTTGGTAAAAAAATACGGAGCTGATAAAATTGCATATGTATGTGTAGCTTCCAATGTTAATATGGCCGGAGGGCAACCCGTCAGCATGGAAAACATGAAGACTCTCAGAGAATATACCCGGAATCATGGAATTCAGGTGATTCACGACATGACAAGGGTTGCTGAAAATGCATGGTTTATTCAACAACGTGAACCTGGTTACCACGGGAAGTCTGTTGCTGATATTGTGAAGGAATTTTGCTCCCTCACAGACGGAGCCACTATGAGTGCAAAGAAGGATGCCCTGGTCAATATCGGTGGCTTTATGGCAACCAATAACTATGACGTGTATGAAGAAGCCAGAAATCTGGTGGTAGTATACGAAGGACTACACACT
>JBJHCA010000118.1:4281-6790 GCA_050485785.1 Saprospiraceae bacterium | reverse complement strand
AATTTTCAGCAGTTCAGTCAGTTGCAGCAGGCAGCCCTTAACGGGCAGTTATCGGGTGCCGTAAACCACAAGTCGGGTTATTCTCCCATGCCCAAGGGCGGGGCTAAATTAAGTGACTGCCAGATCGACAAAATTGAATCGTGGATAGCTGCCGGAGCTCCGCAGAATTAATCGTAAGTCTTCACAGTGAGCGAAGCGAACCAACAAAGAGTTATGAAAAAAAACACACTACATATCACTTGCATAGCATGCCTTACCATCGTTTTGCTAAGCGGGTGCTACTATGACAACGAGGAGGAGTTGTATGGCACACAACCGTGCGAAACTGACCACATGAGTTATCAGCTTGATATAGTACCGATTATAGAAACATCGTGCTTTCCCTGCCACCGCAATGACGTGGCTGATGGCTCGGTGCGGCTGGGCAACCACAGTGAACTGATGGTGTGGGTGAACAACGGCTCTCTGTTGGGTGCCATTAAACACGAGTCCGGTTTTTCGCCTATGCCCAAGATAGGGCACAAGCTTTCGGACTGCACCATTGCCAAAATTGAATCGTGGATTGCTGACGGAGCGCCCGAAAACTAAACATTGAACGATCACCAAAAACTCCATAATTATGTACAAGAATTTGTTTTTTCTTTTACTGGCAGTATTACTAGTAACCTCAGCCTGCAAGCGTGATGAAATTGATGATGATGATGATCCCATTACCTGCGACACCGAAAATGTAAGCTACAGTGCCGACATAGTTCCGATTCTGTCAGCATTTTGCTATGGCTGTCATGGCCCTACCGTACAGGAAGCCGGCTTTAGTCTTGAGACGTATGCCAGTGTTAAATTTTTGGCAGATAACGGATCGCTGGTTGGCGCGGTAACGCACAGTCCGGGATTTACGCCTATGCCATTCGAAATGAATAAACTGGAAGATTGTGATGTTGCTATGATTGTAGCGTGGGTAGAGGACGGAGCACCTGAAAACTAACTCAAATTAAGGCTATGAAAACGCTAAAAAAATACGGCTGGCTTTTGCTGATACCTATTGCCATTGGTGCAGTGATTGGCTACAGGATGTACCACAAGCCCCATTTTGACATGACGCGCGCCAATGTGGATTACACCACGGACGCCGTGAGTTTGTTTGATGCCTACGACAGCGACATGGCTGCGGCAGATGCCAAATATCTGGGTAAAATAGTGCAGGTAAGCGGCGAGCTTCATGAGATCGATATTGAAGCCGGCAAGCAGCCGGTAATTCATTTGCGGACAGATCACATTTTCGGGCTGGTGAGTTGCGAACTCGACCCGCACAGTACTCATCAGCTCAAAGAGATGGAACCCGGCGATCCCGTGGTTGTCAAAGGCGTGGTAACCGGATTTCTGTCTGACGTGGTAATGAACCGCTGTATTGTAATTCATTAAATTCATCAAACTAAAACTTTATTATGAAACCCTTAGCAATGATGGTGCTGGCACTCTGCACGCTGCTTAGTGCAGAACTCGAAGCCCAGAAGTATTTTACGCGCGACGGCCACATCCGTTTTTTTTCATCGGCTCCGCTTGAGAACATTGAAGCCCATAACCGACAGGCTACCAGCGTACTGGATGCTGCTACCGGAAACATTGAATTTGCCGTGCTCATTAAGGGGTTTCAATTTGAAAAGGCCCTGATGCAGGAGCATTTTAATGAAAACTACATGGAGAGCAACAAATATCCCCGTGCTACTTTTAAAGGCAGCATTGGAAACATGAGCGAGATTGACCTTGAGCGAAACGGTGAATACCGCGCACAGGTTAGTGGTGAGCTCACCATCAGGGATATTACCAAACCGCTCGATACAGAGGCTGTCATTACGGTAAAGGACGGCCAGGTAAGTGCCACCACACAGTTTAATGTAGCCGTAGCAGATCACGACATCACCATACCCGCCGTGGTGCGCGACAACATTGCCCGGGTTATCGAAGTGACTGTCAACGTGCGGTATCTGCCATTGAAGTAATTCCCGGTTTGCATACCTTGCACGCAGCATTTACCCACAAACCCCAGGAATCATGACAACCGGCACATTGAACCACTACTCAGGACATCGCATGACAGAAAACCGAAAGCGGGCAGCAGTTCCACACGTTGTTGCCAGCAGCTGCCGGGCCAGGAATGTATCCGGTCAGAATAGGCAAAAACCTTTGGCAGTAGCCGGTTCAGGAGCTTTTGGAGTTTCTTTTGTGGTATCTCTTTGTTGTGCATGGATGGTGATGTTAGCCTGGAGTCCGGTTTTAAAGGCTCAGGAGCTCGATTTGCTGGCTCTGCTGGGCGAGGATGAGCCCACTACAGAATATGTATTTGCCACATTCAAAACCACGCGGGTGATCAATGGTCATTCCCTTGAAAATGTGGCACACGGTGTACTTGATTTTAAGATCTCACACCGTTTTGGAACACTGAACCGCGGTATTTACGACTTTTTTGGTCTGGATGCCGCTACTATCCGTCTGGGGCTTGATTACGGCC
>JBJHCA010000118.1:0-4271 GCA_050485785.1 Saprospiraceae bacterium | reverse complement strand
ATTACGGCCTGACCGAAAATCTGATGATCGGCGTTGGCAGGAGTAGTTATGAAAAAGCCCTGGATGGTTTTTTTAAATATCGCATTTTGAGGCAGAGCAGTGGTGCACGTAATATGCCGGTAACTGTGAGTTATATGTCATCCATGGCTGTGAATACCCTGCGTTGGCAGTATCCCGACCGGGAGAATTACTTCTCCAGCCGGTTGTTTTACACCCATCAGCTACTGGCCGGCCGCAAATTTTCTGAAAATCTGAGCATACAGCTTATGCCTACTGTGGTTCACCGCAATCTGGTGCGCACCCTGGCCGAGGCCAATACTGTGCTGATTATAGGTATTGCTGCCCGGCAAAAACTCACCAACCGCACTTCGCTTAATCTGGAGTATTACTATGTACCTCCGGGTCAACTGGCCGGTCAGTACACTAATGCACTGTCGATTGGATTTGACATTGAAACGGGTGGACATGTATTTCAGCTTCACTTCACCAATGCCACTACCATGATTGAAAAAGGCTTTATCACCGAAACTACCGGTAACTGGCTGGAAGGCGGCATTCACTTTGGGTTTAACATATCCCGGGTGTTTACATTGCACCGTCCCGGATGGGAGGATTGATGCATGATAAGGGTCGGATTGTTGCCTGCAATTAAACCCGGAATATGCATTAGATAATCTATCTCGGGTTTAAGGGGTAAAGTCAGGTCATGAATTGGAATAACAACCATGGCCAATTTTGCACAAGAACAAACCAAGAATTAGCCCTTCCATAATTTCCGGAAGATTCAATTCATACCGGGGATTTAATTTTGATTTGCTGTAAACCGGTATTGTTGTCGGGTTATGGTTTTTATACTATAAACCCAAATACCTGTTGGATTTCATGGGGAATTGTTACATTTGAGATTGTTATTGGCTTTGAACTGCGGCTTTGGGGTATTATGCGATAAAGTGTAAACAACAGTGCGGGGTATGCAGTGAGAGGAGTGCTTACGAAGGCGTCCCAGCAACAACAAACTGATATCAAAAAAGCAACCGGCAAAACATCAAAAAACCAATGAGATGGAAGCTTTACAGGACAAGATCATTCTGGTAACCGGGACTACAGGTAAACAGGGCGGGGCTGCGGCCAGGCAACTTCTGAAATCCGGCGTAAAAGTGAGAGCACTGACCAGAAAACCGGACAGCAACAGCGCTTCTGCATTACGGAAAATGGGTGCTGAGGTAGTGCAAGGCAACCTCAACGACATTAACTCACTTGACCCGGTGGTGAATGGCGTTCACGGAATATTTGCAGTGACCAACTACTGGGAATTTGGAACTGCAAAAAAGGAAGTTTTGCAGAATAAAAACCTGACCGATCTTGCAAAAAAACATGGCGTGCAGCATTATGTACTTGCTTCCATTGCCCGGTGTGACGACAATCCAAACCTTGCCCACTTTATCACAAAACACGAATGTGAGTAGTATATCAAAGAATCCGGACTTCCGTACACTTTCCTTAGGGCAGTATATTTTATGGACAACCTCAAGCCTAAAGTACAGGGAGCGTCTTTTCATTGGGCTGTATTACCTTCTACGCTTGGTGACAAGACAACACTTCAGATGATTTCAACGGAAGATATAGGCTGGTTTACTGCCAATGCATTTTTAAACCCTGAACAGTATCTGAACAAGACGTTGGATATTGCCGGTGACGAGGTTACCTATGCCAACTTCACGATGCTTACAAATAAGTGTTTAATGCTGACCCCGGAAAATCAGTGTTGATGAAATTCCTTCTGATGAGCCTGATGCCCGAAATCAGGAAAATGTTTGCTTGGTATCGCGAACCGGTATTTAAGGCAGATATTGAACATCTCAAAACGATTCATCCGGGCCTGCAAACTGTAGAAGACTACTTCCGGCAAGTTAAAAATGAGATGTAGCTTGCTACAATCTCAGATGTACGCAACTTTAACAATCCATTCTTACCGCCAAACCAATACCCCAATCCTTATCTGGTAATAAATCCAATGGCAGAAAAGTACAACATTGAGCTATGCAGAATATTGACACGTCAAAGAAGGTGGCCATCGCAATTGGCGGAAGCAGGAAAAGATATTGGATGACCGGCAAGGAATATACCGGAATCCTGATCGGCAAGGATGCGACAAACGGCGAGTATGTCATTACAGAAGGAACCATAGATATCGGCGGCTTTGTACCTGAACACTATCATAAGTGGGAAGATCAGACCTTTCACATTGTGCAGGGTACTGTGGAAGCAAAAATTGGAAATGAAACCGTTATCGCGGGCCGGGGTGATGCAATACACTGCTCAAGAGGTGTTCCACACTTATTAAAAAACATTGGCAATGAGGAGGTTAAAATCATCAGCTACCTTTTTCCCGGGCATTTGGCCGAAGATTTTTTTGAGGAATCAAACCGCCAAATCCGGGGAGGTAGTTTTGATCCTGAAAAAATAGACAGAGAATTTGGCGTAGTGTACTTATAGCCCTCTATAATACCCACTGCAAGGTTACCTTCCCGGAGCTTTCTGCGCGTCCCTCTTATGCCTTAAGTCAAAATCAAGCACTGAAACATTCCTGTTATTCTTATGGATAACTTTTTGTTAAGCTCGCGTCCGCTCACTCGTAGCGATGTAGTTTGCCTTTCGCTGTCAGCCGATGCATAAGCATAACTACTATAGGCTCCAAATACCCAAAATTGATTCAAAAATGATAAATTCACCATGCATTGGCAATCTGATGCTTGCTATCCGAGCCTTAATCAAGATGAAGATGAGAATAAGTGCTAAAATATTGATATGAATTGCTAACTTTGGTTCAAAGGGAAAGTGGGAAGCCGTTTATTTTGTCCACTCGCCATACCCATAACTCAATGCATCAGATTACTTGTAAAACAGCAGCACATGAATGAGAATCAATACCGAAAAGTCGAGCAACGCCTGTGGGAAGTATCGGGCGTAACCCCCACTGAACGGTTTGTGCAACTGCCACAGGCAGGTGTTCAGGTACGGATACAGGAAGTTGGTAAAGAGGGTCCGCCGGTGCTTTTCATCCATGGAGGCCCCAATTCGGGCAGCACCTGGGCACCGCTGGTGACCCACTTGTCCGGTCTGCGTTGTATAATTCTGGATCGCCCGGGCACTGGTCTCAGCGACCCCTTCAACTGGTTTAAGCATGATCTTCGCACCGTCTTCGAAAATCATGTGGTCGACGTTCTTGATGCCCTGGAACTTCCCAGTGCTCACCTGGTTGGGTCTTCCTCAGGCAGTGACTTCGCCATACTTGCCGGTGCTCTGCATCCCGATCGGGTTCTACGCACTGTGCACATGAGCTGCCCCGGGTTTGCACCGGGAATCAAGGTGCCATTTATCATGTGCCTGCTGTTCCAGCCAGGTCTGTGGCGTCTGGCAGCCAAAATGCCGGCCACTGAGAAGGGCATGATGTCGGTGATGCGGCAAATGGGACATGGTGCCACTCTGGATGCCGGACGTTTCCCGCCGGTAATGCTGGAGTGGTGCGTAGCGCTTTTCCGCTACACCCACACTATGTACTACGAGGCGCAAGCAGCCTCCCTCATGCTGGATCTCAGGGGGATCCGCTCCTCTTTACTGTTCACTCCGCAAGAGCTTGCCGCGGTTCAATCGCCGAGCTTTTTCCTCTGGGGTGAGCACGACAACTATGGCGATGCTACAGTTGGGCGCAACCTGGTCGAAAAAATGCCCAACGCTCAGCTCGAAGTGTTGCCGGGAGCCGGCCATCTGCCGTGGCTCGACGATCTTGAGCGGGCGGCAGAGGTCACCAAAGCTCACATTCTTGGCGAATCCTTGAAGTACGCAAGTAATACTGCTTGAGACAAGTGATTTGTTCAGCAGTTAGCATGTCTGTAAATCATTTTGCTGTCAAAACAAGCTTTAGTAAAGCGGGCATTGTACTAGAGCAGTTTTTGTTGTCGTCATTCTATAGCAGTCATGCAGCTTGCACATTGCCGTTAAAGCTATGATTGTTCATCTCATTCTCTATCTATTTGTCACTACTGCTTATTGTATTTTTTGTATTCAATATTTTCATTCTGAACCATTGAATATGCATATGTGTTAAGCCCCCCTAATAAATCGGATAGGATTACGTAATTATATTTGTAATTTTGGACATGGAAAAGACTGAAAAAGGAACTAAGAAGTTCACCAAAGAAGAAAAGCTGGCTATCCTGAAGGAAGCTGGTGAGACAAGTGTGAAAGCTACACTTGAAAAGTATGGGCTT
>JBJHCA010000117.1:0-6972 GCA_050485785.1 Saprospiraceae bacterium | reverse complement strand
TATCAATGTTTGGCTACGCTGTAGCCAATTTTGTTTATATGAAAAAGGTTTTCAATTAAAACTAAATTTAATAAAAGCTGCAGCGCAGCCTAATCTTTGTAGCCCCGAGCAATGCTCGGGGTTAACAATCATCCCTAAGCCCGGCTTGGCGCATTTTTTGTCTAATACGTCCCGCCTTTCCCCAATCACATACCATTACAATAAATGTGACAAGTCTTTGCAGCGTTGATTTTATGCCCTGAGCAAAGCTCAGGGTTATCAATGTTTGGCTACGCTGTAGCCAGTTTTTAATATGAAAAAGGCTATAAATGCTTGGTTATGTGGTAGCCAGTTTTGTTTGCAAGAATTTGCCCAATCGCCCCATACTTGTTCGTTTCGTACTAAACAATCCGACCATCAACGGTAATCGTCCTAAAAAAACAATCCGGCTAAAAACACAATGTAAAACAGCATCAGAATACTCCCTTCCCACCGGTTTACTCCTCGGGATGCAATACTGATAACGAACAGCAGGGTTATGGCCATCATAAATGGCATACTGTAAGTAAGGGTATCAGGAGGTATCACCAGGCTTCCAAAAAGTGCCGGAATACCCATTACCCCAAAAGTATTGAAGATATTGCTACCGATAATATTGCCTAAAGCCATTTCAAGTTGCCCTCTTCTGGCTGCAACAATACTCACTGCTACTTCCGGAAGGGAAGTGCCAAAAGCCACCAGACTCAACGCTATCAGATCTGTTCTTACTCCGGAAATTTCGGCAATCTGTTGAATGGCATGAATGGTCCACACGGAGCTGAAATAAATCAATACCCCCGAAGCAATGAGTATGAATATCTGAAACCACTTGAATCTTACCCTTTCACTGCTGATGGTTTCTTTACCTGACGCAATGCTGTTGCCGATAAAAATACCCATACCGGCCAGCAAAAGTATGGCTTCAAAATTGGTGACCTTAAGATCGTAGATAATGAAGTAAAGCATAAATGTGGCCGCAGTAAGCAGCGGAATATCCACATCCATGGGGTTCTGCCTGATGCGCCATTTTTTGTTGAATATGGCTACACAGCCCATCACAAATCCCAGGTTGGCAATATTGGATCCGATGACGTTGCCCACCACAATTTCGCTGTTGCCGGCAAATACAGCAGCTATGGAAGTGGCCAGCTCAGGCAAAGATGTGCCAAATGCCACTATGGTAATGCCTATCAAAAAAGGACTTACACCCAGTGATAGACCCAGATACTCCGATGCCTTGATAAACCAGTTGGAAGCCTGAATAAGTAGTGCCAGTACCCCAACAAATACAATAATCCAAAACATCAGTTCACCCATGGGCCAAAGCGTTTTTCCGTTTATGGAAGTACCGTTCCCGGCTTACCCCACCACGGCTTTACAACCACCATAAGGCGACCTGCAGCCACGGCAGGATCATCATTCATTAACTGCCTCACAAACTCCGTCTCCAATTCAGGATGAAAAAGCAGAATTCCCCTGAGGTCGTCTTCTTCTGCCAATGGACCGGCCATCACTATCCATCCCAGGGAAGTATACTCATTTATGAAACTCAAATGACCTCGCTGCAATTCATCAGCCACTGCCTGCTCCTGATCTCTGAACGGGCCTTTGAAATATAAACAGAGTGTATATTGCTTTACTTCACCCATCATGGCCGGTGCTTCGCGATGCTGGGCACCCGCTGCTAAAGGTAAAAACAACAAGGCCGATAAAACAAACAATATTGCCGTATGCATAACAGTAAATTCAGCGCGCAAGATAGTGTTTTTTGGATTCCACTCCTTCAAACGCTGCTTCCTAGCAACCCGGCATCGCTTACCCCCGCACTTTTGTCTGTAAACCTCCTGTCAATAACCCATAAGAGCAATGATATGACATGCAATGCAACTGGTGTAATTTGAGCCTGAATGCCCGCCGGTATTGAATTTTGGCTACCTTTACTTTTTTACCATTTACTCTTTCTCACGATGTTAAAATTTCTCCAACCACTACCCGGACTCTTCATCGCTTTAGTTTGTTTTACCCATTCGCTTAAGGCACAGCAAGTTTCAACACAGGACTCTCTGGCTCTGATCGATTTTTATCATGCGGCAGGTGGTGAAAAATGGACCTGGTGGTGGGATATCAATCGACCAATGTACACCTGGAGGGGAGTTACCCTGGAGAAAATTCCGGGAGAAGGACTCAGGGTAGTAGGCCTGGAAAGAAACAGGGCAGGAATGGTTGGCACTATATCTCCGTCTATTGGAAACCTGACCTATCTGCGGAGCATAGATTTTATAGACAACCAACTTTCAGGCACAATTCCTGAATCCATCACCGAACTCGAGCATCTCACTGAACTTTCACTCACCATCAATCAGTTATCCGGACCCTGGCCGGAGTTCCTGACTGAATTGCCTTCTCTGGAGATTCTGGGCCTGGGCCTCAACGATTTTGAAGGGGAATTGCCGGATTCCTGGTTTTCCATGACACAACTCAAAGAACTGTACATTCAGGAAAATCAAATGACCGGAGAACTACCGGAAGCGATGAGCCAACTCACCAATCTGGAAGTACTAATGGTGAGCAATAATCCCACATCGGGTACCCTGCCCGAATCATGGGGAAACCTGACAAAACTGAAAAATCTTATCATCTGGAAAAACAATCTGCACGGTCAGATTCCGGAAAGTTATGCAGCCCTCACATCGTTAAGGGAATTCGACCTCACAGAAAATCAGCTGGAAGGTGATATCCCTGGCTGGATCGGGAACTTCACGAATTTGCGATTGCTCGCTTTGGGTTTAAACCGTTTTACGGGTACAATTCCCGAAAGCTTTGCCCGGCTTGATCAATTGGAAGAACTATATCTCAATCAAAACCAGTTGAGCGGAAATATACCTGATTTTCTGGGTGACCTCCATAGTCTGAGAATTATTACCCTGAATCACAACGAGTTCAATGGCAGCATTCCCCTTTCCATCACATCTTTGCCGGTACTGGAGCGATTGTTTTTGTGGAACAACCAACTGGAAGGTGAATTGCCTGAATCATTGTTTACCTTGCCCCGGTTAGCTGCACTGTCTCTTGGCCATAACAACTTCACGGGATCAGTGCCTGCAACCATTCTTAACGCAGAATGGTTGCAGCAAATCTACCTCGACAACAACCAACTCAGCGGCTTCCCTGCTCTGGATGAACATAATTTCAGGTATGAGGTAGAGTTCAGTATTCAGAACAATCAGTTTCATTTTGATGCCATGGAAACCATACTGGAAAACGATCAGAACCTGGTATCTTCGGAGCAGCATTCGCTTGAGACCCGTCAAAACATCAGCCTCAATCCGGGTGAACCCATTACCATTCACATACCCGTAAAAGGCAGTCAGAATGTATATCAATGGTATCAAAATGACCTGCCGCTTGACGGTGAGCACAGCGATACACTTTATATCGAAAAGGCCGGTGAGCAGCATCGGGGAACTTACTATCTGGAAGTCACCAATAATCTTGTGGTTGAAACGGTATTGCGCAGTGTAACCATCGAAGTGCAGTAAGCTTGTGCCCGCAAGGTCAAGAGCCTTTAACTAAGCGCTTCAAAGCAGTTTAGCCTTAGGCAGTATTTTTATTATACATACCTCTTTGTTTTATGTAAGTCCCGGCTAAATCGATATACCCCTTAAGTTTCGGTATAACTTGATCGCATAAAGATCGGTCATCCCCGAAACAAAGTCCAGCATGTGCATTACCTTCTGATAAGGGCTGCAAGCCTCGTCAAAAACATATTGGCCGGGCAGCAGGCTTAAAACTTTTTGTTGCTCCACACTACGCAATGATGCCGGTGTTAATGCAGCCTCTACAAAATCTTTCACCAGTCCTGACATGATTCTAAACCCCGCAATTTCAATTTTTACCACCTCCCTGTGATTATAGATCTGACGGTATGACAGCCCGGCAATCTCACGCATAACTTCCGTGGCCTCACCGAGGTCATCCACCAGCGCAGATTCATATTCCCCGTCCAAAATGGCAGCACGATGATCAAAGAACGACTGTGCGCATTGCAGGGTAAGCGAATTGATCACTTTGGCCCGAAGATAGGCCAGTGACTCATTGCTGTCGCTGCGGAGGCCTGTCAGTCTCTTATGTACCAAGTCCATGTCACTCTGCCCACCCGCTCTGAGCAGACGAAGAAAAAATTCAGCAACGGTTTCAAATGATAAGATTCCCAGCCTGTGGGCATCTTCCAGATCGATTACGTGATAACAGATATCATCTGCGGCTTCCACCAGGCATACAAAAGGATGCCGCTTAAAAATGACCCACTCAGGATGGGCCTCGCGAATCATATTCAGCGCTTCCGCCACTTCCAGAAATATGTCCTGGTCATCCTTGAAAAATCCAAACTTGCGTCGATGCGACGGACCGCCTTTTCCGGTGGAAGCCAGGGACTCACAAGGGTATTTGATGATGGCTCCCAATGTGCTGTAGGTTAAACCAAAGCCACCGGGCAGCCTGCCTGTAAATTGACGAGTCAGAATTCTCAGTGCATTTGCATTCCCTTCAAAATGTGTCAGATCACTCCACTCGGCAGGGCTGAACTGTTTTCTGAATGTCGCATCATCGGCCTGCCCGGTATCCCTGCTCCTGAAATACCTCGAAATGGCTTCTTCACCTGAATGTCCAAAAGCCGGATTACCCAGATCATGAGCCAGGCACGCTGCTGCAATAACGTGTTTCAGATGTTCGCGGTAAAACATGGAAGCCCTGGGATCGCGGGCAACAACAGGCAAGGATGCAAGGTAATCACCGGCCAACTTACCAAGCGACCGGCCTACACTGGCCACTTCAAGGGAATGCGTGAGCCTGTTATGCACAAATACCTCTTCAGGCAAAGGAAATACCTGGGTTTTGTTCTGGAGTCTTCTGAATGGGCTTGAAAATATGATGCGATCCCAGTCGCGCTCAAATTCTGTGCGTACCTTCTCATCATCATAAGGCACTCCGTATCGCCGGGCAGAAAAACATCGGGTCCAGTCCATCATTCCGGTTATTGTTAAGTGATATTAAGATTGTTGAAGCTAATATGGCAAATATATTACACCTACACCAATCTCCAGCTTACATTACCGGATTACATGAATGGCGGTCGATGATCAAGCAATCAACCGCTCAACCAACTAAACTGTAAACTTAGCCACACTGACTACGGCAGCGGCAATCTTAACTGATTCCCAGACGTGATCTTCAGTACCTCCATGTTGCAATACGGAGGCTTCATGGGAGCATACACACTGCTCACAGCCATTGACCGATGAAACTGCCAGGCTCATCAGCTCAAAAAATAACTTGCCCGTAACCGGCTTCATCATGATGTTCATCCTTAAACCGGGTGACTTGGTCCTGTATGCTTCCTTACTGGCAAAGTGGCGGAACCGGTAAATGACGTTATTAGCACTCAGCAAAGATGCACATGCCATAGCTTCTGCAATGTCTGCCCCGGAAGCTCCAGCTTCGGCTGCACGATGCCGAAAATGATTGATCAGTGGCACGCTCCGTTCGTTAACCGCAATGGCAAGGGCCATCAAACAGGCCTGAGCCGGAGAAAGCATGGATGTATTGAGCGCAGAACGCAGGTTCATCCGCAAATCGCGGATGTATTTGCTTTCACCGGCAACCAGGATGTCCAGTATGTCACCTTCTCCGTTTAACCCAAGGTCATTCCGCAAATCCTGAAGGGTTTCCTCTAACAACATGATTATGCTTTTTTCTCTAATTAAAAACCGGAGGCTAGCTGCCGTGGCTTAACGCCTCCGGTGCATTTTCTTCCATTTACGCCAACTGAAGGGTTTCTTCCCCTTTCACCCAATTACAAGGGCACAACTCATCAGTCTGCAGGGCATCGAGTACGCGAAGTACTTCATCCACATTTCGGCCAACACTAAGGTCGTAAATGCTTACCCAACGTACTATCCCCTGAGGGTCAACTATAAATGTAGCCCGGTAGGCAACTTTCTCACCCTGATTCAGAATTCCAAGATCCTCTGCCAGGCTTTTACTGGTGTCTGCTACCATGGGATATCTCAAATTGTGAAGATCCTCATGATACTTGCGCCATGCATGGTGTACAAATTCGCTGTCCGTTGATCCTCCTACCAGCATGGTATCGCGGTCGCGAAACTCATCAAACTTGTCGTTAAACGATTTCAGCTCTGTAGGGCAAACAAAGGTGAAATCCTTGGGCCACCAGAAAAACACCATCCACTGCTCATTGTCAATGTGCTGTTGATTAGTAATGGTGAGAAATTCGCGCCCGTTTTCCAGGGAAACACAGGCTACTTTTTCAAATGCAGGAAACTTTTCTCCAACAGAAATAGTCCGATTCATAATTTATCAGTTTTACGGTTGTCAAACAGTCAGTATAACGCCCGTAAAACTGTTTGGATGTAAGGGCTGATGCGGCTTTCAGAAGGAGACTCAAATAGATTTTGCGCAGTGCTCAATGCACTTAACCGGATTCTGTGCTATACTCCCTTTATGGGTTTTTATAGGCAAATTAGCTTAGAAGCCATAGAAGATTTTTTTAATGCGGAGAAGAAAATTTTGAATCAGCGGGCAATGGGCAACATCACCGAAACAATAGTTTCTGTTTTTAAACTTTCCTTGGTGATGTGTTGGCCAGACTCTGCATTGCCACTCCCCGGTTCATCTTCGGCATCTTCCGTTTTAAAATGCAGCGAGCCATCATGCATTCTGATTATGCGGGAGGCGAGAGACAAGCCCAGGCCAAATCCCTTGAAATTGCGGACATTGGTAGCCCTGTAGAAGGGCTCAAAAATTTTCCCCAATTCTGCCTCCGGTACACCAACTCCCCTGTCAGTGATGGTCAGTTTCAGCATACTTTCTTCAGGCAGTGGGGAAAGTTCAACTTTTACAAGGTCATTGCCTGAAAACTTGCAGGCATTTTCGATC
>JBJHCA010000116.1:0-7160 GCA_050485785.1 Saprospiraceae bacterium | reverse complement strand
GGCGGTACACCGCCATATTCCTATCAAAGGGATCCCGGTGATTCAACTCAACTCATTACCGGCCTGGCCTCTGGAAATTATGATGTGACCATCACCGATACCAATGGCTGTCAGTTGATTGCGGCAGTTACGGTTGACCTGTTTACGGCAACACCACATACGACACTTGCATCCGGCCTGCGCGTTTATCCCATTCCTGCCGTTGACTACCTGATCATAGAGGACGGGCTGTACCGATCATGGCAACAGATTGATGTAGCGGACGCTGCAGGGCGAAGAATTGCTGAAGTAAAACCGCAAACTGCCGGAAGTGGTCTTCAAAGAGTCAGTTTACCGCAATTGAATCCGGGAATCTATTTCCTGATTTTGTATGGTGACGGAATAATCGAAAGGGTAGTGTTTAGTGTATTATAGCATAACAATTATACTGACAAGATAATCTGGGGTACCTTATTCATTAGCAGAACCAAGCTCTGAAAAGCTTGTTAGAAAGGCATAAAAAAAAACCCCTGCTTTATGTTAAAGCAAGGGCCCCTAACCCAAACAAATAAGAATTTAACGTTTATGGCGGCAAGTTGAGAAAAATATTTTACTCAGTCAAATTTTTGCGGAACATTAATGTAAATTTTGTGCCGCTACGCTCAGTTTTGTTTTTCTGCTTGCCCCAAAAGCTTTTACAGTGTTTAATTTGGTTGCCTTATGTTGATGCTCATTTCGCCGGCTAAAACGATGAATTTTAAGGAGTTTGATGTGCCTGAAACATCACTGCCGCTTTTTCAGGGACAGGCATTTAAACTGGTAAAAACCATGCGGCAGTATTCAGTTCCCCAGCTTATGGAATGCATGGATATCAGTGAAAAACTGGCCGCGCTCAATACTTCCAGATTTAAACAGTTCAGGCGGGCTGCTGCAAGCCATGGTGCTGGGCCGGCAATAATGGCATACCGGGGCGATGTGTACCTGGGTCTCGATGCAGACAGCCTTAACCGGGATGATTTGTTGTTTGCTCAAAAGCATTTGAGAATTTTGTCCGGCCTTTATGGGATGCTGAAACCACTCGACCTCATTCAGCCTTATCGCCTTGAAATGGGCATTCCCGTTGCGATAAACGGAGCGAAAAATTTGTATGAATTTTGGACAGATCGGCTTACTAAACTGCTTAAAAAAGAACTTAAACACATCGATGACCCTTTTGTGGTCAATCTGGCATCGCAAGAGTATTCGCGGGCTATCGATTTTAGCAGGTTGAAAGTGCCGGTGTATGAAATTGTGTTCAGAGAACGCAGAAATAATACCTGGCAGTTTGTATCCTATAATGCCAAGCGTGCCCGGGGTGCCTTCAGCAGATTTATAATCCGTAACCGCATTGACCGTGCTGAAGACATAAAACTTTTTTCTGAAGACGGGTATCGTTTTCATCCGGAAATGTCTGACAGTGGGTCGCTTTTCTTTGTCCGTGACTAAGCCGTGTATTTGTTTTATTTGCAATTGATGCAGGGTATCCCTATTTTGCGGGGTTGCTTCACAATGCTGAACACCCGAATAAATGAATCTGTGGTACCAGTTGATCTTTGAACCTGTCCGCGCGCTCAGCTCACTGGCGGTGCTTTTAGTGCTGGCAATTATAGCTATGAGTTTATGCGTTTGGCTTTGGCGCTACGGTTTTAAATGGGGTAATGCAGCTCAAAACCGGCATTTGAAATGGGCAATGCCGGGCTTTGTTTTCTTCTTTTTAGGCCCCTGGCTGTTTTGGATATTTTACAATATAGGCTCGTGGTTGCTGGGTGCCGACAGCCATTCCATATACTGGATCATGAGTTGGTGGTACATTATGGAACAAAGTATAGTGTGGGTAGCCGGTGCTGCTGCCGGCTTATGGGAAACTATGGAGTATACCTATAGTCGCAGTTCCGTAATCCTGCTGATGGTATGGATTTTATTGATGGGCTTTCTGTTTCTGGCATATTTTTCACAATGGAGATTCAGGTTGCTGTTTGTTCCCGCAACCCTGGTCATCGTATGGCTTACTGCGCATCAGGCAGCTCCACCTACTGTGTTTGACGATTTACTCCCTTCCGGCTATGATGCTATTCTCATTGCCCGTCAAATGGACTGGACACCACCCACTTCTCCTCAAATACCCACCGGGAGGGCATATATCCTGTTTTTATTGGTATCATTGTTATTGAGTATTCCGGTTATAACTGCCGTTAAGGAAGTAAAAAGGGTGGTGGTGGTGTTTTTAATCTTAATTATGGCCGTGGTGGCATTATGGCCGCTGCCGCACAGATCCCCGGCAATGCCTGCTGATGGATCACAAGTAGGAGAATTCCCCGTTGACTCGGAAGAATGGTACAAAAATCTGGTGCAAGCTTATGAATCAGGGAATGAAGCTGAGATAAGCAAGTGGGTAAGCCTGATTACCGGGATTCTCACAGACGAGGGAATGATAACTGACCATGATGTTTGTCATAACTATGCCCACCTGTTTCCGGAAGTGTGCAAAAAGTAATGT
Source organism: Saprospiraceae bacterium (assembly GCA_050485785.1). Taxonomy (GTDB): domain Bacteria; phylum Bacteroidota; class Bacteroidia; order Chitinophagales; family Saprospiraceae; genus JBJHCA01. The sequence goes on along the minus strand of JBJHCA010000116.1, from coordinate 4,645 downwards.
CATTAACCCGGCAGTTCCACTATGCCGTTACAATCCTGGGGATGTCCTGAGGCAACCTTGAAAGCATTTCGTAATTAAGCAAACTACTCAATTCACTAAATGAGGAAACGGTGATGTTCATATCTCCCTGACTTCCGATCAGCACTACTTCATCATTCACGCTTACATGATCCACGTGGGTAACATCCACCATGGTGATGTTCATATTCACAAAGCCTATTACATCCACCCGCTTTCCCCTGATCAGCACTTTACCCGAATTGCTTAATGCTCTGCTGTAACCGTCCGAATAACCTACCGGAATAATGGCTACTTTCATGTTTATCTCAGCCAGAACGGCATTGCCATAACCAATGAACTCACCGGCTTTTACCTCTTTCAGCCCTGCTACACGGGTCTTCCAGGTGATGACCCTCAAAAGTGGGTCTTCCATTTCAGGCTGCTTTGTTAACCACGAAACTTTGACTTCCCTGCTTGGCCAGAACCCATATTGCATAATGCCAACTCTAGCCAAATCCAGTATAGTTTCCGGATAATTGATAATGGCTGCAGAACATGCAAGATGCCCGGCAATTCCCTTAAATCCGGTTTTCCTGATAAATTTCCCGGTTTTCCTGAAAAGTTTGATCTGTTTTTGAATTCTGTGGTAATTCCCGATGCTTTCGGCACCTGCAAGGTGACTGCATATGCCCTTTACCCTGAAAAGCGCTTTGTGTTGCTCAATAAAATCAATGGCTTCGCTTAACTGCCCGGGTTCAAAGCCGGTTCGGTTCAATCCGGTTTCGATTTCAATATGAATGCAGGCAGGATTTTGATGTTTTTCAGCCAGGCGGGCAGCTGTTTTTAGCCGAAACATATCAAATACAAAAAACTCCACATTATGGGTTACCGCCCATTCAATATCGTCTTCCGTTGCAGTCCCCATAATCATGATGGTCGATTTCCCTGAACATGCTTTATACACTTTGTAAGCCTCATGTGCACTGTATACTGAAAAATGGTTTAATCCGCACTCCTCGGCAAGAGGCACAAAAACATCAATACTGTGTCCGTAAGCATTGCCTTTAACCACGGATGAAAATTTGCAATAGCTGCCAATGATCTCCCTGATGAAAGCAATATTGGCTTTTAAAGCACCTTTACTCAGTTCAATGTAAGAGTTGGTGGGTACGGTCATCCGGTAGTTTTTTCTGCAATGGTTTTAAACATATTGACTCCGGTCTCAATCAGTTCGTCGGGGAAATCGAAATCAGGATGATGAAGAGCCGGGGTGTCCGTGCCGGCACCTAATGCAAACATCGCTCCCGGAGCGTTTGCTGTATAAAGTCCGAAGTCCTCTCCCCAGTTAAAGGGTTCAGTCAACTCCAGATAATTGTATCCAACATCTCCGGCAGCATCTTTTATGATACGTGCACATTTTTCATCATTGTTGACTGCCCTGAAAGATTCAAACCAGTCAAAATGCACGTCCGTCATATATCCTGCTGAAAGCCCGCGTACAAAATCCGTGATATCCTTTTTCAATGCTTCAAGCCTGCATTCGGAATGTGAGCGCATGGTTAACCCAATGGATCCTTCCCCGGCTGAGGTTCCGTAGTTGTGATTCCCCAGTCTTTGTTCTACTATGGCCACAGTGAAATCCCCATCAGTTTCCCGGTTTCTCGAAGTCATCATGTTTCCGATGTGGCGAACCAGATCAGCCATGGCAAATGCCGGATTAATGCCCTTTTCAGGCTCTCCGGCATGCGCGGTTCTGCCACTGAACGACACCTTTAAACTGATCACTGCCGGAGTCAGAATGCCGGCTTTGCAACCAATGGTGTGCATTTCCATACCGGGCACATTGTGCAGGGCGTACATGAATTCGGGACGGATATCATCAAACTTTTGGTCGGCTAATACTGCGGCTGCACCGGCTCCTGTTTCTTCTGCTGGCTGAAAGAGTACAGTAACTCTTCCTCTCGCAGGACGAGATGCTGCCAATGATTGGGCAAAACCCAGCATTATTGCCATGTGCCCGTCATGTCCGCATACGTGACTGATTCCCTTTTTGACCGACTGATGTTCAATATTCCCGGTTTCACGAATGGGAAGCCCATCCAGTTCACAACGAAAACCCACATGAGGACCTTCGTTATTGCTGTCAAAAGAAGCGGCTATGCCATACCCCCCCAAGCCGGTAATGAGACTGTCAGGTTGGAGGGCTTCGAGCTTTTCAGTGATGTATCGTGCAGTGTCTTGTTCCTCTCCGGATAACTCCGGTCTGGAATGGATATGTCTTCTGATCCGGATCAGATTATCTATGGGCAAACTCGATGGTTTTGTAAACAGGTAAAGTGCAATTACTACAGGCTTACAACGATGAGGATCCAAAAAGGTTAACGGAACACGACGAATATCGATTCTGCTGAAATCTTGCCGTTAGATGCTCCAGGTGTTGATCATGTAAATCGGATCACCAAGTTATTACCTCATTAAAGTCTTTAAAATCAGGACTGACTGCATGAAGGTTCTCCATATTCCGCAACCAGGTCAGTTGGCGTTTAGCATAGTTTCTGCTGTGTTGTTTTATCTTTTCCACGGCTTCATTCAGGGTACATTGACCGTCAAAATACGCAAACAATTCCTGGTAGCCTACTGTGTGAAGTGGCTTTAAATCCCGGAATGGATACAGAGCTTTGGCCTCTTCCAGTAAACCGTTCTTCATCATGGACTCTACCCTGGTATCGATCTGATGGTATAAAGTTTCTCTGCTAATGTTAATCACCAGGTATACAGGTTTAAACGGAGGATCGTATTGCATGGGCTCAAAATAGCTGCTGAAGGGTTTGTCTGAAGCCAGTATTACACTTACTGCCCGCATTACGCGATGCGGATTGCTTCGGTCAACGGTGGCATAGTAAACAGGGTCTTTCTCCTTTAAGATCCGGTTTAATGGTTCCAGCCCTTCCTTTTGGTGAATGGCATTTACTTTCTTCCTGATCTGTTCGGGTACTTCGGGAAACTCGTTCAAGCCTTCACAAAGTGCTTTCACATATAAAAATGTGCCACCTGTTAGAATGGCAGTTTGTTTTGTCCGGTAAATGTTTTCCAGTATGGTTAGTGATTGACGGGCAAAGTCACCTGCAGTTATCGGGTGATGTATACTCTGCGTTCCCAGTAAATGATGCCGGATACCGTTCAATTCTTTAGGTTCGGGTCTCGCTGTGCCAATTCTCATTTCCCGGTATATCTGCCTGCTGTCGGCTGAAATTACTTCGGTCTGGAAATGATGAGCCATGGCTATGCTCAGCGCTGTTTTGCCCGATGCCGTAGGCCCAAGAATGACGATGAGCAAAGGCTTGGATAATTGCATGCCCAAAGCTAAAGTAAAAATCCAAAAATAAATAAGGGCTTCAGTGCAAAGAATGAAAAATTGATTACCTTTGCCCCGCTATTGTAAAGCCTGTAAACGATTGTGTCATGAATGATTTAATTCAATACGTAGAAGATCAGACCACCAGGGCATATAATTTTCCTGATTTCAAGGCAGGGGATACTATTGTGGTTAGTTATAAAATTATTGAAGGCTCCAAGGAGCGCATCCAGGATTATCGCGGTGACGTAATCCAGATCAGCGGAGAAGGCCGCCGTAAAACATTTACGGTGCGTAAAATTTCCAATGGTGTGGGCGTAGAGCGTATTTTCCCCATCGACTCCCCGGCCATTGCCGATATTAAAGTGGTTAAGCGAGGTAAAGTACGCCGCGCACGCCTGTTTTACCTGCGCGACAGGGTAGGTAAAAAAGCCCGTATTAAAGAAAGCAGAAGCATCAGGAAAGATCAGTAATCCTGATTACTACTGCATCCAAAAGCCATATCCCTCACCCGGATATGGCTTTTGTGGTTTTTAACCCACCGTCAAAATGCCTGTGTTGGCATCTCATGCCTTTACCGGGAAAAAATGTTCGGTCTGCTTGGTTGAACCACATGCAAGTTTTACCTTTGCGCATGGAAATAGTAAATACCCCCGCCGACTCTATCTTTGGAGAAGCCCTCACTTTTGATGACGTTCTGCTCATTCCGGCTTATTCAGAAATCCTTCCGCGAGAAGTTAATGTAACTTCCCGATTTTCGAGAAATGTAATTATTAATGCACCCATCGCTTCAGCAGCTATGGATACCGTTACCGAGTACAGGCTGGCCATCGCCCTGGCACGGCAAGGCGGAATTGGCATTATTCATAAAAACATGCCTATCGAAGAGCAGGCCCGGCAAGTGAGGAATGTAAAACGCTCAGAAAGCGGAATGATCATTGACCCGGTAACTCTTCATGCTGAAGCTACCATAAGAGATGCGGTTTCGTTAATGACTGAGTTTAAAATCGGCGGCATCCCCATTGTTCAAAAAGATAATACACTGGCCGGGATCCTGACTAACCGCGATCTCCGCTTTGAAACAAACCTGCACCGGCCAGTCAGTGATCTGATGACTAAAAGTCCGCTGGTTACCGCTCCCGAAGGTACAACCCTCGATCAGGAAAAAGCCATCCTTCAGAAACATAAGATCGAAAAGCTTCCCGTAGTTAATCAACGTGGTCAGCTTGTAGGGCTCATCACCTATAAGGATATCATGAAACTGCAGGACTTCCCTCTTGCTTGTAAAGA
>JBJHCA010000115.1:0-7184 GCA_050485785.1 Saprospiraceae bacterium | reverse complement strand
TAGTTGTTCATCAGCGGAATACCCGCACTGCAGGTCCACCACCCGGATTGTACAAAATGTGCGGTTTTCAGATAGAGTCTGTCGCGGAATACCGATTGCATGTTTTCGGTGAACACATTGAGTTCAATCACCTGCAATGGCTTATCAATCAGAGGAAATGGAATAAGGAGCAGGCTGTCTGACTCCAGTTCATACTCCCGGCTGTGAAGAATTGTGCGGTTTCTGCGTTCATTATAAGGGCCTGTAAGAATACTGATGTGGCCGGCTCCGGCCGGTAAGTTTATGTACAGTTCGCCATGATCACTGGCCGGAACGGCGACCCATTGAACCGTCAGGTCGGGGGAAAAAGTGATCAGGGGATCGGTCCACATGCGCTGCCCTGGCATACAACCGGAAGCCACAGTAAGCCAGAGGCTTACCCACAAAAAGATATATATCCAAAAACTTCTGCTCACCTTCCCCGTCATCAATATGTTCAGTTAATGGGATCCAATTGCTGCCAAGCCGGTGTGCCCTGTCAATGATCAACCTGCAATTTGCAGCATTTCTTCGAACTCTTTTCTTAAAAACCGCCCGGTATAGCTGTCCGGATGGTTGGAGACCTCTTCCGGTGTGCCGCTGCATAATATATTGCCGCCGCCTGAGCCACCTTCGGGCCCCAGGTCTACGATGTAGTCGGCCACTTTGATCACGTCCAGATTGTGTTCGATTACTACTACGGTGTTGCCTTTACTGACGAGCCCCTGCAGCACTTTGAGCAGCATGCGGATGTCTTCAAAATGCAGGCCTGTAGTGGGTTCGTCGAGGATGTAGAAAGTACTGCCCGTGTCTTTTCGGGATAGCTCTTCTGCGAGCTTGATACGCTGTGCTTCGCCTCCCGAGAGGGTTACCGCGCTTTGCCCGATGGTAATATAGCCCAGTCCCACATCCAGCAACGTTTTGAGCTGGCGGTAAATTTTGGGTATGGGTTCAAAGAAAACGGCGGCGTCTTCCACAGTCATATCCAGAACTTCGGCAATGTTTTTTCTTTTGTACAGTATTTCGAGCGTTTCGCGGTTATAACGCCGGCCCATACAGGTTTCACAGTCTACCTGAACGTCGGGTAAAAAGTTCATTTCGATAACGCGTTTTCCAGCACCCTGGCAGGTTTCACATCGGCCGCCCTTGACATTGAATGAAAAGCGACCGATTTTATAACCCCTTATCCGGGCTTCGGGAACTTCGGAAAACAGTTTCCGGATCTCGGTAAAAAAGCCAAGATAGGTGGCCGGATTGGATCGGGGTGTTCTTCCAATCGGGCTTTGATCAATTTCTATGACTTTATCGAGGTGCTCCAGCCCATCAATGCTGTCGTAAGTGAGTGGAGGTTTGAGGCTTTTATGGAATTTTTGACGAAGAATGGGATAGAGAGTTTCGTTGATGAGCGTGCTTTTTCCACTACCTGACACCCCGGTGATACAGTTGAAGGTTCCCAGGGGCAATGACAGGCTGATGCTGTTGAGATTATTGCCCACAGCACCTCGCAGGCTCAGGAAGTGTCCGTTGCCCGGTCTTCTGTATTCCGGAATGCCGATATCCAGTTCGCGGCGGAGGTAGCGGGCAGTGAGTGAATTGCTTTGTTCGAAAACTTCGGGTACTCCGCTGGCTACCACTTCACCACCGTGGACTCCTGCTCCGGGACCCAGGTCAATCAGGTAATCGGAAGCCCGCATAATGTCCCTGTCGTGTTCCACCACCAGCACCGTATTGCCGATATCTGACAAATTTCGGAGTGCACCGATCAGGCGTTCATTGTCGCGCTGATGAAGGCCAATACTGGGTTCGTCCAGTACATAAGTAATACCCGTCAATTGAGAGCCAATTTGCGTAGCCAGCCTAATCCGTTGCGACTCCCCGCCGGACAGTGTGCGGGCAGGTCTGTCGAGCTGGAGGTACGATAATCCTACCTGGAGCAAAAAACCAACCCTGAAGTTGAGTTCCTTGAGAATATCCCGTGCTATCAGACGGTTTCTTGGGCTAAGCGTAGCCGGAACACGCTCGAGCCAGTTTTTCAACTGGGCGAGATCAAAGGCGGAAACTTCACTGATGTTTAAACCATTGATCTTAAAATGGAGTGATTCTTTTCGAAGACGTTGGCCATTGCATTCGCTACATGCCACGGTATGCATAAACCCCTCCGCCCATCGGCGGACTTTTTCGGAACTGGTTTCCTTATACATCCGTCGCACCATGGACAGAAGTCCTTCGTAAACCAGATTGTAATTGCTTTCACCAGCTCCAAAATCGTGTTCGATCAATACTGCATCATCCGAGCCGTAGAGAACAATATGGAGGGCTTCTTCGGGAATTTTGCTCACCGGAGTGGAAAAGGTAAACCCAAAGCGATTGGCAATAGCCCTTAGCTGCTTAAAATTCAGGTTATTCCGCACTTCACCCAGGGGGACAATGCCGGCGTCGTTGATGGACTTGTTGCGGTCGGGAATGACCAGATCAATGTCCACATCGTGAATAAAGCCCAGGCCATTACAAGCCGGGCAGGCTCCATAGGGAGAATTGAACGAAAATGTGTTGGGTGATGGAATTTCGTAGGACAGGCCGGTGTCGGGGCAAACCAGAAATTTGCTCATCAGCACGGGAATGTTTTCCTCTTTTCTGAGGATCATAACAAATCCTTCGCCCAGCTTGAGTGCGGAAGCCAGAGATGCCTGAATGCGCTCCTCTTTTTGCTTGTCTATCGTGAACCGGTCGATGACCAGTTCAATATCATGAACTTTGTAGCGGTCAACCTGCATTCCCGGCAACAACTCGGTCAATTCACCATCAACCCTGATCCGGGTAAATCCCAGCTTCCGCATCTGATCAAACAACTCGCGATAATGCCCTTTGCGGCCTCTCACCAGTGGAGCCATCAAGGTAACTGCTTCACCGTGGAATTCATCTAATAGTCTGCCCAGCATTTCGTCTTCTGAGTAGCGCACCATTTTTTTCCCGCTGAGATAAGAGTAAGCTTCGCCTGCACGGGCATAGAGGAGGCGCAGGAAATCGTACACTTCCGTAACGGTACCTACGGTAGAGCGTGGATTTTTACCGGTGGTTTTTTGTTCGATGGAGATGACCGGACTGAGGCCCGTGATTGTTTCAACCCTGGGCCGCTCCATTTCACCGATGAACTGGCGAGCGTAATTGGAGAATGTTTCCATGTAGCGTCGCTGCCCTTCGGCGTAAATGGTATCAAATGCCAGGGACGACTTTCCGCTGCCACTGATCCCGGTGATGACAACCAGTTTGTTTTGCGGAATGGTAACATCAATGTTTTTCAGATTGTGCTCGGCAGCACCAATTACTTCAATCATTCTGATTCAATGCTTTGCATGAATTTCGAAAAAACAAGCTACCAAGGTACGACACTTCGTCTGAAAAAACTATTTGAATTGAAGGTAAACCTCATCCAGCAAAGCAGCCAGGCGGTGATCTTTTTCCGTTACCGTATTGCCGGCATCATGGGTGTTGAGCTTTACATGAAGCCGGTTGTAAACATTGGTCCATTCAGGATGGTGGTTGAGCTTTTCGCAGGCATAGGATGCCTTGACCATGAAGGCCATGGCCGTGGTGAAGTCAGCAAATGAGTAAGTTTTTTGCAGGGCATCCTCTTTTTCTGTCCAGGATTTCATGTTGGTGGTTTTGTGAATAAATCACATGGCAATCACTATTGTGCTACAGACCTCGATGCCATGGGACGGTATAGTAAGTTAACAGGAGAAAGCAACTAAAGTTTGCCATTGAAACTGCGGGCCGAAAATAGTAAAATCAGAGAATGCTCATTAAATCAAAACACTTCAATTCAATTACGACAAGCCAGGCGGTCATGATTCCCAGCTCAACATCAAAAACCAACCGGGGATCTGAACGGTCAGATTTGCGATAAGAAGTTAATGGATCACCAGCTTCTGTGGCGCAAACATTGTACCATCGATTTGCAGGTGCACAAAGTACATGCCCGGTGATCAAGCCGGAATTTTTAGGAAAATTGAACCCGATGAGTGTCCCAACAACGCTAATGGCTCCAGTTATAGGTATCCAGATTGGAAATGGATTCGCACAGCAAATGAACTGCGGCCACCACATCGCTCTGATGGACCATTTCGATGACCTGATGAATATGCCGGGTAGGAATGGAAATTGCGCCGGCTATGGCACCCATCTTGCCGAATCGCTGTATTCCGGCAGTGTCAGTACCACCACGGGGCAGTATCTCCGTTTGCCACGTAATATCGTGTTTATCAGCCAGAGTACGCATAAAGTTGACCATGCGGTAGTCACAAATCACTGAGCTGTCGAGTACTTTGATTCCGACCCCTTTGCCCAGGCGGGTAACATATTCGTGGGCCTTGGCTCCGGGCACGTCAAAGGCAATGGTGGTATCCAGTCCGAACCCGAAATCGGGATTGATGCGGTGTGCAGCCGACTGAACTCCGCGCAAACCCACCTCTTCCTGCACGGTAAATACTCCGTAAAAGTGGTAGGGAATATCGCGACGCTGCAGTAATCGGAGCGCTTCAATGAGGATGTACACCGAGATGCGGTTATCGAGTGATTTGGCATTGATACAGTTGCCCATGATTACCAGATCGCGTTCGCGGGTAACCGGGTCACCGGGCTTCACCAGCTTATCCATGGTTTCTTTGTCCAGGCCGGTATCGATAAAAAAGTCCTCGATCTTTACGGCTTTGGTGCGTTCTTCGGCTTCCATCAGGTGAATGGGTTTGCTGCCCATTACCCCCAATACATCTTTTTTGCCGTGAATAATGACGCGCTGTGAAGTCAGCGTTTTGGGATCAAAGCCACCCAGCGGTACAAAGCGGACAAACCCATTGTCGTCGATATGAGTAACCATGAAGCCGATCTCATCCATGTGGGCGGCGGCCATTACGCGCTTGTTTTCTTTTTTGCCTTTCTTCAGCACAATGATATTGCCCATCGGATCAACTTCCACTTCATCGGCCAGGTTTTTAACCTGATTGAACACAAAATCGCGAATGGGTTTTTCGTATCCCGGTGCTCCGGGAGTATTGCAAATGGTGCGAAGCAGCTCAGTATCCACTGCTTCCAGGCCTGAACCGGTGTATTTCATCGTATTAAACCATTGAGTTAAAAACCCCGAAGGTACAAAGTAAAGGGTGATTTCCGAAAGCACAAAGAGATATTCAACATTCAAACACCTATGCTCTTTATGCCGGTCAAGAGATCAACTCAGCACTGGATATGGATGATTATAGCATTGAATGTTAACACGGTTTGCAGCAAAACCGATTAAGAGCGTTTCCAATTAGAGAATTTTACTAAGTTTACGCCCAAAATTAACTTCATGCAACATACGTCTACTCCCGAAGTTCCGTCAAACAAAACGCTGATGGGCAGAATGCTTGACTGGATAGAACGCACCGGCAATGCATTGCCTGATCCCGCCATTTTGTTTTTGATGCTGATGATATTAGTGTGGGTATTTTCAGCCTTGCTGAGCGGTATCGACTTTGGTGAAGTGGACCCTCGCAACGGCCAGCCCCTGATGATACAAAACCTGCTGACCGGTGAACGCTTGGCCGACTTTCTGGCCAACATGGTGCGGGTATTTGTAACTTTTGCCCCCCTGGGCATAGTGCTGGTAGCCATGCTTGGTGTTGGTGTGGCAGAACACTCGGGGTACATCAATGTGGGGCTCAAAAAGCTGCTGGCCTTTACGCCACAGACCCTGCTGACCCCGATGCTGATACTGGTAGCCATTGTAAGCCACACTGCTGCCGACGCCGGTTATGTGCTGGTAATCCCATTGGGCGGGGTAATATTTTATGCCGCAGGCCGGCATCCGCTGGCGGGAATTGCCGCAGCTTTTGCAGGAGTGAGCGGCGGTTTCAGTGCCAACTTCATTCCTTCAGGCATTGACCCATTGCTGATGAGCTTTACCCTGGAGGCTGCCCGTATATATGACCCCGCCATTGAGCTCAATCCGCTCAACAATATATTCTTTACCGGGCTTTCCTCTATTCTGATCGTACTGGTAGGCTGGTTTATCACCGACAAGATAGTTGAACCCCGCCTGACCAAAGTAAAAGTAGACGGTAACGAAGATGACCTACCCAAGATGGAAACCGTCAGTCCGCGTGAAACCCGGGCTTTCTGGGCAGCTACTTTAGCTATGGTTGCCGCACTGATTGGTCTTATCCTCTGGGCTATTCCCGAAAACTCTGCCCTTCGCGGTCCCGATCCCAACGACCCCGAAACCCTTTCACTGGTGGCATTCAGTGCCCCCCTGATGCGGGCTATAGTACCGCTCATTTTTGTGTTTTTCATCATTCCGGGGGTAGTGTATGGATACATGTCAGGCGTATTCAAAAGCTCCAAAGACCTGGTTGACAGCCAAAGCAAATCCATGCAGAGCATGGCTTATTATATCGTGATGGCTTTCTTCTGCGCACTGTTCATCGATGCATTCTCGCAGTCAAACATCGGGATCCTGATCGCACTAAAAGGCGCTAACCTTCTTCGCAGCCTCGAGCTTCCGGGTCAGGTTACCATAGTGGGCATAATTTTCCTGTCGGCATTTGTCAACCTGCTTGTTGGTTCGGCATCCGCCAAATGGGCATTGATCGCTCCAATATTTGTACCTATGCTTATGCAGGACGGCATCAATATTTCCCCCGACCTTACCCAGGCAGCCTATCGCGTAGGCGATTCAGTGTCCAATATCATCACTCCGCTGCTGCCCTACTTCCCGCTGGTGGTTGTTTTTGCCCAGCGATATGTTAAAAGTACGGGCATTGGCACCCTGATATCGATGATGTTGCCGTATAGCATCATCTTTATTTTTGCCTGGACAATCTTCTTGCTGGCGTACTGGGCTTTGGGTATTCCGCTTGGTTTGCAGTCTTCCTATATTTATGGGGGATAACTTTTTGTGGGCAGCATCCTGCTGTGGTAAAGGGTTAATTGTTGATTCAGTTTTAACTAGCGATGAATCTTTGACGTAGAGGGCGCGGGGTTCTGATATGCAATGCCAAGTTAATCAGTGAAGCTTTAGCTCTTCATTTTCAGCGTCCGCTTATAGCTACTTTTTGCTACAGGTCAAAAAGTAGCCAAAAACCCCGCCGCTGCCGCAGAACGGGCTAAAATGCCATCCATGGCAGAAA
>JBJHCA010000114.1:0-8115 GCA_050485785.1 Saprospiraceae bacterium | reverse complement strand
GGCCAGAGTTATCCATTGTTTTTTACCCATGTCCGGCGAACCTTATTTGTGGCCCTTAATTGAACATTGGCTGCGGGAAGGCGTCATTGTAGTATGTCCCAAAGTTTCCGGTAGCAGGAAGTTACAACACCTCATTTTGCATGATACAGCCAGAGTGGAGAGGGGAGTGATGGGAACCCGGCATCCCGCCGGAAATGAAGCATACGAAGGAAGTTATGATTTGATTGTGGTACCCGGCCTGGCCTTTGATGCTAAAAACTATCGCCTGGGTTACGGAAAAGGATACTACGACCTCTTTTTAAAAGACCTTCCGGATGCCCTGAAATTAGCACCGGCCTATGCATTTCAAATCGTGGAATCACTGCCGGTTGAAGATCACGATATTGCGCTGGACATGATTATTGTTGCACCGCAGCATACATCTGCTCCACATCCTCCTGGCTGAAAAGGCCTATCAGGCCGGTCTGGAACAGGTATTCTCTGTCGCCCCTAATGAGCACATACCGGAAGTTGTAATTCATTTGATCGCCGCTGTATTCCAACTCGTAGATAAATCCGTCTTCATCCTGTTTGATGAATCGAACAAAACGCACATCTGAAATCACTTGTTCTTTTTCGCGCTCTACCACTAGCGATTTGCGGGTGGTGGTGGCATTGGACGCAAACAGTTGAACATGGTAATTGTATTCCTCATTCCGGATGGTAATATCCTGGCTTATTCCCAGATCCATTGTGTTGACTTTGCTACCTTCAGGTGCGCGAATGGAAACAGGTACGCCATAAGGCAGAAGGTCAAGCGGTTCCCAGCTATCGGCAGGATCCGGGGCTGAACACGAACCTGCCCACAAAAAGATACTCCCTAAAAATATCAGACTAATGCCAATTGAGCGAAATTGCATACCGGTGCGGTTAAGTGATTTTGACGCAGCAAAGCTACCAAATTCTTTTGCGTTCTTCGGGTTTGTCATCATCACTGTCATAACCTTCCCAAAGACTTCGGCGGTATCTGTCACCAAAGGTATTGTCGTGTAAAAAATACTGAGGCGGATCTTCATCATCCTCAGGATTATGGGGTGGAATTTCATCGTCTGAACTCACAATTTGCTTGCGGAAGTAATAAGCTACCAAAATACCCGTCAATGCACCAAACAGGTGACTCTCCCAGGAAATGCCGGGCTGATCGGGTAGTATGCCTATAAACATGCCGCTGTATAAAAATACCACAATCAGAGCCAATATGATCGACTGGATACTTCGCCTGAATATCCCGCTCCAGAACACAAAAGCCACTAAACCGTACACTACTCCGCTGGCCCCAATGTGATATACCGGGCGGCCCAGCAGCCACACGGCTACTCCGGTCAGAATCCAGATCATCATGATGGAGGGCACGGCTATGCGCTCATAGAAATAGAAAATAAGTACACTCAGAAAAAAGAAGGGTGCTGTGTTCGAGAGTAAATGACCCAGTCCGCCGTGAACCAGCGGAGCTGTAAATATTCCCCATAATCCGCTGACGGAGCGCGGTAAAATGCCCAGGATGTAGAAATTGAACGGTAACACATAATCCACCACCAGTATAGCCCAAAGCAGCAGGGTAAGGGTAAGCGGATAGTGAAGACTGTTGTAAAACCGGCTTGATTTACTCATGGCAGCAAATTACAACATTAACCGCCTGCGGGCAAATCGGTTTTGAAGGGTGGTAATTCACCGCCCACGCATGGTTGTAGTTCCGGGAAAGAGAATGCTGATTCATGGTCCACCAAAAAATAAAGCCGATGCCTTTTCGGGCACCGGCTTTATTTTGGTGGAGCTGGAGGGAATCGAACCCTCGTCCAGACAAAGTGCTAAAAAGCTTTCTACATGCTTAGCGACCATTTAATTCTCGAAGTAAAACCGGTATGGTTGCAAACCTATTTTACTCCCGGCTCCAAAGGTTCTCGCGCTTATGGTAGGAGCACTCCGCCGCGCCAGCCTGAAGGGTTGATGATTTGCAATCAAGCTGTGTATCAGGCATCAAGCTTGGTGCAAAATGGCGTGCTAATCTCTCAGACTAGGCTGCCATGGCGTAACTAGTGTCGCCGTTTATTGGTTTCACAGTCATTTTTAACGGAGTGAACCATGATGCTCCGGCATGCTTACTTCATAACTTGCTTTCCTGTCAATTCCAGTCAGCCCCTTATGAGTTGCATGGACACAACCGCATACTTTACCATAAAGTTCCTGTTGTGATAAAAAAATGAGAACTTCACGCCTTATCCCATGTTTCGGCTTTATATGCTTAGAATTGGTTTATTGTGCGAAGAAAAAATTCCTGCCGACAGCAGGGTAGTGCTTACCCCTGAACAATGCCTTCAGCTTGCTGAAAAATACAAGGCAAAGGTTAAAGTCCAATCTTCTCCCCACCGGTGTTTTTCAGACGATGAGTACCGCAGGCCGGGCATTGATGTGGCAGGACATGTTGACGATTGTGATATTTTGCTGGGGGTCAAGGAAGTTCCGGCTGACAAACTCATTGCCGGGAAGTGGTACTTCATTTTTTCGCACACCATTAAAAAGCAGCCCTACAACAGGCACATGTTTCACAAAATGATATCCCAAAAAATCACCCTCACTGACTATGAACGACTCACCGACAAGGAAGGCAGACGACTGATTGCATTTGGTCACTTTGCCGGAGTGGTGGGAGCTCATAACGGATTACTGGCTTTTGGACGGCGCACCGGACTGTACACACTTCCTCCACTGTATACCCTGAACAGCTACCGTGAAGTGTTGCCCCACTATCAAAACATTAACCTGCCCGCATTCAAGATTATCCTTACCGGTAAAGGAAGGGTTGCTATGGGTGCCAGGCAGGTTCTGATGGATGCGGGCATTGCGGAAACCAACAGTACCTCGTTTCTGAGTATGAAATTCAGCGAACCGGTTTTTTGTCAGATCGATTTTGATGAGTATGTGGTGCACCAAAAGACAGGTAACAATTTCGATGCCCGCATGTACTTTGAGCATCCCGAACAATTCAGTTCTGCCTTTCTGCCCTTTGCCCGCGAAGCCGACATCCTGATCCACGGCATATACTGGGATAATCGCGCACCGGCAATGTTCAGTGCTGAGGACATGGCCGCTCCGGGTTTCAATATCAGAACCATTGCGGATATTACTTGTGACATTGCTCCTGAAAGTTCCATCCCCTCAACTTTGAGACCAACCACCATTGAAGACCCTGTTTTTGGCTATAATCCTCTTACGAAGAGTGAATTGCCACCTTATTCTGAAAGCGGTATCGATATGATGTGTGTGGACAATCTTCCGAATGAAATTCCCCGAGATGCCTCGGAAGCATTTGGGGACATGTTTCTGGAGTATGTTGCCTCGGAAATTTTTGGCAAGGAATCGTCGGAAATTTTGGACCGGGCCACTATCCTGAAGCGGGGTGAATTGACGGCACATTATGCTTTCCTGGCAGATTATGCAGGGCTTAATATTTCTGATAATCGTTAAGGAGGCGTATCTTGGCCGCCTTATTCATTACTGCGTTTCGGCATGTCACTTACGGTCCATATCTTTATTCCTTGCTATATTGATCAGCTTTATCCCGATGTTGGGGTTAACATGGTGAAAGTGCTGAGGCACGTGGGCTGTACGGTCAAATACAATCCCGGTCAAACATGTTGCGGTCAGCCTGCTTTTAATGCCGGTTTCCACGATGATGCCAGGCATGTGGCCGACAAGTTTCTCAAGGACTTTTTGTATAAACGATATGTGGTGGTGCCCTCGGGGTCTTGTGCCGGCTTTGTACGCAATTACTACAAGCAGCTTTTTACTGGCACTTTGTATGACGAGGCAGTCAGAGGCCTGAAAAGCCACGTGTTTGAGTTTTCCGATTTTCTGGTCAACCAGATGGGCATTAAAGATGTAGGGGCTAATTTTGATGCCACCGTCACCTATCACGATGGCTGTGGCTCTCTGCATGAGTGCGGAGTGAAAACGCCGCCGCGCATCCTGCTGAAACATGTTCGCGGCCTCCGTATCACCGAAATGGAAGATGCCGAAGTATGCTGCGGTTTTGGAGGCACATTTTCCATTCGGCATGAGCCCATCTCCATATCCATGGCTGAACAAAAGTCAGAAACCGCCCAGGCTACCGGAGCCGATTACCTGGTTTCTACCGATATGTCATGCCTCATGCACCTGGACGGATACCTCCGCAAAACAGGCCAGCCCATGCAGGTGATGCACCTCGCTGATGTGTTGGCACAGGGATTAAAGAAGTAGTGAAATACGGGCAGTCAAACTACATCCGGCTCTTGAATCTTGAACCTTCCGGAGGCATTCGTTTCCTCACTTGGGAATAAGCAGAAGTGCCTTAAACGGCATCATTGGCCCAATGCCGGATCGTCTTCAGGTACGGTGTATTCAATTTGACGGCGGCTCAGAATTCTGGTGTACCGTTTGGGGTTAAGCCTGATGTCCTGTAAAAGCAGATCGAGATTCTGCGATGTGCGGTTCAGGTTTTCATACAATGCAGGGTCCTGAATCAATTTGCCCAGTGTGCCCTGGCCGTCGGTTACTCCCTGCATCACGTCGCGAAGTTGGGCCATGCTTTGATTGGCAGTGGTCAGCGTTTCTTCCAGTTGTTTGAGCCGGGCATCTGCAGAACTGATGGTTTCACGGGTCTTAATTATTGTTTCACCCAGCCCGGCATCCTTTACTTCTGAGCTAATCTGATTGAGGTTTTGTGCCAGTGCCTCAATGTCATGACTGGTAGTCGAAAGCCTGCGGGCCAATTCATCGGACGAGTGTAAAATGGAGGTTATCCTTTTTGATGAAACCGTCATCATGGTGTCAAGGGTGGCAGTAGTGCTGGCCAGGTTGTTCATAATGCGGCTGACATTGGAAATCATATCCCGCACTTCAGTTTGCAACACACTGGTTTCAACATTAAACAGCGAGTCAAGCATATCCAGAAATGCCTGGGTGTTTTCGTCATTGATCACTCCTCCTGTCAGTGTTTCCAACATGCCTGCAACCCTGCCCTGAAGGTAATCCCCGGTTACGGCGCAGTCATCACCGGCACAGGGGCCGTCAAACACCAGTTCTATCGATTTGCCCGAGAGTAAACCGCTGCTCGTGATACGCGCTACTGTAGTCTTGGGTATTTTTATACCCCGCTCTATCTCAAGCCGTACCACAATAACTCCCGAAAAATCCTCACGCAGCCAGATATCTCCAACCACACCTATCTGAAAACCATTGATGGTGATGGGCGCAGATTTGGCTAATCCGTCCACGCTGTTGTATTCGGCATAAAGTATGGTAGCTGTTGAAAATATATCCCTGCCTTTGATAAAGTTGTATCCCCACACGATCATAAAAATGGCCACCAGTGCCAGGATACCTACTTTTACCTCATTGGACATACATTGAGTGTTTGGTGTTGAGTCCTTGAATTAACGGTGCAAAGGTAGCATTAGTGACAGATAAATCGTACAAAATAGTTTTTTACCCCTGTACTGCAGTCTTCTCATGCCACTCCGCATGTGGTCAATAGGTGCTATTTTTGCATCTTTGCCTCAGGTTTTTATCATCATGGAAGGTTACCCAAAGTTGTCAGTTCTTATCGAAGCACTCATTTTTGCTTCCGCTGAGCCTGTTAGTGTGGAGGTGATACATAACTTTTTGTTGGCCATTCTGCCCTCGGAAAGCCTGAGTAAGCAATATGTAAATGATGTAGTCTGCCGTCTTACCCAAAAATACGATCAGGGTGAATTTGCCATGCATATTCGCGAAATTGGCGGCGGGTACCAGTTTGTAACAAAACCAGATTACCACGATGTGGTGAAGGAAATGCTTAAAGCCGGGTCAACTGCAAAGCTGTCCACTGCCGCACTGGAAACCCTGGCCATCATTGCATACCGGCAGCCGGTTACCAAATCCGACATCGAACTCATTCGCGGTGTAAATTGCGACTATACGCTCCAAAAACTGCTGGAAAAGGAAATGATCGAAATTTCAGGACGAAGCAGAGAACCCGGCCGCCCTTTGATCTATGTGACCAGCAAAAAATTTATGGAATACTTCGGCCTGGCCGGAATGAAAGATTTGCCAAAACTTAGCAATGCAGAAAAAGAAAACGAATTCAGGAAGCCGGAAGAGTCAGCGTCCCCCGGATAGATCAACGGACAGGCCTCCCGACAAAAAACGGCCTTTCGCTCCGGCAAAGGGGAAACCCCGGCCACAGGTGCAGAACAAACCTGTAACAGCCAAAGAGCCGGAGGAGGACATGAGGCTGAACAAATTCATTGCCCATGCCGGCATCTGCTCCCGTCGCAAGGCCGGCGAACTCATTGCTGCCGGCCTGGTAACCGTTAATGGTGAAGTGGCCGGTGAAATGGGCTACCGCGTGCAGCCCGGTGATGTGGTAACCTATAAGGGCAAAGTGGTGAAGCCGGTGACCAACCTCGTATATCTTTTAATGAATAAACCCAAAAATACCATTACCACCTCCAGTGATGATAAAGGGCGTAAAACGGTCCTCGATATCATTGGCACAAAGATAAATACCCGCGTTTACCCGGTGGGCAGGCTCGACCGCGATACCACGGGACTGCTGTTGCTGACCAATGATGGTGAGCTGGCCCTGAAACTGTCACATCCCTCGGGCAAGGTGGCCAAGGTTTATCATGTTACCCTGGACAAAAATGTTGCTCCCGACCATCTTGATCAGATAAGCCAGGGATTTGAACTTGATGACGGCCCTGTGGTAGTGGATGCGGTGGGATATGTAAAACAAGGCAAGAAAAACGAAGTGGGAATTGAAATACACATGGGTAAAAACCGGATCGTGAGGCGTATATTTGAGCATTTTGGCTATGTAGTGGAAAAACTTGACCGTGTTTACTATGCCGGCCTCACAAAAAAAGACTTGCCCAGAGGGCGGTTCAGGCCACTCACCAGACAAGAAGTCATCATGCTGAAGCATTTTATGTAGCTGAAGCATGACGCCACAAACCTTCACCCGCAAGATGTGTTTCAATTCTCGTTGTCCAATTCCTCACCATGCATAAAAACGATCCCACATCCGAGACCCGAAAACAGGATCATATCGACCTGGCTTTCAAAGCCGTGGTGGATAAGGCACTCACTGACCCCAGATTTTTCTATGAACCTCTGCTTTCTGCTTTTCCGGATGAGCAGATTACTATGCCGTTCTTCCTGGCCGAGAAATGGATGAAATTCCCGGTCTGGGTTTCCAGTATGACCGGCGGTACCCAATGGGCAGGGGTTATCAACAAAAATCTGGCACGGGCATGTGGAGAATTTGGCCTCGGTATGGGCCTGGGTTCATGCCGCTCACTACTCTATACTCGCGATCACTTTGATGACTTTGATGTGAGGAAATATGCCGGCAGCAATGTACCTTTGTTTGCCAATCTGGGCATAGCTCAGGTGGAGGAGTTGTGTGCATCCGGTGAATACGATCGCATCCATCACTTGGTGCACCAACTGGATGCCGACGGTTTAATTGTCCATGTCAACCCGCTGCAGGAATTTCTTCAGCCTGAAGGGGACAGGTTTTACCGTGCACCACTGGATACCATCATACAATTGCTCGACCACATCAAGGTCCCCATTATCGTCAAGGAAGTAGGCCAGGGTATGGGTCCTGAGAGCCTGAAAGCCCTCTTGAAGTTGCCCTTGCTGGCCATCGACTTTGGGGCTCAAGGCGGTACCAACTTTGCCCTGCTCGAACTGATGCGCCGTCAACCCGAAGCCACTGAACTGCACGGTCAGATGACCAGACTGGGCCACAGTGCGGAAGAAATGCTGGGTTTTGTAAACAGCATTGTTAAAGACCTGGGTGGTGAACAACGGTGTTTTAATCTGATCATCTCCGGCGGGGTGCGCACCCAGACGATGCGGAACGGGCGCGCGATGCCGTCATGCTCGGTAATGGTGATGTACTCGCCTTCCTGGAAGCGATGGGAATCGAACCGGAAGATCGCCTCGTCGTCGTCGTCCCCCGGTTCGTAGGAGAACGCCCAGCGCCCGCCGCGGGTGCGGATGAGCTGCCCGTGCTCGTCCGCCTCGTCGTCGCCCCAGAAGCGCAGC
>JBJHCA010000113.1:0-8207 GCA_050485785.1 Saprospiraceae bacterium | reverse complement strand
AATGCCATGACCCACCTTTCAACCGGCCTGAACCGGGCATTGGAGGCATTTGATCCCTTTGCCCTTCACGACAGTCAGCAATGGCCACTGGACAATCATTCGCGCTATAAAACACTGATTGCTGCCGGGCAAAAATCAGCCTGTGTAATCCCTTTCGACCCCGGTATGGATGCACAAAGCGCCTGGAAACAAGCTCAGGCATACATCGATCAAGGAGGCCGCTGGATCTTCGGAGTGCTGTCGTACGACACTAAAAACGCCTTTGAAAAACTGAACAGCCGGGGCAATGATGCTACCGGCTTCCCATGGATCAGCCTGTTTGAGCCTGAGGCCGTACTGGGAATTACAGAGAATGGGGTTGAAGTTTATGGCAAGCAAAGTGTGATACAAAAGATAAAAAGTGCCCTGAACGCAGACAATGATACCCTTCACGCTACCTATGTACCGCCACAGTTTAGCCCGGGAACAGGTCGGGATGAATACCTGCAAATTGTGGAGCAGATCCGTGAACACATAGTGGCCGGTGATATTTACGAATTGAATTACTGCATAGAATTTGCCGGCATCATTGAACCGGAGTCGCTGTGGGCCATGTACCTCGATTTGGCCGAATACAACCGTGCGCCCATGGGCGGGTATTTCAGACAGGGAGCGTTTGATGTGCTGAGTGCAAGCCCTGAACGCCTGCTGCAAAAAAACGGTGACCTGCTAACGGCCCAGCCCATGAAAGGAACTCGACGCAGAGGCAGTAGCCCTGCAGAGGACAAGCAACTGATGGAAGAGCTGTTCCACTCAGAAAAAGACCGGGCTGAAAACGTAATGATTGCTGATCTGATGCGTAATGATCTCTCCAGGATTTGTGTACCCGGCACCGTGGAAGTACCGGAACTTTTTGGTGTTTACGGGTTCAGCAGGGTCTATCAGATGATCACCACGGTATGCGGCTATGCAGAACCGGGTACCAGCCCTGCAAAAGTTCTCAGCCACATATTGCCGCCAGGATCCATGACCGGCGCACCAAAAATAAAAGCCACCATGCTGATTGAGGACTATGAACCCATGCGGCGGGGAGCATATTCAGGGTGTATGGGTTACATTGACCCTGAGGGAAACATAGATTTCAATGTCCTCATCCGTTCGCTTGTAGTGAACCGGCAAACAGCACAAGCCTCGTTTTGTAGCGGAGGTGCTATTGTTTATGATTCGCGGCCTGCAGATGAGTTTGAGGAATGCATGGTGAAAGCAGCCAGTTTGATGCGTTCATGGGGTTGTGACTGATCAGGGCCAGTTAAAAACCACTTCCTGAGTAATATCCGGGTGCAGGCTATGCGCTACGGGGCATGCCCGGGCAACGCGCTCAAGCAGCATTTTATCCTTTTCTGTAAAGGGGCCGCCCGCCATGTGAAAGCCGATTTCGATGCGGCTTATCCTTCTGGGATTGGAGGCCATGGTTTTCCAAACTTCAGCTTTGGTACCCTTCAGGAGCAACTCCATATCCCGGGCTTTAATGCCCATTATGGTCAGCATGCAGGTTGCCAATGAGGCAGAAACCATGTCAGTTGGGGAAAAAGCCTGTGCCATTCCGTTGTTATCGAGTGGTGCATCGCTGATGACTCCGGTTCCGGAATAAACATGTACAGAACGGCAGCGAAGGTTACCTTCATACTCAACAAGGGCCATGGGTTGTTGACCTGTGCTCATATCCGATATTTTTAAAGTGAAGCGGGGCGGCCTGATAATGGACATCCCGCTGAACCAGGAAATTTTCCTGTACGGCAAAAGTAATCAATAGCACGCCGTATCCTGCATACCGCTTGCCATAATTTTGGGCGTTAACGCTGATGAAAACTTACAGAATTGCTGATTTCCATTAGCTTTACAAATCAATTGAACTGATGTTATGGGCCGATTTTACCTGGTATTGATCCTACTTACCACCTTGATGCATCCGGCAGTAAACGCACAACAATACGGTGACCGGCGGGGAGTGGTGTCATTTGTATCCGAAGCCCCTCTGGAGGTGATCAAAGCCAGTTCAGAGGCATTGCGCGGAGTGCTCAACACGGCAAGCAATGAATTTGCCTTCACCATTCCGGTGGAGACTTTTGATGGGTTTAACAGCCCGCTGCAACGAGAGCACTTCAAGGAAAACTACATGGAAACCCACCGCTATCCCACGGCTACCTTCAGCGGCAGAATTATTGAACAGATTGACTACAGCTTACCCGGCATCTATGAAGTACGCGCCAAAGGCATCTTTACCGTCCACGGCGTCAGCCGCGAGCGCATTATCAGAAGCCGCCTGGAAGTGGAAAACGGACGCATAGCCATCAGTTCACAGTTTACGGTTTTTCTGCGCGATCACAACATTTCCATTCCACGCATGGTGCACCAAAAAATAGCGGAAGAGATCCGGGTAGACGTCATGCTCAATATGCTACCCTTAGAATAAAGTGCAATGTGGCTACGCTTGATTCATATCTCTTTGTTACTCCTTTCAGTCGTCGTGGCCAGGTCGCAAATGCCCTTTACCCGTACAGTGCCATTGCCTGTTTCGGGAACCGGCGGTCAGGTAACTGCCCTGCACAGCTGCCACCGCGAGTTTGTATGGCTGGGTACAGGCAGCGGAGCTTATGTTTACGACAGCTACAGCCTTGATGCAGTAAGGTTTCCGAACAATGCACGGCCACATATTACTGCCCTGGCTGAGAGCCCCGATCACCGGATGGTAGCCGCCACTGCCAATGGCCGCATTTACGTAATCGATCCGTTTACGCTTCAGGCAACACTCTGGGCACCCGATGAAGGTTTGCCCTCGGCCGCCATCAGCTCTTTGACCTTTACCCAGGATGGAACGCTATGGTTCAGTGTACCCGGAGAAGGACTGTACTACTATCACCATGGCCGCATGTACCTGGCTGACAGTG
The DNA here is from genome assembly GCA_050485785.1 of Saprospiraceae bacterium. Classification (GTDB taxonomy): domain Bacteria; phylum Bacteroidota; class Bacteroidia; order Chitinophagales; family Saprospiraceae; genus JBJHCA01. The sequence goes on along the minus strand of JBJHCA010000113.1, from coordinate 5,280 downwards.
ATGACGGCCTTTTCAATAATGATATTCATGCAGTGGTGGCCGTGGATGACTCAACTGTTTTGCTCATGAGCGATACCCGCCTTTACCGGATGCATGCTAATCATGAGCACAAAGAGATATCCCCCATCAAAATCGTCGAAAAAAGCTACAGTCCTGCTGCAGGCTTTCTGTTTACCGGATTAAGCCGCCATGAAAAAGGTGCCTGGATCATCACCTTTGACGAAGGGCTGCTGTTTTATGATCACGTCAGGCAGGAGACCTATACACGAAACATTCACCCGCTGCTACGCGGTCTGAAGTCGGTGGATGCTGCATCTAACGGGCTGCTTTACGCACTAAGTGAATTGGGCCATATATTGGAAATTGACCCGGACAACGGATCCGTAAATAAGTTTCCACTGGCCGAAGAGTACAGTCATCCTGGGCTTAGTTCACTGATGGCCGATGCAGGCAATATTTTGTGGGTTGCAACCAAGGGCAACGAACTTTTAGGCATCGACCTGAGCTTTCAGTTTACCAGAGTGGCTGATTTCCCCTGGCTTTCCGTTATGCAGATCAATGATACTGTACTGATGGCCGGTAGCGATAACGGATTGTACAAAGTTAATCTTCATCCAAAGGGAAGCCACCGTTACCGGAGTATTCTGGATGTGCCGGGACTACAAGTACTGAGCATGGCGGTTGATGAACAAGGCAACATCTATGCTGCCACATTTGATCACGGGCTTTACGTGATCAGTGCAGATGAAAAGCAGGTACGGCATATTACGGCACGCGATGGCCTCATCAACAATAGTATGCTTTCTGTGGTAATGCATGGCGGCAAGCTGTGGTGTGCTACACTGGGCGGCTCTATGTCCATAGACCCGGGTCGAAACCCCTTTACCGGAAACTGGCTGTTTGAGCAATATACCGATGCCCCGGGGCTTGGGGCTCATTTTATTTACCAGCTTTACTCCGATTCAAAAGGCAGGTTGTGGTTTGCCACCGATGGCAACGGGCCGGTATCCATGGATGCCGAAGGCACATTCACATCACATGCCGAGGCATGCCGGGAAAACGTGAGAACCGTGTATTCCATTGCCGAAGATGTTACTGGTAACATCTGGTTCAGCACACCGGCAGCGGGCATTTATCGAATCGGAGATCAGGGATGTTTGCATATAGCTCCCGGGGAAGGTTTGCGAAGCAGTGAGATCAGCGCATTGATTGCAAGCCCTGACAGCAAACTTTACATCCTGTATGCCGACGGCATCGATGTTCTTGACCTGGTGAGGGGCAATATACAGCACAAAAGCCTCAGCGGAACGGGTTTCAAGCTCGACCACAATCTGAATGCCTATACCCGGCATGGCAATAAAACTATATGGATAGCTGCCGACGGAGGTTTTCTGCGGTGGCATCAGGCTGGTAACATGGCCGTGGATCAAACCACGCGGATTGTTTGGAAACAGATCAGCGTGAACCAGGTAGTTCTCCACAATCCTGAAAGGCCGGTGAGCGTACCCTTTATCAATCACCTGATCAGTTTCCATTTCAGAAATGTGGATCACACCTCCTCGGGGCATGACACCTATTTTTACCGGCTTGTGGGCTACCAGGATGCCTGGGTTGCCACCAAAGATGATCACGTGGTATGGGCAGGATTACCACCGGGCACTTACAGGTTTGAGGCGGCACCTGCCGGAAGATACATTCTGGGATCAGCCGCTACCTTGAGCTTTGAGTTTACTATACTCAAACCCTGGTGGCAAACCTGGTGGTTTATATTGAGTGCCGTATTGCTGGCCGGGGGAATTACTTATATGGTGATCAGAGAGCGGGACATGCGCATCAAGAAGGCTGCCATGCTGAAAAAAGTACAGGTGGAAGCTCAGTTTGAGCTGCTTAAAAATCAGGTGCGGCCACATTTCCTGTTCAACAGTTTCAACACGCTGGCAGGGCTTATTGAAGAAAATCCCGCACATGCCGTAGTGTATGTTGAAAAGCTGGCTGACCTTTACCGCAATATTCTGCAGTACCGTGAAAAAGATCTGATAGACATGGAAGAGGAGCTGCAACTACTGAATGATTATTACTTTTTGCTGCAGCAGCGTTATGGAAACCGGCTTAAGCTATTCATTGACAAAGATCGCCTGAGCGGATACATTGCCCCGCTTACGCTACAGATGATGGTGGAAAATGCCGTAAAGCACAACACGATTACCGCAGGCAAGCCGCTGGAAATCAACATAGGAGTTAACAGCAAGGGACAAATTGAAGTGAGCAATAATTACAATCCCAAAAGGCAACGGGAGGCCAGCACAGAATTCGGGTTGCGGGGTATTGCAGAGCGATATGCAATACTGGCCGGTAAAAAAGTAACTTACGGACTCAGCGGTAACCGGTTTGTAGTAAACATACCCATGATCAAAAACAACGGGAAATGAAAGCATATATCATAGAGGATGAGCCCGCAGCTGCAGAAAGACTGATAAAAATGGTGAGGGATGCCGACCCCTCCATCTCAGTGATCCGCACGATGGAAACGGTAGAAGAAGCCATAGAAGCTTTTACCCTTCTTCCGCATCCGGATCTGGTATTTATGGATATCCACCTGGCTGATGGCGAGTGTTTTGAGATTTTTGATCACGTGGCGGTACACTCGCACATAATATTTACTACTGCTTACGATCAGTATGCCATCAGGGCATTCAGGGTGCATGCGGTGGATTACCTGATGAAGCCCATAAAGCCTGCTGAACTGGCCGATGCCATAAATCAGGTTTATCTGAAAAGAGGTACGGATGCAACACTGCCCGGGCAACTGACCGAAGAGGTTTACCGCGACAGGGCCAGGCAGGCATCGCGTTTCCTCATACGACTGGGGCAGCAGATCAGGCTGCTGAGCCACGAGGATATAGCCTGGTGTTATATAGCCGATAAAGTGACCCTGATGGTGACTTTTGACGGAAAAAGATACCCCACCGACCACAGTCTCGATCAACTGGAATCCGTTTTACCTCACCGGATGTTTTACCGGGTCAACAGGCAATGCATAGTAAGTCTTCGTGCTATCAGCAAGATGGAACCAGCCACCAAATCACGCATCAGGCTTGAGCTGGAGCCTCCCGCCCCCATGGAGGTTTTCTCCAGTACAGAGCGTTCCCCCGGTTTTAAACGCTGGCTGAAGGGTGAGTGAAAAAAGTAGTTTCTGCCTGTTGGGTTTCCAAATATTCCCACTGGTCATCAAAGCGGGCAGATAGTTTGGCGTAAAAACTTGCAGTTCACATTTTTGTGGTGTCATCAAAAAAGAGCACATGGAAAAGCTTAGCATTATGTGGGTTTGTTTATGCTGTGTTGCAACCCTGAATATTAAGGCACAAGGCTGGGAGCTGCAGGATCAGTTCAGCTTTCCCGAACCGCAAGCCATTCACTTTCTCAACAGTACACACGGATGGATTGGGGGTAAACATCAACTGGCAGCGACTACTGATGGTGGCGATACATGGAGTATGTACACCCTGCCCGATCAGAACGTGCGCATCAGAGGCATGCATGCCATTGATGAAAACACCCTTATCGTGGCGGGGCGGCATGATGATCTGGAAGCATTTATCGGCAAAACTTTTGATGGCGGCATGCAGTGGATTATTCAAACCGGCTTCCCTGAAAGGTTGGAGGATGTGGCCTTTGCCACTCCGGAAACCGGAGTAAGCGTCGGCCGAAAAGGCCTGGTGCTCAGAACCACGGATGGCGGAACAAACTGGAATGCACTTCAGGGATTTGGCAGCACCGATTTTAAGCATGTCAACTTTAAAGGCAATACCGGAATAATGAGCGGTGAAGGTGGTGCCATCAGGCGAAGTACCGATGCCGGGCTTACATGGACTCCGGTGCCGTCAGGTACTACTCAGGACCTTGGACAGGTTCACTTTGTGGATGCCAACATCATCTACATTGCCGGAGACGGAGGAGTACTGCTCAGGTCGACGGATGGCGGTTTGTCGTTTTCACCTGTACCGGTACCCACACCTAACAACCTGCGGGGTGTGTATTTTACTGATGCCGGAACAGGTTGGGTTGTAGGATTTGTTGGCACCATATTGATGACCACACAAGGCGGTGACAACTGGGTGGATCAGAGTACGGCCATTCCCCATCAGTTTCAGCGGATAGGCGGAGGCGGCCCGGGTAGTGTTTTTTGCGGCAATGAGAACGGTGAAGTTTACCGGTATGTGATGAGTACCGCAACCAGCCAAAGTGCAGTGCCTGCCTGGGCAATGAGTCCTAATCCCGCCACCCAAAATGTGTACTTCAGCAGCCCGACACCTTTTCAATCATTGCGGATCTATGATGCTGCCGGGAAGCTCGTTTACGTCCGGACAGGGGAAGAAATACCCGGTAGCATTGATGTCAGCCACTTTCCAGCCGGGTTGTACACGGTACAGGTAATTGATGCCAGTGGCCATTCAACAGCGGGCAGTTTGATGATTACCCGATAGACTTGTTCCTGTTGGGCAGGAAATTTTCCCACTCAGCACTAAACTTCACAAGATGAAAAAGATATTGAATTACTTTGAGCGTTGATGTGTTGAATCAGCATAACATGAGAAATACAAACATCATACTGTTTATCTTCCTTATCGGCCTATTTTATGCCGGATGCAAACACGATCCGTTGATTCCGGTTAATCCCGATCCCAACGACCCCAATGATCCCAATGATCCCGACCCGGTGGAGAATCCATGTGAGCCGGGAGTGGTGTATTTTGTGAATGACGTGTTGCCCATTTTGGTATCGAACTGTGCTTTCAGCGGTTGCCATGATGCTGCCAGTGCCCAGGACGGGGTGATACTGACTGATTACAACAGCGTGATGAACACAGCCGATGTGCGACCTGGCAAACCCGGCAACAGCGATTTGTACGAGGTGCTGGTGGATGATGATATTGAGGACAGAATGCCGCTTTATCCCAATCCGCCGCTGACACCGGAGCAGATCCAGACTATTTACCTTTGGATATTGCAGGGGGCGCTGAATAACGAGTGTGACGAGAATGCCGGACAATGCGATACGGAAAATATGTCATATAGTGCCGATATTGCCCCGGTATTGCAAAACCATTGCATGGGATGTCATCAGGGAAGCCCTGCTCCTCCGGGATTGAATTTTCAGCAGTTCAGTCAGTTGCAGCAGGCAGCCCTTAACGGGCAGTTATCGGGTGCCGTAAACCACAAGTCGGGTTATTCTCCCATGCCCAAGGGCGGGGCTAAATTAAGTGACTGCCAGATCTGTCT
>JBJHCA010000112.1:0-8286 GCA_050485785.1 Saprospiraceae bacterium | reverse complement strand
TGAATTCACATTGCGGTCAGGATTGAGGTATAACTGGCGGACTTCAGCAAAGTCAAGCGGCCGGTTATAAATGCGCAACTCATCAATAGCTCCCCGGAAACGCTGGGTTTGAATACCAACACATGGTCCGTCGGCAATCGAAAACTCACCCTGATTGGTAAGATTAACCGGAGTTGCCGTAAGGTTTTGCCCCTGAAGCTGACCATTGATGTAAAAATAGGTCCTGCTGTCCTGCCTGACCCATACGTAGTGATACCAGCACCCGTCTGTCAGGTTGGCATTCACATCGCCGCGCTTACTCTGGCTTTCAAGGAAAATATTCTCAATATAGTTGATAGCCGAAGTATGCCTTACTTCATAGGAATTGATGGTGAGACAGGTATCTCTTTTGGAAAGTATGGTCCTTACACCGTCTGAAGGGTAAGGCTTAATATACATGGACAAGGTGAAATTGTTGGTCTGAAAAATATTATTCACAAAGCCTGAAAAGCGGATGAAATCATCTTCGCCGTCCAAAAGCAGCGCATCCCCTTCCACACCGCAGATGCATTGAGGCATACCAAAAACCTCAGCCACACTGTTATTGCCGCTGACATCCACTACTTGACAATCGTTGAAATCCACATAAAAGGCAAGACCCTGGGTAGTTTGTGCTGATAAGCCGGTCACATTAATCCACATCCATATCATCATCGAGATACCTGTCCCCATGACAGTGCCAATGGTCCTGAAAGACCGGCTCCCGTAGCCCGAAGTGGTGTAAAGCAGAACTTGCCTCATGGTTATCAACATACTTGTTTTAGTAACTGGTGGATTTCAGCCGGCAAAATTAATGGATTCAGGGCTTATCGGGTGAAAAGAATGCCATACAGTCTGTTTCGGCTCGTTCTACGGGATTGATCTGATACCACGTATTCATTTCTACCGGGCTGAGTGCATAATTAAATACGGCAAGCTCATCGATCACGCCATTGAACGGCATCTGATAGCTGGAGTAGTCACATGGGCCCGTGGCTATGGTCAGATCAGCCTTGTTGGTGATGTCTACTCCGGCACAGCGTATTACCCGCTTCCTTTGCTGACCGTTGATGTAAAGCTCAGCCCAATGACCCTGCCGGGTTACGGCCACGTGTTGCCAGTCGGTGTCCGGTTCAAGCTGTACCACCATTTGCTGAAAAGCAATGCTTTCATTCTGGCTGAAGATCACTTCAACCTGGCCCGGCCTGCCCGGGTGATAAACTACCTCGAAGGCATTCCCAGGTGAACATGCCTCGCGCTTTGACAGCAGCGTTTGTCTGAGAGGTGCCTGCCCCAGTGGCTTAAAATAAAAACTCACTGTTAAATCCGTAGTGCTGAAATACCGGTTTACCGGACCTGAAATACGGGTTGACTGATACCGTCCGTCATATACGGGTGCAAAGTCAGCAACACCACACTGACACGCCGGTGAACCCTGGTCTTTGGCAATATTGCCGCCATTGCGAAGATCAATGGGTTCGCAGGTGTCAAACGAAAAATGAGAAACAGGTCCCCTGCCCTGCCACATGACCATCATGGCTATCATGACCGGCCAAAAGGCTAAATTGTATACTACACCTGTTATCATACTCAATTAACTGGCTACTTACTAACGAGTTTCACAATGGGGCAAATCATTTCCTCCAGCGATATGCCTCCGTGCTGAAAGGTGTTAAAATAGTAGCTGTTATAATAATTGTAATTGTTCGGATACAGGAAATAAGCATCTTCCTTGGCAAAAATATAGGCTGAGCTCACATTGGGAGCCGGCAGCCCAGCTTTTTTCGGATCCCTGATCTCAAACACCTCTTTCTTGTCGTAATTCAGGTTCTTGCCTACTTTGTACCGCAAATTAGTGGTGGTTTCCCTGTCACCAATCACCTTAACCGGTTGCCGGACCCTGATAGTGCCGTGGTCGGTGGTAACAATCAGTTGAATATCGCGCTCACTCAGGCTTTGCAGTGCTTTCCACAAAGGTGAGTTGAGGAACCACGACCTGGTCAGCGAGCGGTAGGCAGTTTCATCGCCTGCCAGCTCTTTGAGAACCTCCATTTCAGTACGGGCATGCGACATCATATCGATAAAGTTGTACACCACCACGTAAAGGTTGTTGTGCAGCTGATCCAGCAAGTTATCCTGCAACTGTTTGGCAGAAGAAATGTTGGTCACTTTCAGGTAATCAAACCGGATCTCTTTTCTAAACATCCGGCGAATCTGCTCTCCCAGCAACTCTTTTTCAAACAGGTTCTTACCGCCTTCGTCATTGTCGTTCTTCCACATGTCAGGGTAATAAGCCTGAATATCCGAAGGAGTTAGCCCCGAAAAAATGGCGTTCCGACTGTATTGCGTTGATGTAGGCAGTATGGAGTAAAACGAATCTTCAAATTCAAGGCGGAAGTACTCATTCAATATGGGCTCAATCACCTTCCACTGATCATAGCGCAAATTGTCAAGCATCAGCATCACGGTGGGTATATCATCCCTGAGTTCGGGAAATACAAACTTGCGCATCACCTGATGAGACAAGATGGGTGCATCTTTTTCGCCACCCATCCAGTTGAGGTAATTTTTTGACACGAACTTGGAGAACTCCGTATTGGCCTCACCTTTCTGCATGCTTAAGATATCGGTCATCTGCGCAGTCTGGCTGGCATCAAGGCGAAGCTCCCAGTGGATAATCTTTTTATACACGTCTACCCACTGCTCGTGGTCAAGCCCGCTGTTGATCTCCATAAAAAGCTTCCTGAATTCCTGCTGATAATCCATGCTGGTTCGCTCCCTCACCAGTCGCTTGTTGTCAATCAGTTTTTTAAGTGTCAACAGAATCTGATTGGGATTGACCGGCTTGATCAGATAATCGGAAATTTCTGCACCAATGGCTTCTTCCATCACTGTTTCAGCTTCGTTTTTGGTGATCATCACTACCGGCATGTGAGGATTGATCTGTTTGATCTTGACCAGGGTATCGAGCCCGGATAAACCAGGCATGCTCTCATCCAGAAAAACCACCTCAATGTCATTGTATGATTCGCACTCTTCCAGGGCATCATGTCCATTGGAAACTGTAATCACCTCGTATCCTTTATTTTCAAGGAACATGATCTGGGGCTTGAGCAAATCGATCTCGTCGTCTGCCCAAAGTACTTTTATTTTATCCATGCAGTAGTTAAGTTCTTATTTTCATGATTGAATGTTTCCACTACGATGGGAATTACCCATCTTTGTCAGCACTTCTCCAACGACCAATTGTAATGGATGATTATAACACTAAAAAGAAATTAATCAACGATCCGGTTTACGGATTCTTTCAGATTCCACACGGACTTCTCTACAATATCATCGAACATCCTTACTTTCAGCGGCTTAGAAGAATCAGGCAGTTGGGGCTTTCCGATATGGTGTATCCTGGTGCACTGCATACAAGATTTCACCATGCCCTGGGAGCCTGCTATCTCAGTATTTCCGCCATCCAAACTCTTCGCAACAAAGGTGTGGAGATCACTACAGAAGAAGCGGTGGCCACTGCGGCTGCCGTACTGTTGCACGATATTGGTCATGGACCTTTTTCCCATACCCTTGAGCAAACCCTCTTACCCGTTCATCATGAAAATCTGTCGGACTGGATTATTGAGCAACTCAATGCAGAGCTGAACGGCGAGCTTGAACTGGCTGCTGCCATATTCCGTGGAACCTATTCCAAGACTTTTCTGCATGAATTGGTCAGCAGTCAACTGGATGTTGACCGCATGGACTACCTGAACCGCGACAGTTATTTTACAGGAGTCAGTGAAGGGGTTATTGGTTACCACCGGCTGATTAAAATGCTCAATGTGGTCGATAACAATCTGGTGGTGGAAGAAAAAGGAATTTACTCCATCGAGAAATTTCTGATGGCCCGCCGGCTGATGTACTGGCAGGTGTATCTGCACAAAACATCCCTGTGTGCCGAGGTAATGCTGAAACACATTCTTGCCAGGGCAAGATATCTCGTTCAGCACGGTAAGCCGCCAGAATGCTCCGGTACATTGCGGTGGTTTCTACACGAAGCGCCTTCTTCGGAAGACTTTGAAAACAACCGGGATAGATGGTTGCAGCGATTTACAGAACTGGATGATGTAGATATATTATACGCCGTCAAGCTCTGGGTCAATAATCCGGATCCCGTACTCAATATGCTGGCATCTGGAATAATTCACAGAAAGCTTTTCAGGATCATCATGCAACCGCAACCATTTGAGAACTCCCTGGTAGACGCCGTAAGCCGACAGTTATCAGGGTTTTTTCCAAAGGAAAAATATCCACTGGAGTGGCTGCTTTTCCGGGGCTCAGAATCCAATCAATCCTATAATTCCAAAGTGAATGAAATTAAAATATTGCTCAAGAATGGTGAAGTGATCCCCTTTTCATCCCTCACGGAATCAGCCCCGCCCGTAAATCTTGCAAAACGTTTTTATCTTTGCTTTCCTAAAATTTAACCATGCCGGTATTGCTGCGCTTTTCCCTGCCCGCATTCATTTTCTGCTTACCGCTCATCCTCAAAGCGCAGCATTGCACACTGTCTGCCATCCTTCCCGAAAGCCTCGATACTATTTCCGAAGTAATCATGATTCACTCCGAAGTGGTGAGTTTTGAGTTAAGCCCCAATCTTTGGGAAACCCGCATTACTTCTGTGCCATCTGGCGACAGCATTCCGGTGCTTACTCCATCTGAACCGCTTTGGGTCACTGAAAATTTAACACTGGAAGTATTTACGGATACATTGTTGCAACCAGCCATTAAGGTGCCATTTGTTACCCGGCCTTCTTATTTGCGGTATCAATGCAAGCCCTCAGCCACCCGGATTATTGAAAAAGAAGTGCAGATTGCCGATCCCTACATTCGCATTGATATCCGCAATGCACCGGTGAATGCTGTTCCCCTGACCGTTGAAGTGCTCCCTCCCCTGCCTTTTTTAGTGCTCGAAAACCCTGAAGGTCAATATATGGCACCTGGAATACCGGCTATTCAGTACACCGCTCCGGTATACGATGAAATTCTGGCCATGGTGCAGGCCTCCTGTGATGATTCTGGCATCCCCGGCAGCGGATGTATTGACCAGGTTTATGTGCCTGCCAGAATTCAGCTTTATGATTACAGGCAGATCTCGGCTTTTCCGGTCTGCGAAGTGGAGCGTATTTCCGCCGACACCCTTTGGTTAAACGGTGGCAACGCAGTCAGACCCTGGTATGGAGAAAAGACCGGTACCGCTGATAAAAACATTGTGGAAGCAAACTACCACATCCAGCTGCAGCCTGCCTCTGTGGATACTCAATGGATAGCGGCATCGCTGCTTGAATTTAATTACGAACAGCTGATGAGCCCGGCAACCATCACAATCTTAACACGGCCGGCAGAGTACGAAACCATTGAACGGATGGTTTTGAAAGACACTTTTCAGCTGGCATGGCACGAGGTGGAAGCCATTTGTCCTGAACTGCTCAACAGTGAGGTCATTGCAGCAATTCAGACACAACTCAACAAGCTGGGCTATTCATGCGGAACGGCCGACGGTAAACTTGGCCCCAGAACATTGCAGGCACTGGCTACATTCCAGTGGGAGAACGGATTACCGGTAGGCGCAATCACCGGCGACACCCTTCAGTTACTCGGTATTGTTCATCCTGAAATGCTCATCAATGAAGACCTCATCAGGCCATGATGACCTGCAAGTCAAATACAGGATGGCCTTTTGTGGCGGAGAACAGGGTTTTGCATGCTGTGCTTGTTTTTTTGGGATCACTTTTTGTGGGCTTTTACCCCGGATTTAACTCAACGGCCCAAAGCCAGGAAATTCCCGCTTATTTTTATGCCAACCCCACCCGGGCCATGCAGGCAGCAGATCCGAAAGCCAAACCACTGGTGATATTGTTTTGTGACCGGGAAGAAGAGGACTGCAGCTGGGTTTGGCAACTACTGGATCGCCATTCCGAATATTGGGCCGGGCACTTTACCTGGGCAGTTGTATTTGTCAATGATTTCGATGGCCGTATCTGGGCTGACAGGTACGAGGTAAGTGAAACGCCCGGCCTATGGCTGCAACAAGACAGCACATTGATCAGTCCGCTGCTCAGTGAACATTGGGGCGAAATTTTCATTCTTGAAAAACTGTCAGAAACTCCAGGAGCCACATCCGGGGAAATTGGAGAAACTTCTGATCCGGAGTGGAGCGACGGCCACAAACTGTCATCCACAACACCACGCGAAGAAAAAGTGAACGAAATTATACCGAATATTACTGAACCTGTGGAAGTAGGTGATCATTCAGCAGTTGCACCGGGGTTTTACCGTGTTGTCACGGAGCGAATCATAGCTTCGGGGTTTACTATACAGGTGGCCAACTTTGGCACTTATGCCGAACTGCTTTATTATACCGAGCGGGTTTCCGGAATACTGGACACGGAAGTGATTACGGAAATAGTGCGCGATGACGGCGGCATTCGCTACAAAGTTTTACTGGGGCTGTACCCAACGCGAGAAGAGGCGACAGCAGAAAGACAAAAGCTGAATGCCATGGGCATCGAGGGCTTTATCCGAAAAATTAACTGAATATGCAGCACGAAAAAACCATCCTGATCAAAGATATTGAAACGGTATTTGGAGTTTATCCGCCGCATGTCAATGTGGTAGCCGGCAGCGAAATGGCTCAGTATCCGTCCTTCAGCAACGGGTGGATTTTAATCAAAGGACAGACTATTGAAGCACTCGGAAGTATGGAACACTGTCCCGAGCATGCCGACGAGGAATATTCGGCTAAAGGCAGGTTTGTATTCCCGGCCTGGTGCGACTCCCATACGCACATTGTGTTTGCTGCCTGGCGCGAAGATGAGTTTGTAAAACGCACACAGGGTGTGAGCTATGAAGAAATTGCCCGGCAAGGCGGAGGCATTCTCAATTCAGCTGCAAGGCTGAGGGACACCGATGAACAGGCCCTGTACGAATCCGCAGAACAAAGGCTGCATGAAGTGATGAACAGAGGAACCGGGATGATTGAGATCAAAAGCGGTTATGGCCTGAGCAAAGATGCTGAAATGAAAATGCTTCGTGTCATTCGCAGATTGAAAGAGAACCACAACATACCCATCAGGGCAACTTTTCTAGGCGCACATGCCGTACCGGCAGAGTATGCCGGAAACAGGCGGGAGTATATCCGCATTTTGAAGGAAGACATGCTGCCGGAAATTGCCGGCGAGGCCCTGGCCGATTACATTGATGTGTTCTGTGACAGGGGATTCTTTACGCCCGAAGAAACGGAAGAGATACTCGAAGCAGGACTCAGGTATGGTTTGCGGGGAAAAATTCACGCCAATGAGCTGGGAATCACCGGTGGTGTTCAGGCCGGGGTTAAAATGAATGCCCTTTCCGTTGATCACCTGGAATGTATGAGTGATGCAGAGATCGAATGCCTGAAAAACAGCAGTACATTTCCGGTGGCCTTGCCCGGCACTTCCTTTTTTCTGGGAATACATTACGCTCCGGGCCGCAAAATGATTGATGCAGGCTTACCGCTGGTGCTGGCCAGTGATTACAACCCCGGGTCAACGCCTTCCGGCGATATGAACTTTGTGATCAGCATGGCTTGTATAAAAATGAAACTCCTGCCGGAAGAAGCTTTCAATGCAGTCACCATCAACGGTGCCGCAGCGCTGGAATGGAGCAACCTGGCCGGATCGCTTACCCCGGGCAAACTCGCTAACCTGATCATTACAGATCATATGCCCTCCGCAGCCTGGATACCGTATAAGTACACAGGGAACAGAATACACCGCACCATGATTTGCGGACAATGGGTTTAATGCGAAATATGTCGCCTTCACGACCGTTTTATGCAATATGTTGTTAAAGGCCTAAACTTAGATTGATCAGCTATGCACTATCTGAATAAAATACCTATTTTAGCCGCCTCAAATTGAATATCAAGCGAAGTAGTAGTACTTTATGAATCGAATTTCGTTGTATCCGGCAGCCGGCATCCTGGCTCTTTTTATGCTGATAATGAGCTCGTTAACTTATGCACAGGAAGCCATTTTTGTGCCGTATGAACCAGCCAAAGAAACGGTGAGTGACAGAAATACCTGTCTCAATAATGCCGGCACCAGTACCCAATCATTGGTTCCCGGAACCATGAGTACCCATGCCGGCTTTTTGTATCCCGGCGACAGTCTGGTGATCCTGCATCAGGGTGGACAGGTGATTAATGACCCTAACCTTTCGACGCCTGCCGGAATCAGT
>JBJHCA010000111.1:0-8398 GCA_050485785.1 Saprospiraceae bacterium | reverse complement strand
AAGGTACTCCCCTTCAAAAGCCGTGATTATCTCCGTGCGATCAGGTCGGTCGATGCGATACAGCACAATGGATGCTTCAATTTTTTCTCCCTGCTGGTTGGTTACCCGGCCTTCCACCCAGGTTACGGGGCTGGGGCGAACCTCCTCCGGCAATGCGAACTTGTAAATATTCAGGTTATTGGGATTTCGCGAATGCCGGTTGGTGGCAAAGTAGGCCGTTTCTCCGTCTGCTGACACGATCAGCGAATTTTCTCTGCCGCTGGTATTGATGGGATATCCGAGATTAACGGGTTCTGACCACATACCGTCAGCATTTAATCTGGTCATGTAAATATCTTCATTTCCCATACCGGGATGACCCGTAGATGCGAAGTAAAGTGTTTCCCCGTCGGGATGAATAAACGGAGACTGCTCATCAAATCTCGTGTTGATCACATCGCCCAGGTTTTCCGGTTCACTCCAGTTTCCGTCCACTTGTTTATGACTGACCCAAATGTCCTTGCCTCCAATGGTACCGGGTCTATTGCTGGTAAAATACAAAGTATTACCAGCCGCTGAGAGTGATGGCTGAGATTCCCAGTACCGGGTATTGATGGGTGGCGGAAGAAATTCCGGTTCGGTCCAGCGGCCATTCCGCAAATAGGAGATCATCAGATCACAACTGCCATAGCCTTCGGGACGGTTACAAACCGTGTAAACCAGGGTTTTGCCGTCTGCCGAAATACTCTGGGCTCCTTCGTTGTTGAGCGTATTCACCGGCGGACCCAGATTGTAAGCATGCTGCCATTCACCGTCCTGAAGATGACTCACATAAAAATCTTCTCTGTCGGGCAGACGTCGCGTAAAAATGAGCGTCTGGCCATCTATGGTGATGCTGGGCAGATATTCCGGCATGTGGGTATTGACACCGGGGCCGAGATCCACAGGGTCAAAAGGAACAGAGTTTTTAAGCGCTTCAGGAATGAACAAACTGTTAATCATCAACATTTCCGCTTCATCCCTCAACTTATCGGAATAGTTCTCATAGCTGAGAAATGCTTCCAGGTACCGGTAAGCATCGGCGTACATCTGCTGCTGGAAGCGAATTTTACCCAGGGTAAAAAGCACACCCGGTTTGTAGTCCGGATCAAGTTGAACGGCCTTTTCAAAATCCCTGGCTGCATCGTGGTGATTTCCCGTCTGGAGGTAAATATCGCCACGCAGCAGGTAGGCGTCAATAAAATTGCTGTTCCGCCTGATCATCCGGTCACATTCGCGCAATGCCTGTTGAAATGAGCGGTTGATGTACATGGAATAGGCATCTATATACTGACGGTTAAGCCGATCCGGGGCGTCTTTGCGGTAAAGTACATCGCTGCCCTGAGACCATCCGTACTCTAAAGGCAGAAGCCACAACAAAGCCATCAATACAATGGGGATCAATGTCCCCCCGGCCGGATTTATCAATGCATGGGAACTGATCATGGAATATTCATGTACTTGTGTATTTGCAGCGATATTGCCCATTTTGGGTGGTGTTTTACATATTCGGTCATCATCGGCATTACTTTCTCCCGGCGGCTCCATTCCGGCTGCAAGTATAACTGGCAAGCCGCAGGCACTTGCGCTGCATACTGTTCAGCCCAGCGAAAATCGTCGCGATTGACGACAATAATTTTAAGCTCATCGGCAACCTGAATGACTTCAGGCAATGAAGGTTTAAATTTCTTTGGTGAAAGGCACACCCAGTTCCAGCTACCGGACAAAGGCCATGCTCCCGAAGTTTCTATATGCGTTTTGATCCCATGAAGCTGAAGCGCTGATGTGAGTTGCCCGCAATGGTGCATAAGCGGTTCCCCGCCGGTGATCACCGCTATCTTTGCCGGTGTGGAAACCACAGCCTGTACTATCTGCTCCACCGACATCACAGGGTGGACATCCATGGGCCATGACTCTTTGACATCGCACCACGAACAACCGACATCACATCCGCCAAGCCTGATAAAATAAGCGGCATGTCCCTGGAAAAATCCTTCACCCTGAATGGTGTAAAAATGTTCCATAACCGGGTATCCGGCTTTAAGGCTTTGCGGAGTGGCTTTTTCGGCTTTACTCTTCAGTGCTTCCATTGATCAAACCTACGTATAATTTTGGAAATTGTACCTTTGCAAACACTATGGCTGCCACTTGTGTTGCGCACAGCAGGGCAAACTGCCGGATTCAACCAAACTTGCGGAATCCGGTTATATACCATATTCAAATGTTTCAAAATTATTTGAAAGCATTATGCAGATAGCCTCCATTCAAACCTGGCACCCTAGCTTTAACCCTGGCCAGCCGCTGATTATAGCCGGCCCGTGCAGTGCTGAAAGCGAAGAACAGCTTTTAAAAACCTGTATTGGTCTTGAAAAGAAAGGCATACACATGTTCAGGGCAGGCGTATGGAAACCCAGAACGCGCCCCGGTCATTTTGAAGGCGTAGGTGCCCCTGCTTTTGAATGGATCAGGTCTGTAAAGCAGCAAATAGACACGCCGTTTTGCATAGAAGTGGCCAATCCGGAACATGTTGAACTGGCATTGAAAAACCGGATTGATGTGTTGTGGATAGGAGCCCGAACATCAGTAAACCCATTCATGGTGCAAGAAATTGCGGAGGCATTACAGGGAGTTGACATCCCCGTAATGGTAAAAAACCCGGTGAATCCCGACATTGAGTTATGGATAGGGGCTATTGAGCGGTTACTCAAAACCGGCAACAACAAAGTAGGTGCAATCCATCGCGGGTTTTCACTGGCCCGGTCACACCCGTACAGGAACATGCCCAGATGGGAGATTCCCATTGAACTCAAAAGGCGAATGCCGGATTTGCCTTTAATTTGCGATCCCAGTCATATTACCGGGAACAAAAGCTGGCTTCAGCGGGTATCCCAGCATGCTCTAGATCTCAACTATCACGGCTTAATGGTGGAAGTACACCACCAGCCGGAACTCGCGCTCAGCGACCGTGCCCAGCAGGTAACCCCGGATGAGATGCTGAACATGATGAGCAAACTGAAAATCAGGAGTGAGCAAATTGAAGATCCTGAAGTTTTTTCTTCCCTTGAAGCCCTTCGCGAATCTATTGATCATCTGGACGCCGAGATAATTGAATTGCTGGCCAGGCGGATGGACATTGCCCGGGAAATAGGACTGTACAAAAAGGAAAACAACATCAAGATCTTTCAGCTGGAGCGCTGGATTCAGGTATTTAACAGCCGCACCGAATGGGCCGGGCAGGGTCAGCTTGGTCTCGAGTTTACCCACGAACTTCTGCAGGCGATCCATAAAGAATCCATCAACCAGCAGAACAAAATTATGCAGAACGGTGAAGGCGCTTTGCCGGTGATCGACCTGAAAAGCATAAAGCTCACCGGCTGATTTTTCATGAAGTTTTACAATGTCAACATAGCTACTGTCCGCAAACGGAAACTTTACTTGCGGCAACCGATTAATTCCGGGCAAAACGCAGCACAAAGAGCTATAAAAAATAAAACCCCGCGTTAACCAAAGCTTTATGGTATCGAAAATACTGGTCAACCAAAGCCGGAATGGTCTATTCCATTGATTCCGCAAAATACAGGCCTTATTCCACGCTCATTTTACTAATTTTGCGTTCATTTTACTCAAATCTGAAGATATGACCTTTCTACGCACGGGCAGTTCAGCTGTTCTGTTTCTTTTGGCGGCATGTTTACCGGTAAAGCTGAGTGCTCAGGTTTCTGGGGATAACATTTTGTTTAAAGCGGGCAGCCAGGAGGTAACGGTTGACGAGTTCAGGTATATTTACGAAAAAACAAGTACCGGCCAGGCCGATTATTCAGAAGCCTCGTTACGTGAATATCTGGAGCTGTATATCAATTTTAAACTCAAGGTGAACAGGGCTTATGAGCTGGGGCTAGACACCTTGCCGGGACTGGTGAATGAACTGGAATCGTACCGGCGTCAGCTGGCCGGAGCTTACCTGATGGATAAAGCCGTGGCCGAGAGCATGGTTGATGAGGCCTTTGAAAGGTTCCGGTACGATGTGGATATCAGCCATATTTTCATTTCCCTTCCTGAGGGGCATGCTGTGGGCGACACCATGGAAGCTTATGAGAAGATACATGAAATTTATGCCCAACTGGATCAATATAGCAGCTTTGCGGAAGCGGCCATCAAGCATTCCGACGATGCGGGTACTGCTCAGTATGGCGGAAGAATCGGTTACATCACTGCCATGCTTTATCCGGGCATTTACAACCTGGAAACTGCGGCTTACAATACCCCCGTTGGGAGCTATTCTGCTCCGGTGCGTACGTATATGGGATACCACATTGTAAAGGTCAACAACAAGCGACCGGCCTGGGGAGAGCGGGAAATAGCCCATATTTTTATCCGGATCAGGGAAAATGATGAAGCCGGATCTGAAACGGCTCGGGCACGTGCCATGGAAGCGTACACCCTGCTTGAACAAGGAACATCATTTGACCTTGTAGCCCGCGATTTTTCTGATGATCGCGAGACTGCTGCCCGTGGCGGATTTCTGGGTAAGATTACCGTGAATCAGTTTGACAGTATCTTTGAAGCACAGGCCTTTTCACTTAGCCAACCGGGAGACTTTACCCATCCGTTCAGGAGTCGTACCGGGTATCACATCGTTTCCCTGCTCCACGATTTGGGAATCCCAAACAAAGAGCGTGATTACCAGCAGGTACTGAACCGCATCAAGCGGGACGAACGATTTCAGATTGCCCAGCAAGCACTGCTGAAACAGATCAAGGAAGATTCAGATTTCACTAAGAACCGTCAAACTTTCGAAGCGCTGGTTCAAAGCCTGGATGCTTCTTTCTTTGAGCGGTCATGGGAACCCGGTGAAAAACTAAGCGGGCTGCCCTGGATAACACTGGGCAATAAGGCCTACACCCTGGATCATTTTACTGATTATCTGAAGGAACAATCTGCCACCAGAATGCGGCGAAGCAGAAATACCTCACCTGCTGAACTGGTTTATCAGATGTACAATACGTATGAACAAAGTCTGCTGCTGGCTTGGGAGGAAGATAATTTAGAGAATAAATTTCCCGAGTTCAAAAGTCTGATGCGGGAGTACCGCGAAGGGATTTTGCTGTTTGAGGCAACCCGGAGAGAGGTTTGGGAACCCGGAATGCAGGACACATCCGGATTGGAAGCATTTTTCGCCGCTCATCGCGACCGGTACATCTGGGAAGAGAGAGCAGTGATCAGGCTCTTCAGGGTGAATACTGCCAATCCTGAATTTGCGGCTGAAATAAGGGATGCCGCAGAGCGACTGAGCGATGAAGATCTGTTAACCCAGTTCAATAAAGATGTTGAGCTGGTAACACCCATAGTTCGCACACTGGAAAAATCGCGTTTTGACTTTTACCCGGAAGTTCAGTGGGAAGAAGGTTATTTATCAGCCCTGCACATAGAGAACAACCGCCAGCAGTTTTTCAGGATAGAGGAACTGAGACCGGCCGGACTCAGAACGCTGGATGAAGCGCGAGGCTACGTTATGGCTGACTTTCAGGATTCACTGGAAAAAGCCTGGGTGAAATCACTTCACGAGAATTACAGCATTACTGTGAACGGGGAGATTTTTGACAGCCTGATCCAATAACATGAAGTTCGGGCCTTTGTCACCACTGATAATGTGGTTCATGTTGATTGTGCTGATGGCAGTATGTTGTGGTGACCCCTTGCCTGAAGACAGGGGGCGTGTGATAGCCGAGGTGTACCGCGAAATGCTGTATGAGGCTGATTTAGCGCAGCTGGAATTGGGAGGATTAAGCCACGGAGACAGCATTTTTTTTGTGGAGGCATACATTGATACCTGGGTTCGCACACGTCTGAAAATCAGGGCAGCAGAAAACACGATCTCAGACCCCGGAGCCATTGACAAAATGGTGCGTGAATACCGCGAATCACTGCTCATCCACAGGCTTGAAGAAGAATACCTGGCCCGGCATCTCGACACCGTGATCAGCAACGATGATCTGCAAACAGCTTACCGGGCCCATTTTACCGATTTCATTCTTTCGCAAGCCGTGTATCGAGGACGGATCATTTTTTGTCCGGCAGATGATCTGCATACAGACTCCTTAAAAGCCTGGCTAACCGATACGGCATCTGAGCCTGAAGAGATTTTTTACACATTGCAGCGTTACCGGTGTGACTATGCATTTTTTGAGGATGAATGGAAAACACGGGCTGAAGTTGAGGCATGGCTGGGTAAACCCTTTGAGCCTGTCAGACGTTTTGCAACGGATTCAGACATCCTGATTGTTGATTCAGGGGCTGAGATTGCAGGGCTGGTGATATTTGATCTGGTTTCTGCAGGGGAACCTGCACCACCGGAACATATCAGTGACCGGCTTTCGGCACGGATACTCAAAGAGCGACGCCGTGAAATACTGAATGCCCTGCACGAGAAGTTATATATAGAGGCTTTAAGCGGCAACCATATTAAATTTTACAATCAATGAAATACCTTTCAGCAACAGTTTGCGCATTATTTTTTTGGATGGCCTCAGGCAGTGCCCAGCAACCTATGCTGATTGACCAGATAGCCGCTACTGTGGGCAGCAGAATAATTCTGGCCTCTGAAATTGAGGAGCAATACAATTATCTCCGCAGCCAGAGCACCCGGTCCCTACCTCCCAATATCCGCTGTCTTATCATCGATCAGTTGCTGACTCAAAAGTTACTGATACATCAGGCCGATGTGGACAGTATAGTTGTTGGTGATGAGGAGGTGAGTGCACAGCTCGACGCAAGATTTGAGCAAATTATGCGCTATATGAACAATGATCCCGAGATGTTTCGCCAATACTATGGCAAAACCATGGAACAAGTACGTGAAGAGCAGAGGACGGCCCTGAAAGATCAGTTGCTGGCCCAGAGAATGCAAATGGAGATCATGCAGGAGGTGAGAATTTCCCCCAGGGAAGTGAAACAGTTTTTTGCCGACATACCCAGAGACAGCCTGCCTTATTTTGGAGCTGAAGTGCAGGTCGGTGAAATTGTGATCTATCCCGAGCCCAGCGAAGCAGCCAAAGATGCTGCCCGCGAGCAACTGGAAGATATACGCCGGCGCATAGTGGAAGACGGTGAATCTTTTGCAACCCTGGCACAGCGCTATTCACAGGACCGCGGATCGGCAAGGCAGGGCGGATCACTGGGAGCTGTTAAGCGGGGAGTGTTTGTTCCCGAGTTTGAAGCGGTGGCCTTCCGTTTGTCATCAGGGGAAATCAGCAGAGTGTTTGAGTCCCCTTTCGGGTTTCACATCATCCAGCTCAATGAAAGGCGCGGAAACATAATTGACAGCCGGCATATTCTCATCAAACCCGAAATAACGGAAGCCGATGAAGCGCTGACTTACCAAAAACTGGACAGCATTCGACATCTGATCATCAATGGTGATATGACCTTTGAACGAGCTGTATTTTTGTTCAGTGACGACAATGAGCAAAGCAAGCACAATGCAGGTCGGGTAATTAATCCGGCTACCGGTGATGCCTATTTCGAGCTGGGCGATATCAGTCCGGATATCTATTTTGCCATCGATACCTTGCAGGTGGGAGAATACAGCTATCCATTTGACTTTGTGAATCAGGCTGGTGAAAAAGGCATGAGGTTTGTGCGACTTATCAGCCGTACTGAGCCTCATGTAGCTAACCTGAACCAGGACTATGCCCGTATTCAGGCAGCCGCGCTGGAGCAAAAGCGCGACAGGCACATGGAAAAATGGATATCCCGCAAAGCATCCAGAACTTATATCCACATCGATCCCAAATACATCGAATGCGACCTGCTTAAAAAGTGGGTGAGCCCGCACACCAACATTTCCAAACCATAATAATACTTTTCAATACATGCAAACAGCCACCAAACACAGCGATGTTGAAGCCCTGGACAAAATGGCCGCCGATTACAAAAATCTCAAAAGCGAGATAGGCAAGGTAATTATAGGCCAGGATGAAGTTGTTAAATCAGTAATAATCTCGCTTTTCAGCAACGGGCACAGCCTGCTGGTTGGTGTACCGGGGCTGGCAAAAACCCTGCTGGTCAGCACTATTTCGGAAGTGCTGGATCTCAGCTTTAAGCGTATACAATTTACTCCCGACCTTATGCCTACCGACATTACGGGGTCTGAAATTCTGGATGATCAGAAGCGTTTTAAGTTTCTTCCGGGGCCGCTGTTTGCCAATATCGTACTGGCCGATGAAATTAACCGGACGCCGCCCAAAACGCAGGCTGCACTGCTGGAGGCCATGCAGGAAAGGCATGTGACCGTGTCGGGGCAAAAGCATCCGCTTCCCGCTCCGTTTTTTGTACTGGCCACGCAAAACCCCATTGAGCAGGAAGGCACCTATCCCCTGCC
>JBJHCA010000110.1:0-8429 GCA_050485785.1 Saprospiraceae bacterium | reverse complement strand
CTTCGTGTCAGCGTTGACGTCATTCAGGGTATTGTCCTGAGTGGGATGTTCATTGCTGTGAGGAGTGGAGCTTTCTTCACCCTGGGATGCTTCATTTTGTTTGAGTGATGCGAAAAAGCGTTTCTGAAAGATGAAAATCAGTGCTATTCCCACGGTAATGGCACTGTCGGCTATATTAAATACCGGTCTGAAGAACAGAAAATGATCTCCACCTACCCAGGGCATCCAGGCAGGATAACGACCTTCCAGCAGTGGGAAATAAAGCATATCCACTACTTTTCCATGAAAAACAGGGGCATATCCTCCTGCCTGGGGTAAAAAAACAGCAGTTCCATGCATGGAGCTGGAAGAAAAGATCATGCCGTAAAACACAGAATCGATGATGTTGCCAATGGCTCCTGCAAGGATCAGGGAAAGACAAACCACCAGTCCGGTAGAAGCACCCTGCCTGATAATTCTGAATATCCACCAGGCCAGAACTGAAGCAGCGGCTAACCTGAACAATGTGAGAAACAGTTTGCCGTATTCACCGCCAAACTGATGGCCAAATGCCATGCCGGGGTTTTCTATGAAATGGATCCTGGCCCATTTAAATCCAAAAATCCAATACTCCTGACCAAGGGTCATATTGAGTTTGACCCATACTTTGGATGCTTGGTCAGCAAGCAATATGACCAGTACTATCATCAGTACCAAACGAACTTTTGACAAGAGCGTAGCTTTTTAGTTACCGGTGGGAGGCTTTTTGCTTTACTTCTATGCTGAGTGTAGCATGAGGCACAGCGCGGAGGCGCTCTTTCTGGATCAGTTTGCCGGTTTCGCGGCAGATACCGTACACCTTGTTGTCAATTCTGATGAGAGCATTTTCAAGGTGGCTGATGTATTTTTGCTGACGGCCTTTCAACGTGCTAAGCCGGTCTATCTCTGCAGAAGTAGAGCCATCATCGAGCCCTTTGAACTTGGAATCGTCATTGTCGGCCATAGCCATCAGCTGCCCTTCCGTAAAAGACAGATCTGCCTTGGCTTTGGCAAGTTTGTCGAGGATCAGTACGCGAAATTCTTCTAGTTCTTCATCACTGTACCTGGTTTTTCCTTCATTGTTGGCCATAACTGTTATGTTTAATCTTTATTTTTAATCAAGGTTTACCGTTGCTGTTTACCCTGACTACATCAATTTTAAGGTTGAGGTCGTCAAACAGACTCACAAAATCACCACTTGTTAACTGCTCCTGCATGACAATGGTTTCAGCCAGGGTTTCATTGCAGATATACGCTCCAAAATTCTCGACCGCAGGCACAACGCGTTGGTTTTTCTCCAGCGCTATGTTTATTTTATCGGTCACATTAAAATTTCTGGCCTTGCGCAAGTTCTGGATCCTGTTCACCAGTTCGCGGGCAGTACCTTCTGCAAGCAGGGTTTCGTTCAGTTGTACATCCAGTGCCACCGTTAGTGAACCGTCACCGGCTACAGACCATCCCGGAATATCTTCATTCAGGATCAATACATCCTCCGGAATCAGCGTAAAGGTTTGATGACCGTCATGAGTGAGCGCAAAGGTCTCATCCTTTTCGAGCTGCTGTATATCTTCGGATGACATTTTTTGGATGGCAGCCGCTACCTGTTTCATGGCAGGCCCAGCTTTTTTGCCCAGAATCTTAAAATTAGGACGGATCTGTTTCTTGACCAGTCCGGAAGTATCGTCCACAATTTCAATCTCTTTCACATTGACCTCGGCTTTGATGATCTCGGCCACCTTTTCAATCTGTGCTTTGAATGTTTGATTCAGCACCGGTACCAATATTCTTTGCAGAGGCTGCCTTACCCTGATCATCTCTTTTTTACGGAGTGACAGGGTCAGTGAACTGATTCGCTGGGCGTAGTCCATTCTTTCTTCCAGTTCCAAATCAGTGCTTTTCATATCACTTTCCGGAAAAAGACACCAATGCACCGAGATGCAGTTTTCCTTTCCGGTGGTCAATTCCAGATTGCGATACAGCCATTCACTGAAAAACGGACTGATTGGAGCCATGAGCTTAGCCAGAACAGAAAGGCAGTTGTAGAGGGTCTGGTATGCAGAAATCTTGTCATCACTGTATTCTCCTTTCCAGAATCTTCGTCTCGATAAGCGGACATACCAGTTGCTCAGGTATTCATCCACAAACTGCTGTATTTTTCTGCCGGCCAGGGTGGCATCGTAGTTTTCATAATCCTCTTTCACATCCCTGATCAGATGATTCAGTTTGCTGATGATCCACCGGTCCAGTTCCGGTCTGTCGCTATAAGCCAAGGCATTTTCGTGGTACACAAACTTGTCGATGCCGGCATACAATGCGAAAAACGAATAAGTATTAAACAAGGTACCGAAAAGTTTGCGCCTTACTTCGTCAATTCCTGCTTCATCAAACTTCAGGTTGTCCCAGGGTTGGGCATTGGTCATCATATACCATCGGGTAGGATCGGCTCCAAACCGGCTGATGGTTTCAAAAGGATCCACTACATTGCCTTTGGATTTGGACATTTTCTGACCGTCTTTGTCCAGCACCAAGCCGTTGGAAACCACATTTTTAAAAGCCACACTGTCAAATGCCAGGGTGGCTATGGCATGGAGCGTATAAAACCAACCCCTTGTCTGATCTACACCTTCGGCAATGAAATCTGCGGGGAAATTGGCTTCAAACACTTTCTTGTTTTCAAAAGGATAATGCCATTGAGCATAGGGCATGGAACCGCTGTCAAACCATACATCAATCAGGTCCGTTTCGCGATGCATCGGTTTTCCAGATTCACTGACCAGTATGATCTGATCGATAAAGGGACGATGCAGATCTTCCGGCAACGTTTGCTGTAAACCCATAGCGTAGTTGGCTTTTTCAATTTCAAGCCGAAGCTGCTCACGTGAGCCGATACATATTTCCTCTGCGGCGTCAACTGTTCGCCAAACCGGTAAGGGAATTCCCCAGTAGCGGCTGCGGCTCAGGTTCCAGTCCTGAAGGTTTTCAAGCCAGTTGCCAAATCGCTTTTCGCCGGTATGGGCCGGTTTCCAGTGTATCGTTTTATTCAGGGCAATCAGCCGGTCTTTGGCGGCAGTCACTTTGACAAACCATGAATCAAGCGGATAATAGAGAATGGGCTTGTCTGTTCGCCAGCAATGAGGATAGTTATGGTTGTACTTCCTGACATCAAAGGCCTTGTTTTCCTCCTTCAGTAATATGGCAATATCAAGGTCTACATTCCGGTAGTCAGGGTCGTTGGTGTAATCTTTCACATATCGTCCGGCAAAGGGGCCGGCATCTGTGGTAAACTTTCCGGCAGGGTCAACCAGCGTCAATGAGCCGATTCCATACTGGCGTGCTGTCCGCATGTCATCAGCACCAAACGACGGGGCAAGGTGCACAATGCCTGTACCGTCTTCAGTACTCACAAAGTCGCCGGCCAGCACTAAAAAGGCGTCACCGTCTGTTACCTGAGCAAAAGGAAGAAGCTGCTCATACCTTACCCCCGTAAGCTCACTCCCTTTAAACCTTCCGGTTATGCGGTAGGGAATTACTTTTTTGCCGGCAAGTATGTCCAGTTTTTCTTCACCCAGATTTTCGTGTTCAGGATTGAACCATCGGTGGAGCAGGTCGGCTGCCACTATTACACTTACGGGCTTTCCTGTGTAGGGGTTAAACGTATTGACCTTCAGGTAACTGATCTTTTCGCCCACAGCAAGCGCAGTGTTGGATGGCAGCGTCCACGGAGTGGTAGTCCAGGCGAGCATACAAACATTCTCATCGGGGCTGTCAAAAAGGTGTTGTGATAAATGGTTGTTCACCAGCCTGAACTGGGCTACGGCACTAATATCCGTTACATCACGGTAACACCCCGGCTGGTTCAGTTCGTGGGTACTGAGCCCCGTTCCGGCAGCAGGACTGTAGGGTTGAATGGTATAGCCTTTATACAGGTAACCTTTGGAATAAAGTGTTTCCAGTATATTCCACACTGACTCAATGTAATTATTGTCGAAGGTAATATAAGGATTGTCCAGATCAACCCAGTAGCCCATTTTTCTGGTCAGGTCGTCCCACAGGCTTTTATACTGCATTACCGATTCACGGCAACGGCGGTTGTATTCTTCTACGGAAATGGTTCTGCCTATGTCGTCCTTGGTTATGCCGAGTTCTTTTTCGACATTCAGTTCGATGGGAAGACCGTGAGTGTCCCAGCCCCCTTTGCGTTCAACCCGCTTGCCCAGCATGGTATGAAAACGGCAGTAGGTATCCTTAACGGTACGTGCCATTACGTGATGAATTCCGGGCTTGCCGTTGGCAGAAGGAGGGCCTTCATAAAACACAAAAGAGTTGGCGGGGTCCCGCTGAGAAACACTTTCTTCAAACACCTTGTGTTCCTGCCAAAACCTGAGTATGTCCCGGTCAATTTGCGGGAAGTCAAGCTGTTTATATTCGGGGTATTGAGCCATACCGTATTGCAGTTCGCTAAAAATTGAGCGCAAAGATAGCATTTTTAGCTGTCATTTTGCTGTGGTCAACTACAATGCAGTGGTTTATGGCGGTATAAAATTTTTGCCAGGGGCATGCCGGCCAGTGAGGTATAAGTCAAACAGCCGGAAAAATCCGGTGAGCCAGCCTCATGGCTTCTCTGAGTGCCTGCCTATCGATATGAAGCGGAACTTCCCGTACATCGAAGTACTGAACAAGGTTTTCAGTGGGCATATTTCCGGTAAGATCATCGGCAGCCATAGGGCATCCGCCAAAACCGCGCAAAGCTCCGTCAAATCTTCGGCAGCCGTGCTTGTAGGCGGTATCCACTTTCTCGAGCCAGTTGTGCGGCTCGGTGTGCAAATGGGCTCCAAATTCGATTGCAGGATAAAGCGGAATCAGGTGGCTGAACAGGTATTCGATACTTTCGGGAGATGCCACGCCGATGGTATCGGACAGTGAGAGGATTTTGATGCCCAGGTCTGACAGGGTACCGACCCATTGCTGTACGATATCCACATTCCACGGATCCCCGTAAGGATTGCCGAAACCCATGGAAATGTAAACCACCACTTCCTTGCCGTACTCAAGGCAAACCTGTTGTATGGTTTTCAGCCTTTCCAGGCTGGTTTTAATATCGGCATTGGTGTTGCGTTGCTGAAAAGTTTCAGAAATACTGAAAGGGTAGCCCAGGTATTGAATGGCATCAAAAGCACAGGCATCCAGTGCTCCTCTTTCGTTGGCCACTATGGCGAGAAGGCGGGTTGCCGTGTTGGTCAGGTCAAGGTTTTTAAGTACATCTGCCGTGTCGGCCATTTGGGGAATGGCTCTGGGGGATACAAAGCTGCCAAAATCAAGAGAGTGGAAACCAATTTTGAGCAGGGCATTGAGGTAATTGATTTTGGTTTCCGTGGGTATCAATGTTTCGATGCCCTGCATGGCATCACGTGGACACTCAATCAGTTTTACAGGTGATGGTTTCATAGGGTAAAGGTATTGAAATTGCCTGGATGATGGTTGATCGGATCAACATTTGCATTCAGTAGGCCAGGGTATCAAACATTGTTCGGGCTTATCCTGCGAAGTGTAAGCGGTGTTTAAAACAACAGGGAGTAAGCCAAACCGGCTTCACTGTGGGTGAACCTTTATCTGTTATGACAAAGGCTTTTCAGGGGAGAAAAGCACAACAAAGAGCTATATAAAAACAAAACTGAAAAAACAACGACCCTTCCCGGCCAATATTCCTGCATTTTTGTCGAAACTAGCAGACTTTCAATTGTCGAATTAGCTACTTTTGTAGCTTTGCTTCATTGAAGATAAATCAGGATATGAGATACGAAACTTTACCCCGTGAACTTTTTACAGCCAACCGGAAGCGATTGATCAGGGAATTGCGGCCCAACAGCATTGCCATTTTCCATTCTAACGACATGCAGATGCGCAGCGGTGATACATTTTATCCGTTCAGGCAGAACAGCGATCTGTACTATTTTACCGGCCTGGACCAGGAGGAAACCATTTTGGTTCTGTTTCCTGAATGTCCCGTAGAGGCGATGCGGGAGATAGTGTTTGTGCGCAAAACCAGCGAGTACATTGCAGTATGGGATGGGCATAAATACACTAAAGATGAAGCCAGGGCTATATCCGGAGTGGAGAATATCATGTGGAGCGAGGATTTTGACGCGGTGATGCCTCAATTGATGCAGATGGCCAGCCGGGTATATCTGAATGACAATGAAAACGACCGTGCGTCTGTAGACATTGACAACAGGGACAGACGCATGGGGAGGCTGATGAAGGAAAAATTTCCCAACCACAAATACCACAGGTTGCAGCCCATTGCCAGGAAACTGAGGATGATCAAAAGCAGGTATGAAGTGGAGGCTATAAAAGAAGCCTGCGGGATTACTGAAAAGGCATTCAGGCGCGTGCTGGAGTATGTAAAGCCGGGTGTAATGGAGTATGAAATTGAAGCGGAAATTACTCATGAGTTTATACGAAACAGGGCAACCGGACATGCTTATACACCCATTATTGCCTCCGGTGCCAATGCCTGTGTGCTGCATTACACCACCAACAATATGGAGTGCCGCGAAGGCGATGTAATACTCATGGATTTTGGCGCGGAGTATGCGAACTATGCAGCAGATCTTTCGCGAAGCATCCCGGTAAGCGGGCAATTTACCGACAGACAGCGCAAAGTGTACGATGCCGTGCTCAGGGTGATGAAGCAGGCAAAAAGCATGCTGGTTTCAGGCAATACGCTGGAAGAGTACCATCGCGAGGTGGGCAGGATCATGGAGTCGGAACTGATCGGTCTTGGTTTGCTCGACAAGCAGGATGTAGCATCACAGGATGCTGACAAGCCCTTGTATAAGAAGTATTTCATGCATGGTACATCCCATCATCTCGGGCTGGACGTACATGATCTGTGTAATCGGTATGATTCATTCAGGGCGGGCATGGTGTTTACTTGTGAACCGGGCATCTACATCCGTGAAGAGAACCTGGGGATCAGGATTGAGAATGACATCCTGATTACCGACAACGGCCCTGTAGATCTGATGGCCAATATACCCATAGAAGCTGAGGAAATTGAAGAAATAATGATGCAGCGGGTAGTGGCCTGATGACCGGTCAGTAAATGTCAGGATTTTTGCCGGCCTATAGTAATGGAGTAATGATAACTTTTATTTGCAGTTTTGCTGTCAGGTGATTCTTCAGCGGTTTCAGGAGGGGCATTATAGGTGTATTGAATCCCGGAAACCGGCTGAACGTCCTGAGTTGCAGGCAGTGTTTTGGCAACAGGCAATTTAAAATGGATGGTGAGTTTTTTGTGATATACTACCCTGAGCCCGCGTGGCGGTTCTACTTCGAAGATAAGCATGGAAGCCACCCTCACGGCTTCTTCATCGCAACCATGGCCTAAGTGGCTGATAACGTGCGCTTCAGTAACATGACCTTTATGGTTGATGGTGAGTCTCAGGGTTACGGAGCCTTCGATGCGGTTGGCCAGTGCTTCGGGAGGGTACTTCAGGTTTTTGGCAATAAACTCTTTAATGGATTTGGAACCGCCCGGCACATAGGGCTTTTTTATAAAGTGTTTATCTTTCCGTTCTCTGTCCACGGGTTGTCATTTTTGTAGTCGGGAAGTGAAAAAATGCTGCGGCTAATGTAGCAATAAACCATGAACAAATTTAGAGGATTATTAGATTTACTAGGTCCGTGGAAGACGTGGTATTTATTTTCCGGCTTCACGCTGATCATGTCATCGGTCATTCAGATGCTCGAGCCCAAGGTGATACAACTGGTGGTTGATCACTTACGCATGCATTTTGGCGGCCAAACCGATTATTTTCCTGATCCGCTGGTCAGAACGCTACAAAGCCTGTTTCCTGCCCGTGCACTGGCAGATATAGGCCATCTGGTTCTTTTGCTGGCTATCGCTGTAGTTGTTTTGGCCATGACGCGGGTAATGCTGCAGTTCATTTCATCGGCTACGGTGTCATACAGTACCGAAAAGTCGATTGAACGCTTGCGCAATACTTTGTTTGGTAAGATTCACGCAATCAGCCTGGCAGCCTTGGGCAATTTTCCAAAAGGAGAAATGACCCAGCGTTGTACAGGGGACGTTGATACCGTGAAACGGTTTCTGCATACCGAGATCACTGAACTGATCAGGATATCAGCCATGGTAATAGGGGCTGTGGTGCTGATGCTGCTGGTTCATCCATTGTATACGCTGATTTCGGTGGCACTGCTTCCGCTGATTTTTTTAACCTCCTGGATGTTTTTCAGACGGGAGTCTAAAGTATGGCATCAGCATGAGGAGGAACAAGACAAGCTGACAGGAATTATTCAGGAAAACCTGAATGGAATCAGAAATGTACAGGCTTATGTTCAGGAAGAGCAGCAAATTGCCTTGTTTAGCGACCAGAACATCCGAAAGA
>JBJHCA010000109.1:0-8822 GCA_050485785.1 Saprospiraceae bacterium | reverse complement strand
AATCAAGGCCTCAATTTGGTACCTTTGTGATTCGGTGATGTGTTTTCCCAATATTGTCAACTTTTGGTCGAGGAGCCAATATCGGACACATTTTCCATTCAAGGGAGGGAGGCTTTGTGCCTCTCTCTTTTGAAAAAATTTGTATCAATTCTGCTCCTCGAAAAAGTTGCATTTAGAACTTGAATTTTAGAATAATATTGCATTAATTATCTATATGTCATGTTGTGCAATATGTAATAGGCTGTAAGTTATTAAATGAGCTTAAAAAATTCTAATCAACTTGATGTGAAATTTTCATGAAGTCAGTGTTTTAGGTAGTGAGGTGTTTGCCCAGAAGCGGGGTGGTGGTAGCGGGGTGGCGGTAGCGGGGTGGCGGTAGCGGGGTGGCGTGGTTTTTGCCCGGGGGAAAGGCCTTTTTCTGCTTCCGGCTTATGCAAAAACCGTGACACCCCGAACTACCCCATGCGCCCAACTCTTCCCGTAAGCTTTGTCAGCAGATTACTGTGCCGCCGGCGGCACCCGCAAAAAGATATCAATACTCCAAATCACCCTTTACTCCATGCAAATCCGGAAAAACAGCATCCATCAGTATCTATAGGTCTGCACTCCAAAGTGGAACAGCCACTTCAAAAGATTAATCAGCACGGGCAGGATGCCTGCGCCGGACAAAAAATTCGAAAAGTGAAATATTCATGCCCAGGAGCAGAAAAGCGTAAAACACATCATCCAAAGGAATGGTAATCAATCTTATACTTATATTGAGAGCATCATTGTAAACCACAACAGGTGAAAGAGTCAGTGCACCGGTCAATGCTCCGTTGACCAGGAAAAACGGAATCAGGCTCACCAGAAAGGCCATATAAAACCGACCCCGGTAAAATGATGATGAAAGTGCCAGCGAAACAAGCAGCAATGCCATGCATAGCAGTGAAGTGACTACGGTATATGTATGCTGCCTGAATAAAACAGCTATCAGGATAAAGGTTACAAGCAGCCCGGCAGTTATAACCGGTTCGTACCTGGAAAACCAATTGGTGCGTACATAATAATTGAGGCACTCATAAATAAATATACACGCATACGGCACCGTCACAAAAAACATCCACTCCTCCAATGGGAGCCCCATAAGCCTGTATTGATCAAGATAATATTCAGGATTGAATCCCCAGATTGCCTGCCGGGTAAAAACAATGTCCCAGGGTATAAAGAGCAACGCCGTGATCACTATTGCAGCAGCAACTGCAGGCCACTTTTTGTAAAAGTGGACTTTTCGGTCGAAGGACAACAACAATGGGAGTGACAATACAAAAAGGTTGATAAATAAGTAAAAGTAAGGGGTCTCAAACCATGAAACAGCAGTAAGGTGATTCACATCAAAGTTAAGTGATGCAGTATCCGTTTCTGTGCCAAACCACTGTGAAACAGCCAATACAACCACAATAAATGCAGCAATAATCCGTACAAATTTTTTCAGAACACTTTGCACAATGCAGGAAATCAGATCAGTCCAAGCCTGTTGACCAGGGTTGACTTGGTAAGCAGATAAAGTTTTTGATGGTCCGGAATTCGGATTCGTTCCTTCTGTATGCGATGCACCGGTGCTTTTCTTATCTTCTCAAACAACCGGAGATAATAAATATAGGCCAGATACACCCCGGATCTAACACCCGAAGGAAGCCTTCTGATTCCATCAAGGGCCTGGGAAAAATCACGCCTGATATCGGCCTCAATAACAGACTTCTGAGCCTCATCAAATTGTTCAAAATCGATACCCGGAAAGTACACTCTGCCTCTCTCTATGAAATCACTTTGCATGTCGCGTAAAAAGTTGACCTTTTGAAATGCAGAGCCCAGACTTTTTGCTGCATCGCGAAGTTCATCAAACAATTGACTGTCGCTTGCGGTAAATACCTTTAAACACATCAGTCCTACTACTTCAGCACTACCATAGATATAGGCTTCGTAGTTTTTACGGTCATAGGCAGTGCGATCAAGATCCATAGCCATACTGTCCAGAAAGGCTTCAATATATGCCCGGTCGATGTTATACTGGCTTACCACCTGCTGAAATGAATGCAGTACCGGATTCAAGCTGATGCCATGATCTATGGCTTTAAAGGTTGCCTTTCTGAATTCTTCAAGCAATATGGCCTTATCGTGCTCATGAAAGGTATCCACTATCTCATCGGCAAACCGCACAAACCCATAAATGGCATAAACCGGATCCCGGTATGGACGGGCAAATGCCAGAATTCCGGAAGAAAACGAAGTGCTGTAACGCTGCGTAACAAGTTTACTGCACGCAATACAAACCTGGTCAAATAGAGGCATTCCTGTTTTCATTAATCAATGGTTTAGGTATTTCAGGCTTTCCAGAGCAGCCACTTTTCCTGAAATCAACGAAGGGGGCACACCCGGACCGGGGGTGGTCAGCTGCCCGGCAAACAAAAGATTTCCTAGTTTCTTATGACGCATTTTAGGTTTTAAAAAAGCTGTTTGTGAAAGCGTGTTGGCCAGGCCGTAAGCATTGCCTTTCCATGCATGGTATTCATTGATGAAATTGCTCACCCCAAAAGATTGCTTAAAAACTATGTGCTCCCGGACATGGCTGCCGGTAATATTTTCAAGCCGGTCCATCACAAGGTTGAAATACTTTTCCCGCACATCCTCAGTATCACCAGTTAATCCAGGCGCCAGAGGGATCAGGATGAAGAGGTTCTCATGACCTTCAGGGGCAACAGTCGGATCCGTAACGGAAGGAGCACAAACGTAAAAAAGCGGCTTACCGGGCCATTGCGGATTGTCGTATATCTCTTGAGCATGTTGGGCGAAGTCCTCATCAAAAAAGAGGTTGTGATGTTTTAGGGATAACTCTTTGTTTTTTATCCCCAGATAAAACAGCAGGCTCGAAGGTGCCATTACCCGCTTATCCCAGTACCTTGCACTGTAGTTCCTGTACCCGGGCGGCAACAGTTGCTGATCAACATGGCGGTAATCTGCCGAGGCAACATAAATGTCAGCCTTAAAGCTCCTTCTGCTTGTATCCACTTCGTAAACTTTACCGTTTCCTGCTTTGATACCGGTTACTTCGTGGTTAAAACAGAAATTTACGCCTTGCTCTCTTGCTACTGACTCCATCGCTTCCACTATCCGATACATTCCTCCCATAGGGTACCAGGTGCCCAGACACATGTCAGCATAGTTCATCAGGCTGTAAAGTGCCGGGGTTTTAGCCGGAGTAGCGCCAAGGAACAACACAGGAAACTCAAGCAGTTTTCGCAAAAACGGGTTTTTGAACTTGCTGTGGATCTGTTTCCCTATACTGGAAAACATCTGCAGCCTAAATAAACTGAGCAGTATCCTGCTATCTGCAAACTCCAAAATGGAATGGCCGGGTTTGTGCACAAACTCACCCAGGCCGGTTTCGTATTTATACCTGGCTTCATCCAGAAACCTTTTGAGCACTGATGAACTACCTGGCTCATAGGTTTCAAACATCCCGTAAATCTCATCCATTCCGGCCGGCACGTCCATGCGGTGATTTTTGGAAAAAAAAATAGCATAAGACGGGTCAAGTCGTTGAAGCGAATAAAAGTCATGAACTGACCGGCCAAAATCGCTGAAAAAGGATTCAAACACATCCGGCATCCAGTACCAGCTAGGTCCCATATCGAAAGTAAATCCTTCACGTTGCATCACGCGAGCTCTGCCACCGGCTATATTGTGTTTCTCAAGTACGGTGACTTCTACACCTTCGCGGGCAAGATATGAGGCAGCAGCCAGCCCTGAAAACCCGGCCCCTATTACTACAGCAGTGCGCTTTTTAGTAGTTTGGTTCATACAAAATGTGAAGTTAAAATTGCGAACATGAAATGTGCACAAATGTTCATTGCAATTTACACCTCAACTACCGGGAATAAAAAAAGCCCCTGCATCAGATACAGAGGCTCTTTACTCATCATTCAGAGAATTGTATTATTCTCCTTTTTCCGTATTTTCTTCTTCATCAGAAGCTTTCAATTGTTCTTTCAGCTGCTCAAATGCATCAAGCTCACCCAGGGTGGTTTTCTCCACTTTGGAAGCCTGCTTTTTGATAACCTGACGAGTTTCCGTTTCAACTTTCTGCTTCTCTTCCTTGATCTTGTCGTCCGCTTCACGCTGGATGTCTTCAAGATACCTCAGGTGAGAAACCAGAATCCTCTTATCGTCACGATTAAACTCCAGAACTTTTACGGTAATTACTTCTTCCACTTCAGCAAATGATCCGTTCTCTTTACGAATATGTTTGATAGGAGCAAAAGCCTCCAGTCCGTATGGAAGCTGGACAATTGCCCCACGGTCATCGCGTCGTATCAGTGTAGCCTCGTGATATGAGCCTACCGGGAAAACTTTTTCGAAGGTATCCCATGGGTTCTCTTCAATCTGCTTATGGCCGAGTGACAGCTTTCTGTTCTCCTGATCGATTTCCAGAATTACCACCTCCATTTGCTCACCTACTTTGGTAAACTCCGACGGATGGGCAAAGCGCTTGGTCCAGCTCAGATCCGAAATATGAACCATTCCGCCAATGCCTTCTTCCAGTTCGATGAAAACTCCATAGGGTGTAAGGTTTTTCACTTCACCGGAATGCCTGCTGTTAACCGGATATCTGGCAGCCACCTCACTCCAGGGATCCTGGGTAAGTTGCTTGAGCGAAAGTGACATTTTGCGTTCTTCACGATCAATGGTTACCACTTTGGCTTCATGCTCCTGCCCCAACTTGAAAAACTCCCTGGCATTAACAGGCTGGTTGCTCCATGAAACTTCCGATACGTGTATGAGTCCTTCTACACCAGGCTCGATTTCAAGGAAAGCTCCATAATCTTCAATGTTGACGATCTTACCTTTAACTACCGAGTTTTCTTCAATCTCCTTGGTAAGCACATCCCACGGATGGCTGGTAAGTTGCTTCAGACCCAGTGAAATGCGGCGCTTATTCTCATCGAAGTCAAGCACTACTACGTTCACTTTCTGGCCATTTTCGAGTACCTCACCGGGGTGGTTGATCCGTCCCCATGAAATATCAGTAATGTAAAGTAATCCGTCAACACCTCCCAGATCAAGGAAAGCACCAAAGTCTGTGATGTTCTTCACCGTACCTTCAAGTACCTGACCTTTCTCCAGTCCGGCTATGATTTGCTCGCGTTGCTCAGCCAAATCACTTTCGATAAGTGCCTTGTGCGATACAACGGCATTCTTGATGGCTTCGTTGATCTTAACCACCCTGAATTCCATAGTTTTTCCAACATATGAATCATAGTCGATTATAGGCTTGATATCTATCTGTGAACCGGGAAGGAAAGTTTCCAGTCCGCCACAATCAACTATCAGACCGCCTTTGGTTTTACTCACAACAGTGCCTTTTATGATGGCACCGGTTTCATGTGATTCAACAATGCTCTCCCATGCTTTGAGTAGTTTCGCCTTGCGGCGGGATAGTACCAACTGACCACGGGGGTCCTCAAGGCGTTCTATATAAACATCAACCTCATCACCTATTTTCAGGTCAGGTGTATCCCTAAACTCAGACAACGACAACAAGCCGTCGCTCTTGTAATTGATATCGAGCAATACATCACCGTCGCCGATGTGTGTTACTCTGCCTTTAACTACCTCAAATTCCTGAACAGAGTTAATTACTGACTCATATTCATTCACCAGCTTGTCAACCTGCTCATCACTATAGGAGGCAGACCTTCTTTTGCCTGCTGCCCAGTCAAAAGCATCATGTGGCTCATTGGAGAAAGTTTCAGCTGACTTCTCTTCTTTTTCCGTAGTTTCGGTTTTAATGTCGGTTTCTTCCGTTTCAACTTCAGTTTCTTCGGCTTCTACTACTACTTCAGATTGTTGGTCAGCATCCTGCCCGGACGTTTTTTTGGAGGCAGGTTCCTGGATGTTTTTTTCGTCCTCCCGGGGATCCTTGGGTACATTTTGATCTTCAGTCATGGATGTCCCTCATTTTTAATGGTTAATAAAAAAATTAGCGGCGCAAAGGTAATACATTTTCTGCAAACCAAAGAATTGAAAATGAATAGTCTTAAATATTTTGAGTTGCTGTAGTAAGGCATAGCTGTTTCAAAGATTTTTACTTACTTTGACAATCGGTTTTCTGAATTTTCAAAGTATTTTATCGTTCAACTCAATTCATGACAATATGGACAACAGACCATGGTTAAAGAATTATTCAATGGGTATACCGGCTAATATCAATGCAGATGCATATCCTAATGTAGCTGTGATGGTAGAAGAGTGCTTTCGTGAATTTGCCGATAAACCGGCATTTTCAAACTTTGGTAAAACACTTACTTTTCGGGAAATTGACCAGTTATCGGTACAGTTTGGTGCTTACCTTATCTCGCGTGGTCTTGAAAAAGGTGACCGTATTGCGCTCATGATGCCCAATCTGTTGCAATACCCCATAGCCTTGTTTGGAGCGGTGCGTGCCGGCATCATAGTGGTCAACACCAATCCGCTTTACACCCCTCGAGAAATGAAGCATCAGTTTACCGACGCCGGTGTTAAAGCCATTGTAATAGCCAGCAATTTTGCACACAACCTTGAAAAAGTTCTTCCAGAAACGCAGATCAAGACAATTATCGTAACAGATCTGGGGGAAATGCTCAATTTTCCCAAACGCCAGATCGTCAATTTTGTGGTTAAGTACGTAAAGAAAATGGTGCCGGCTTACAGAATTGACAATGTCATTTCGTTCAGGGAAGCACTGAGCCAGGGAAAAAGGTTTACTTTACCCGAACTGAAAGTAGACAAGAACGACACACTGCTCATTCAATACACAGGAGGAACTACGGGAGTGGCCAAAGGTGCCATGCTTACACACAGAAATCTGATAGCCAACATGGAGCAGACCCGGGCAATTATGAATACATTTCTCGACAAAGGAAAAGAAGTGGCCATTTGCCCGTTGCCATTATATCATATTTTTGCCTTTACTGTGCATTGCCTGGCATTGATGGGAGTGGGATCACACACTGTTTTGGTAACTAACCCCCGGGAGTTAAAGGGACTGATCAAAGAAATGAGCAATTACCCGCTCAGTATTATGAGCGGTGTAAACACCCTTTTCAATGCACTCCTGAATCATCCCGATATAAACAAAGTGGATTTCTCTGACCTCAAGGTAACCATCGGAGGTGGAATGGCCATTCAAAAACCTGTTGCGGAGCGATGGCAAAAACTAACCGGATGCAGACTGACTGAAGGATATGGGCTAACCGAATCATCCCCGGTGTTGAGCGTAAATCCCCTGGACGGATCAGGAAGGTTGGGCACTATTGGCTTACCGGTTCCCAGTACTGATATGCGAGTAGTAAATGATGCAGGAGAAATACTCCCGCCCGGCCAGGAAGGGGAAATACAGGCCAAAGGCCCCCAAATCATGAAAGGGTACTACAACCGTCCTGAAGAAACTGCAAAAACTATCAAGGATGGGTGGCTTTGCACCGGCGACATAGGGGTAATGGATGAAGAAGGTTTTTTCAAGATCGTAGACCGCAAAAAAGACATGATCCTGGTATCGGGTTTTAATGTTTACCCCAATGAAATAGAGGAGGTCGCAATAATGCATCCAAAAGTACTTGAAGCCGCAGCCATTGGCATACCCGACTCAAAAAGTGGTGAAGTGGTAAAGTTGTTTGTGGTCAAGAAGGAGAAATCACTTACCGTAAAAGAGGTAATCAGCCATTGCAAAAATGAATTAGCCGCTTATAAAGTGCCTAAAGAGGTTGAATTCAGGGATGAGTTACCCAAAACCAATGTAGGTAAGATTCTGAGAAGAGAGCTTCGGCAGTAAGAGCAGGTAATTTCAGGCTTTTAGGAGATCCAGCAGGTATTCGCCGTAGCCGGATTTGGCATATTTTTCTCCCAGCACAGCCAGTTGGTTGTCATTAATATAACCCATTTGCCAGGCTACTTCTTCTATGCACCCTATTTTAACACCCTGTCGCTCCTCGATAACCTGTATAAACTGACCGGCCTGCATTAAGGATTGGTGAGTTCCGGTATCGAGCCAGGCTACACCTCTGCCCAGCACCTTTACACGCAGCTCATTATTGCTCAGATAATGCAGGTTAATATCCGTAATTTCATATTCGCCTCTGGCACTAGGCTTTAACTGCCTGGCAATGTCAACTACCCGATTATCATAAAAGTAAAGCCCGGGAACTGCATACCTGCTCTTGGGGTTTTGCGGTTTTTCTTCTATAGAAAGTGCATTGAACGAGTCGTCAAACTCTACCACTCCGTATCGTTCAGGGTCAGCCACGCGATAGGCAAATACAATTCCGCCACCCGGCTCACCGCAGGTTTTTAGCTGATCATCCAGTTCTGAGCCGTAAAAAATGTTATCCCCCAAAATCAGCGCTACATCATCATTCCCGATAAAACGGTCACCCAACACAAAAGCCTGGGCTAGGCCGTTAGGGACTTCCTGCACCTGATACTCGAACCGGCATCCAATGTCCTCGCCACTACCGAGAAGCTTGCTGAAATTGGGAAGATCATGCGGTGTAGAAATGATCAGTATATCTCTGATACCGGCCTGCATTAATATTGACAACGGATAATAGATCATGGGTTTGTCGTACACGGGCATCAGTTGCTTACTGACTGCCATGGTTAGCGGATACAGACGTGTGCCTGAGCCACCCGCTAGTATAATTCCCTTCATATGCCGGTAATTTTTCCCAAAGGTACAATTCAATGCGCACCAGCGCAAAGAGTATGCCCGCCGTTAAACTGAAGACATCAGGACTTGCTATCTTTGT
>JBJHCA010000108.1:0-8837 GCA_050485785.1 Saprospiraceae bacterium | reverse complement strand
GGATATACACTGGCCGCTGTTGGCCGTGATCCGGTACCGCGACCGGAAACGCTGAATGAGGCCTATATATGCTGCAAGTGGGCAGCCAAACCTGCACCATACGCGGTTTCCCATCCAGGGATAGAAACCCACGCCTACCACACCCGCAAAGGCTGCGCCAATCAGGAAACCGTACCATTCACGCAGTCTGAAACTGTCCATGCCCAGCAGTTTACCATGCCCGGTGAAAAAGCTGTACAGCACCAGTGCCGTCATCACCACGGCAAACACCAGCACGCCATGCACCATCCAGCGCTCAATCTGCCATGCCTTTAGCCGCTTATCGGAGAGCTGCCTGAAGGGATCGCCTAGGGTTTCAGCCAGGCCTGCACAGCCGCAAACCCAACTGCAATACCAGCGCTTGCCGTAAAACCACGATAATACCGGCACTGCAATCACAATGAGCAAAATACCCCATACCAGCATAAACTGCCCCAGTAAACCCGATGAAATCAGTTGATTGAGATTCCACTCAAAGAAAAAATCGTAATTCAGAGGCCAGATATTTTTGAAATCAAAATAGGGCTGGTTAAGACGCACCAGAATTTCAGGTATCATGAAGGCAAAAGCCGTCTGGAAAAACATCACTGACACCGTTCTCACCTGCTGATACTTGCTGTGCCGGTACTTGATCAGCATCCTGAGGCCCATCACCAGAATAGCCAGCGTGTAGAGCAATCCGTACATAAACCACTGACCTGCCGGATTGCCGTTGATGGCCAGACTAACCGGATCGGTGAGACGGATAATCTGCACCAGGTATTCTGGATACCAGTACAATACCACATAAAACAGCGTGAGGTAAACACCCAGGCTTATACCCACCCACCCGCGGGCAGTGAGCTTACGGAAAAAAATATGATCATTCCTGATCCCGGCCTGGGTTTGTAACAAGGGCGTAAATGACAACAGTGCTCCGCCTAAGCCCACCACTAACAACACAGCCAGTATAAAACCGCCGAATGGATACCAGTCTGATCTGGCTGATGCATGGGTTAGCGCAAACACCAGACTTTTTCTGTCCCCTATTCTGAACTCCCATTCGGCGGCATCCTCCGGGATGGTAGTGGCCACACCATTGATCAGTCCGGCAGCTTCTTCTTGTTGATCGGCTGCAAGCCTCACTACTTTGCGGAGATCTGCAACCATGGCAGGCAAACTTCCGTATCGAACTCCGGTAATTCCGGCCTCATCTGCGGCTATTTTGATGGCTTCGGCATGGTACTCGCTGAGGCCGGCATCCACGATCGTTTCTTCAGTTAACTTGTATAACCCGGTAAAGGCTATCAGATTGAACAGTACAAAAGCCAGATAAAAAATGGCCAGCCCGAGTATTTCAATGGGTTTTCTTCGGGTCATTGGGATACATTTTTAAAGAATCGAAATACCCTGCCGGCACCCCGCCCGGTTTTTAGGGTCAGCCGAATGCCATACTGCTCATTGTACACGTTCAGCAACTCAGCTTCATAGGAATCGCTCAATTCCGGGTCAAAGTTGGCTAGAGACAGATGGCTGAGAACTTCTTCAATATGCGTTCCGTAGCGGATCCAATGGCTGCACACGTCCTGCCGGTAGCGGATCCCCATCAGGTTAAATCCTATTACCCGCCCGGTATTGCGCTGAAATACCACCCTGATGCTTTTGTTATTCTCCGGGTGTTGCCAATACACCGTCTCGTCTTTCAATTTAGCCTGCGCAGAGGGTACAAGTCCGTAAACCTGATACTCAATATTAAAAAATTTAGCTGAGTTAAACCAAATCCCGGGATTGTAGGCCGAAGGTTTCCCACACAGTGTCCGTGCAACGGTTTCGCCCATCATCCTGCCTGTGTACCACATGGCTTCTACTGAACGACGACCCGGATCGGGCGCTCTAAGCTGGGCACAATCACCAATGGCATATACATTAGGCACTGAAGTTTCCAGCCATGCATTCACCAGTATCCCGCGGTCCGTTTCAAACGTGTCACCGGGAAGCCAGGCAATATTGGGTTTTACGCCTGTGGTAATTCCGGCAAATCCGCAGGGTATCTCTTCACCACGATTGGTAGCAACCCGGTTAATCCGGCCGGCTTCATCGCCTTTCAGGGCAGCGGCCTGGGTTTCCAGCCTCAGATCAA
Organism: Saprospiraceae bacterium; assembly: GCA_050485785.1. Taxonomy (GTDB): domain Bacteria; phylum Bacteroidota; class Bacteroidia; order Chitinophagales; family Saprospiraceae; genus JBJHCA01. The sequence continues at coordinate 6,679 of JBJHCA010000108.1, read as the reverse complement.
TGCCGTGGCTTCGTATATGAGCCGTAACCATTTCCGACTCTTCCACGGGAAGATGATTGTTCCAGTAGCTTTTCTCTCGCACCAGCATGGTAACGGGAATGCTCCTGGAGTGAAACATTTCCGCCATTTCCACCCCAATCAGCCCGCCACCGGCAATCACTGCGCGTTTCAGGTTCACGCTGCAAGCCTCCATATATTCCAAGTCCTGAATACTGTATAGTTTGCCCACGCCGCTCAGGTCTTCACCAGGTATACCCGGCGTATCGGGTACTGAGCCTGTGGCAATTATCAGGGCATCGTATTCGCGATATTGAATTTTGTCCTGTATTTTTATGGATATCATTTTGTGGGCGGTGTCCACATCGGTAACACGGCCCCGGATAAGGTGAATCCGGTTTTTCCCCCAGAAACTGTCCTCGTATGGCTTAGTGTGTTCCAGGGTCATGTGACCCATATAAACGTACATCAGTGCAGTACGCGAAAAGAAATAGTCCGATTCGTCAGATATTACCTCAATGCGGTAGTTGCTGTTTTTGCGGATAAAGCGGGCGGCGGTTATCCCGCTGATTCCGTTCCCTATGATCACTACGCGCATAGCAAGCTTATTTTACCTCTCAGCCGATAATGGCCTGCAGATTGTTTGGTTTCGCATTATCTGCCTACTTTGGCACATACAATCGGGTGGAAACCTACACAATTTTTGGCAAAGGCCGTTTCTTTCAACCACAAAAACTGACTGCACAATGAGCTATTACAATGAAAAGGATCTTGGAAAGTTTGGCAATATTTCCGAATTTCAGCCTGAACTGGGAGAAAAGTTTTTTGCCTGGTATGGGGCAGTGTTTGAAGAAGGAGCCCTCAGCCGTCGCGAGAAATCGCTGATAGCTCTGGCAGTTTCTCATGCCCTTCAATGCCCGTATTGCATTGATGCTTACTCTTCAGATTGCCTCCAAAAAGGAGCCGATGAAGAGCAGATGATGGAAGCAGTGCATGTGGCTGCAGCCATCAGAAGCGGAGCTTCACTGGTTCACGGTGTTCAGATGATGAATCACGTTAAAAAGCTGACCATGTAGTCCCGGCACCGGGTGGATATTTTGGAAAAATGGCCTCAAAACTTAAAACTCAATCATTGCGGAGCCGGGAAAGCCCCCTGAGTGATACTTTCATCCAGCTCAAAGTACTGCGTACCGGCACTGCCGGTAATGCAGACAGCCCCGGTTTTGCCGGGCATCTGAAGAATGCCGGGATAGACCGACTAAGACCGTTGAAACCGGAGATACTCCAAATCAACATCGGCAAAATGTGCAACCAAACCTGTGCGCACTGCCATGTTGATGCCGGTCCGGACCGCACCGAAAAGATGTCGGAGAGGCATATGATCCGTTGTCTTGAAATACTAAGGCAAACCGGCATTGGCACAGTGGACATTACCGGAGGAGCACCCGAGATGCATCCGCATTTCCGGTGGTTTGTGGAGCAGTGCCGGGCATTGAATTGCAGAGTAATAGTTCGGAGCAATCTCACTATTCTGGTAGCCAATAAAAAGTACCGCGAATTGCCGGCATTTTTTGCAGCCCACCGGGTTGAGGTAACTTCTTCATTGCCGTATTTCAGCAAACTGCGCACCGACCGCCAGCGGGGTGAAGGAGTGTTTGATGATTCCATCCGGGCCATAAGATTGCTCAATGAAGAGGGATATGGATTGCCGGAAACTGGCCTTGAACTCAATCTGGTTTACAATCCTACCGGAGCATTTTTACCGGACAGCCAGCATGCTTTGGAAGAAGAGTTCAGAAAGCAACTGCTGCAGAAGCATGGCGTAGTGTTCAATCGGCTGTTCACCATTACCAATGTACCCATCAGCCGTTTTCTTGATTATTTGCTCGAAAGCGGCAATTATGATGAGTATATGGACAAGCTTATCAGCGCATTTAATCCGGCTACTCTGAATGGGTTGATGTGCCGTAATACCCTGTCTGTGAGCTGGGACGGTTATTTGTACGACTGCGACTTTAATCAGATGCTGGAGCTGGGTGTGTCAGCACCGGGCTCTGAGCATATTGACCGGTTTGACATGGACAGTCTGATACAGCGAAGTATTGTAACCGATGTGCACTGCTTTGCCTGTACTGCCGGTGCAGGCTCCAGTTGTGGGGGAGAGTTGGTATAATCGTCCACATACTCAAAAGGCTAAATACGGGCAGACTGCATAACAAAGAGCTATACCAAAACATAAAAACAACCGCTAAAAGTCCTTACCCATGGATACGTAGAGCAACGGCCGCTGTATCTGCCCGGTTTCGATGCCCCAGGCATAGTCGAGCCGCAGAAAGTAGCCGAATATTTCGCTTCGCACGCCAAAACCGGTTCCACTGACGATGGGATTGCGGAAGTAGCGTACCTGCACTACCACTTCAGGGCTTGTGGATACTATTTCGGTGTTAAGCGGATTGTCTTCATCAAAGGGGTTGAAGCCCTGCCATGCTGTGCCGATGTCATAAAATCCCACTACCTGGAAATGGCGCAGAAATGAAGACCGGGGTGGAGTGCGGCCAAAGTAATTGAAAATGGCAGCTCGCAGTTCAATATTGGCCAGTGCAAAGGTGTTGCCGTTGCGTACGTTGTTTCTGAATCCGCGCAGATTGGTGGCCACGGTTTGAAATGCGAAATCGCCTTCTCTGGGTATGGGGACATCCCCTTCAAAACTCTGGAAAATCCAGTTGTCGGTACCACCCAGGAAATACAAGTACTTACCGGTTCCGAATGAAGTTTGGGCAGCCAGCCGTCCGGCGAGAATGGTATGGTTGGTGATTTTGAGGTAATGCCTGAAGTCAAGCCCCAGCAAGCCCATAAATCCCTGTTCAAGATCGAGTGAAAACCTGTCGTCCAGATCGAGGTTAAAGGCTTTCTGAATTTCGGCAAACACTTTGTACCGCGTACCGTCCAGAAGGTTCAGGTCCATTTTGAGCGTGTTGTCGTAAACGTACTCGAGCCTTCCGCCTACACGCTGTTGCTTGATGACCGGTTCATTCAGCGAGCCGTCGTCGCGTACCATCAGATAGTTCTGATCAAAACGGGCAAATGAACGCGCCCGTAGGCTGGTGTAAACATCCAGCGGATAACGCAACTCCAACATGGCCAAATTGGTTCGTAATCGGCGAATCGGGCTCCACGAAACCCCTCCGCCCGGGAGTTGGACAATGCCAAAGCCCAGGTCAAACCTCCGTGTGTGGCGGTAAAAGGCAAACCGGCGATTGAGGCGCTGCTTCAAACGGTCTGCGATGAAAAAGTATTCAAGCCCGGTAAGCGAAGTGGATACCCGCATACCCAATGTAAACTCATAGTCTTCAAAAATGTCTTTCACCTTGGCCTCCATCAGCAGACCCGGAGGCTGATAGCCAAACTGTCGGCCATCTGCCGCAAATGATTCCAAACCATCAAACAGCAAACTGTTGTCGAGCCTGGTTGAAAAGTATTCATTTTTGAAAGTCAGCCGGTAGGGTACTATGCGGTTGCGGTTAAAATGGTGCAGCGGTCGCTGTTCAACAGTTGCCGGACTCCGGCCTGCCGAAGGCGAGGTTAGTGAAGGCCGGCCACTCTGGTCAAAGGTAATGGTGGCGGCTTCGCGTCTCCTGTCCCGCTGAAAGTCGCTTTGAAAAAAGTAGTTGTTGATATTGATTCTTCCGGTGTCGGGTATCACTTCGATGTCCGTTTCAGGCCGTGCCGTTTCGGGTAAAACATCTACAGCTTTGTCCTCGGCTTCTTTGGTTGGCGGCGGATCACCGGGCTTGAGCCTGTCGGCTCTGGCAGCGCGGTTGATCCAGTTTCCGGCACGGCTCATTGAGCGACTCAATGGTAGTGTGTCCAGTAATACCGTATCGGCAGATGCCATAGAAACCACGTGTTTCCCGTTGATGAGTTGCATTTGTACCAACTTGCCAGCATCCTGTTCCACATGGTGAATGCGGATGTTGTTCAGCCCGTGGCTAACCGGAAAGCTGAATGCTTTGGGCCCTTTTACCGGCCTGATGAAGACAGTGTCGATCACTACGGTGGTATCGGTAAAAACGGAATCCGGCGGAATAACAATTTCACGCCCGGTATCGGTAATCAGTACCTGCTCTTCGTAAAGCACCACGGTATCTATGCGAGCCACATAGCGGTTAACTACTCCGTTGCGGTCACTCAGATAGGAAAAATATCTTCCTTGCCAGGGCTGTACGCCATAGTTGTCCGTGTAATCATCGTGGGTAAGCTGAAGCAGTTCCGTCCGTCCGGGACTTAGGAGAAACAAATTGTAATTGCCTGTAGGCAGGGTAGTATCAAGGCGTTCGGTGGTTAGTCGGGTGCCGGTTCTGTTTGATGCAAACACAATGCCCTGCACTCCGGGTTGAAGCCTCACCTGCTGAGCATCCCGGTAGTCATAGAAGTCGTTCGTAATGCGCTCGGTTCCCCGGGTTTGCACATTGTACATAAACACGTCCGAAATGCCCAGACTTACCGCGGTAAACACCATTCTTTCCGGGGTAATATAGGAAGCAGAGAGAATGCGATCGTAACGTCCGGGGATTTCTGTAGTAGTGGTTTTACCGGTTTCTACATCGTAAAACGAATGCATGATCTTATCCCGGTGCTTGTAAATGATGCTGAGAGCCTTCCCGTCGGGAGTCCAGGTAATGATCGGGTAGCCGTAATCCGTTTCCTGCACCCGGTTTCTGTAACCCTGTCTGAAAGCGCGCACAGGCCGCTCATCCTTTTGAATATCGGTAATCATCACGCGAACCCGACTCCTGTCGTTGACCACATAGGCCAGCTTTTGTCCGGAGGGATGAAGTGCAATATCAGTTACAGGATGGTTCCGGCGATTTCTCAGAGGGATAATGCTTGCGGTTTCAGGGTTTTCTATATGGATATCTTTTTGTGGGGCGGATACTCCTGACACAGCGGTTGTCCCGAGTGATTCAGCATCATTAGCATAGTACTTGCTGTAAAAGTGTTTCCAGTTTTCGGCTACGGTAGCCTGCGTGGTGCCCAATACATACATGAAGCTGGCTTCTACCGAGCGGTTAATGCGGGTGAGGTAAAGCAGATTGGCCGGGGCATTGGCTCCGTAATTCTGATAAATGTAGTACCACATGCTGTGTCCGGCCAGAACGGGTTCTTCGCGGGCAAAATCAAAAAAATCAGCTTCGTTGTGCAAAAAGTAGTCCCGCATCCGGTCATCAAGGTCAGTATTCCACCATTCACCTGCATATGAACCCAGGCCGTAATAAAACCAGTCGGGCAGATCAACCGCTACCGAATTCTGCATCATTTCCTGAATACTCCAGCCAAACATCATTCGTTCCAGCATCAGCAGAGCAATTCCCTGCCTGATCTGCTTCCTCAGTTCACGGTGGCTGCCGTTAAAATAAACAAAAATTTTGTTCCCCGATATTTTAGTAATTCCCTTACTGCCCGATACAATTTCTTCATCACCGATGTTACTCTGTTTCAGGTCGTCAAGATCATTAAACACCAGGATCTCGGCGGGTACGTTGAGCCGGTATTCCATCATAGACTGAATATCGTCCAGATCGTTTTCGGCTATGAGCGCTGTAAAGTGGCCCAGCGACATTCCTTCCTGATACCAATAAATGATGAATCTTTCTGACTTGTATTGGCTCCAGACAAATTCGCGGTACTGAATCCTGTTTTTGCCAAACTCCACTGACGCCACCTGAGCAGAAATATCCTGCACTAAAAGACCAATAATCAACAGTGTACACAAAAAGCGCATAATAATCCGAAGCAAATTTAGTGGCAAAGTGTTTGATTAATGCGAACTTGCAGCCTCACCAAAGATAGTAACGCACAAACCCGGCTTAAGATGACCCAAAGTTTAAAATTTACCTTTAATCCATACTACGAAAATACCTACGTAATATACGACAAAACCGGAGAATGTGTAATTATTGATCCGGGATGCCATACTTCAGCCGAAGAAAAGGAGCTCAGGGAAGCAATTACAAGCCGGGGTTTAAAGCCGGTTTACCTGCTCAATACCCATTGCCATATTGACCACGTTCTGGGAAATGACTTTGTGCTCACCACCTGGAATGTTCCTTTTATAACCCACCGTGGCGAGGTGAGTCAATTGATGTCGGTTCCGGATTATGCACCTATGTTTGGCATGAAACCTCCCATAGTAAGAGAGCCTGATCAGACTGTTGATGAACCCGATGTTCTCAGTTTTGGTGGGACCAGGCTTCAGGTATTGTTTACCCCGGGTCATTCACCCGCCAGTATTTGCTTCTACTGTGAAGAGGCCGGCTTTGTAGTGGCCGGGGATGTATTGTTTAAAGGGAGCATTGGCCGGACCGACCTGCCGGGAGGAGACGGCCCAACTCTGATGAAGAGTATTTTTGATAAATTGCTTACCCTCCCTGACAACACCGAGGTGATGCCCGGCCACATGGAAAATACCCGCATTGGAGCGGAGCGGAAAACCAATCCCTTTATACGTGCCTGGCAAAGGGGGGAGAATATTTTTTAGCGAGAAAGTGACAACATGAACAGAACGGAAGTAGGTACACTGGGTGAATTTGGACTGATCGAACACCTTAAAGGGCTGAACCCTCACCGGCCTCCACGCAACAGCAAACTGATTTTCGGTATTGGTGATGATGCGGCTGTGTAT
>JBJHCA010000107.1:0-8882 GCA_050485785.1 Saprospiraceae bacterium | reverse complement strand
TGGAGATGCGGGTTTGTTTGGTTTTGCTGCGGAAGCAGCAGGAACACTAATGTATAAGGTGCAGATTTGGTCATCAACTGCAGATACATGCCTGATGTTTGATACCCTGATGTGGGAATCATCCGTAATTTCATTGGTAATCACTACAAGCAATGGCTTTAATCCCATTACTATACCAATCGATATTGATGTGGACGGGCCATTTTATGTAGGTGTTGAGGCAGTGTCATGGTCAGGTCTTTCTAATCGTACTCCCTCTATTGTATTGTGGACAAATCAGGGAATACCAACCTGCAGGCAATATGTGAAGACTTTTGATACAGACGGGAATCCCGTGATTACTGATTTTGCCAATTATTATACTGCCCCGGGATGGACTAATGTGGTTGTCAATGGTGAGCTCCCCCCACCTACGGGCACTGTGGATGTATCAGTTACCAATTTGACAGCCGGTCCTGATTTTTACTTTGGTGTACCCTCAGAGGTCTCTGTGTTGGTTAATAATATAGGTACAGCAGATCTAGGCACCATTGTGCTTAACTTGCTGGAAAACGGCAATGCTGTGGCTACAACCCAGTTAGCACTCAATGCCGGAAGTTCACAGGGATATAGTTTTAATTACACTCCATCAGTGCAGGGAAATGTAACGCTGGCCGTTGAAGCCGTGGTAGCCGGTGACATAGACCTTACTAACAATATTGCAAGCATGGAGATTGTTGTACAGTCACCTCCTTCGGCCTGCATATTTGAAGATGACATAGAAAGTTATACTTTGGGCGGCCTTGTGGCTCAAAGCCCGCAGTGGGTTACCTGGACACCCGGTGCAGCCAATCAGGATGCCGAAGTGAGCAATGACTTTGCACTTAGCGGAACGCAATCGGTAAAAATTGGCGCTGCACCACAGGATGTGAACTTCCTACTTGGTAACCAAACTTCAGGCACCTGGAAAGTTGGTTTTCACCTTTACATTCCTGGAACTAGCGGAGGGTATTGGAATATCCAGAAGTCTCAGACATCCGGAGTTGCCTGGGCCATGCAGATGTTTCTTCAGCCTAATGGCACAGGTTCAGTTGATGCCGGTGGAGCCAATGCTGCTACTTTTACTTATCCTAAAAATGAATGGTTACATATTGAGATGATTGTAAATCTCGACAATGACATAGCCAATTTGTATCTGGATGAGGTTTTACTGCTCCAATGGCCTTACCGCTGGAGTGCAACTAGTCAGGCAGCAGGATTGATGCAATTGGGATCCATTAACTTCTACCCCGCTGCCGTCAGCAATCCGCTGATGTACATTGATGATGTTTCACTGTGTTATTTTTACAACGACGGCCCCTGTGAAGCTTTTGAGTTGCTGTTAGGCCAGGTGGTAGAAGGTGACAACACTAATGCAACGCCATTTGATCCTTCCATGGCAGCAGATGCCACATGCTGGATAGAACCGGTGAACACCATACACAATGATGTGTGGTACAAGTTTGTAGTTCCCGAAGATGGAGATTATATGATAACAACCAATCTCGATTTACTTACCAATGATGATACTCAGCTGCTTATTTATGCTTCAGATGATGGCACCTGCACCGGTAACTTTACCGCAGTAGGTTGTAATGATGATGTAAGCGGATCCAACTATTTGAGTACAGCCTACATCAATAACCTTACAGCCGGCACAGTTTTATATATCCTGGTAGACGGTTGGTTGGGCACTGAGGGTACATTCCAGATTGGCGTATTTTTAGAATCCATTGATACACCTGACAACAATGAATGTGTAACGGCTGCCAATCTGTCTCCACTATTAGGCCATGCTACTAATGTTGAGCAATTATCCGGGGTATATCACAATTTCAACGCATCAGGCCACTCACCTGCTCCTAATTGTTTCGATGATGGTATGGCCACTGTATCTACCTGGTACAGCTTTACTGGAGATGGCAACAGCTACTATATCACCACCGTCAATTGCGCAGGGGTTACTGACTATGCAGATGACACCCAAATCGCTATTTATACTGGTACATGTTCTGCTCTCACCATGGTAGCCTGCAATGAAGATATTGATTTTGACGGTGGAATCTGGGAAGCCGGACTTTCTTTTCAAACGGAGGCAGGAGTATCCTACTTTATGCTTATCGATACCTGGGGAGGCGATCAAGGTGAATTTTGTGTAAGCATTACCAATGAAACCGAAGTTTCGACAACTACACCTGTGTTGAATACACTTACACTGTATCCGAACCCGGTTCGGGATAATTTACAGGTTGAGTCAGGTTTTCCGGCTTCACAGGTCAACGTGTACAACGCAATTGGGCAGCTTGTGATAAGTGTGCCAGTGAATAATCAAACTTTTGTTAATCTTGAAACAACAGCCCTTCCATCAGGTATTTACACGATTCAGGTGATTAATAAGGCCGGAATCGCTACCGGAAAGTTTACGCGTATTCAGTAATTCCCTAAGCATAGTAGTTTATCAGGAGCCCCAAACTTTCGTTTGGGGCTTCATTTTTTCAGTTTCGCGCTTAAACGGCAATATGTTTGAATGTGTACCGTTTGTCAGAAAAAATGCCCCATTTACCTATTTTCGCTGATCAGGCATAAAAAAAGCATTACTTTCGCGGCATGAAATTTTCCATAGTACTCTGCCTGTTTGCCATTTCCATGTTTTGGCTGTCATCCTGTTCCAATGAACTGATCGTCAATGCTCCGCCGGTAGAAACTCCGGTAGTTTTCGGGCTTTTGGATGTGTCTTCCAAAAGACAATTTATCAAAGTGGAAAGAGCATTTATTGAAGAGCAGGTCAGCGCATTGGTGCTGGCTCAGGATCCTTCCCAATTGTATTACGATGAAGCGACGGTACAGCTTATTGAGCTCATTGGGAACAGTACAGGACAAGTTATTGACCTCCAGCGTGTGGATGGGGCTGACATCGGATTGCCAAAAAAGGAAGGTGTTTTTGCATCAACACCCAACTATATTTACACCACCGAGCAAGTGCTCAATCCGGAATCGCGTTACCGTCTGTTAATCAGTATTAACGATGGAGAAATTGAAGCGCTGGCCGAAACCCAGGTGATTGATCAGTTTAAATTGTCGTTTCCACAAAACAACCGAACACTCAACATACTTCCCGGATCTGTAACGGCATTGCAATGGACACCTCCACCTCATATTGCCTATTACGATGTGCTAATCAAGTTATTTATCACCGAGGGCAATAACCCTAATCCCGCACTAAACACTGTTCGTACTTTTGAATGGTTAATGTTCAAGAGCCTACCGGCTAACCAAAACTTTATGAATATCCGTGCTAACAACTCCGACTTTTACAATCAGCTATACAATACATTAATTAATGAACCTCTGGTGGCACGGACTGCAGACTCTGCTCATATCATAATAAATGCGGGTGGATTTGACCTTGAAAAATACGTGAGCATTAACAACATCAACACCGGAATCACTGCCAGTCAGGACCTCCCGGTGTACACCAATATCGATGGTGGGATAGGCTTATTCTCCACCCGATATACATCCTTCAATGATGGTTATATGATTGGTTCCACAACCAAAGACTCTTTGGCTAATAATCATCTTACCCGAAACCTAGGTTTTCAATTTTAAACCTGACAAGTTAGGCTAAACTTCATTATGTATCATTGATGTCCTGTCATGCATCAGGGCGAAGCATACTGAATCACTGACTTTTTGGCATAACCCCGGCAATAAACCGGCTATGGCATGTGGATTGATGCATAGGGGTGAAAACATTTATTACGAGCTTAAACCAAAAATACGATGAGCAAAATTATCGGAATAGACTTAGGAACAACCAACTCGTGCGTTGCCGTAATTGAAGGTAACGAGCCGGTTGTTATTCAAAATGATGAAGGAAGAAGAACAACCCCCTCCATTGTGGCATTTCTTGACAATGGAGAACGTAAAATAGGTGATCCTGCGAAACGTCAGGCCATTACCAACCCCCAGCGTACGGTGATGTCTATCAAGCGCTACATGGGTCGTCGTTTCAGTGAAGCAGGCAACGAATTGAAGCACTCCTCTTACAAAGTTGTAGAAGGTGATGGTGATACCGTACGCGTTGACATTGACGGCAGACTTTACACACCACAGGAAATATCTGCCATGGTGCTTCAGAAGATGAAAAAAACTGCAGAAGATTATCTGGGGCATGAAGTAACTGAAGCGGTAATTACCGTTCCTGCTTTCTTTAACGATTCCCAGCGTCAGGCCACCAAAGAGGCCGGTGAAATTGCCGGACTTCAGGTTAAACGGATCATCAACGAACCTACGGCTGCTGCACTGGCGTATGGCCTGGACAAACTTGACAAAGATATCAAGATAGCCGTGTATGACCTTGGTGGTGGAACCTTTGACATATCCATACTCGATCTGGGTGATGGAGTATTTGAAGTATTGTCAACCAATGGTGATACTCACCTGGGAGGTGATGACTTTGATCAGGCACTGATCGATTATCTGGCAGAGCAGTTTCTGGCTGCTGAAAGGGTTGACCTGCGCAAAGACCCTATGGCACTTCAGCGTCTGAAAGAAGCTGCGGAAAAAGCCAAAATTGAGTTATCGTCTTCCACATCCACCGAAGTAAACCTGCCATACATTACGGCAGTTGACGGTGTGCCCAAGCACCTTGTGGAAAAAATCAGTCGCGCCAAGTTTGAGCAACTGGTCGATCATCTTGTCCAAAAGACGCTTGAGCCATGCCGCAAAGCTATGGCAGATGCCAAGTTGTCCAACAGCGACATCAACGAAGTAATTTTGGTTGGTGGTTCTACCAGGATTCCCAAGATCCAGGAAGCTGTGGAGAAATTCTTCGGCAAAAAGCCCAGCAAAGGAGTAAACCCGGACGAAGTGGTAGCAGTTGGTGCGGCCATTCAGGGCGGTATACTCAATAAAGACATTACCAGCAATGTACTGTTGCTTGACGTGATCCCGCTTTCACTGGGCATTGAAACGCTGAACAACGTGTACGACGTTGTTATTGAAGCCAATACTACCATTCCGTCCAAGAAGACCAAGACCTACTCCACTGCTGCCGACAATCAGCCTTCTGTGGAAGTGCATGTTTTACAGGGTGAACGCCCCATGGCCAGAGATAACCGAAGCATAGGCCGTTTTATATTGGATGGAATACCTCCTGCTCCTCGCGGTATGCCGCAAATTGAAGTGACATTTGATGTGGATGCCAATGGAATACTGAACGTATCGGCCAAAGACAAGGGCACGGGTAAAGAGCAAAAGATTCGCATTGAAGCATCAACCGGACTATCGGATGAGGAAATTCAAAGAATGCGTGCAGAAGCCAAGGCCAATGAGGAAACTGACAAAAAAGCCAGAGCATTGGCCGATGCACTTAATGCCGCCGATTCACTCATATTCCAGACAGAGAAGCAACTCAGTGAACTGGGAGAAAAACTCAGTGCCGACAGCAAAGCAAAAATTGAAACGGCGTTGACCGCACTCAAGGAAGCCCATAAGACTCAGGATATGGCTGCTATTGAAAGTGCAACCCAATCACTGAACGACGCATGGACTGCTGCCAGTCAGGAAGTTTACCAGGCGCAGCAATCTGCCGAACAGCCTACAAATGGCGAAGCCGACAGCAAAGATGACAACAACAGCAACGAAGACGTAACCGATGTGGAATTTGAAGAAGTGAACGACAAGAAATAGTTCATTTTGCAATAACCCGAACAAGCAAAGCCGCCGCCTTTCAGTCGGCGGCTTTTTTTTTGTTAATCATTACATCTGAAAGTTATCTGAATGCGTTATTGCATTAATCAATCAGCGAATCATGTTTGGTAAAATAAAACGCTGGCTGGGTATTGAAGGGGTCAAACTTGAACTGGAGCTTCCGGAGAATATCAGCCGCAACACCGGTCATCTGACCGGCAATCTCAACATTATCTCTATGAATGCCGAAGTGGTCACCTATCTGAAGGTGAGCCTGATAGAAACCTACTCCCGTGGCCGGGGGAAAGAAAAGCGGATTGATGACTACATTTTGGGCAGTATTGCTCAGGAAAAGGAAGTACCGGTGCCGGCAGGGGAATTGCTCAGTATCCCCTTTAAACTGCCGTTTGAATGGCGCATGAGCGAAATAGATGCCATGGAAGAAAAAAATACTTTGCTGAAAGGCATTGCCAAAGCTGCCAAGTGGATATATAACGCCCGTTCAAAATATGTTGTAAGGGCTGAAGCAAGGGTGGCTGGCACTGCATTGCACCCTTTCGCCGAAAAAGAGATTGTTATATCCCTGTGAGCACTGCGCCGCATATAGTCTGTACGGTTACCACTGACCTCAATTACGACCAGCGCATGCAAAGAATTTGCAGTGCGCTTACTCAGGCAGGATATCGGGTCAGTATTATCGGCTGCGAACGACCCTATTCTTCCGAACTCACCACAAGGCCTTACCACCAGGAGCGCATCCGATGCTCTTTTAGGAAAGGACCGGCATTTTATGCGGAATTCAATTTCAGGCTTTATCACCGGCTCAGATCATTAGACTATGACCTGCTTTACTGTGTTGACCTGGATACTGCGGTCGGTGCCATGCTGGCTGCCCGGGCCAGAAAGAAAAAGTCGATTTTTGATAGTCACGAGCATTTCACTGAGTTACCGGAGTTGCAGGGCAAAACGTGGAAAAAGAAAATCTGGAACCGGGTGGCAAAGCTGTTTATTCCTCTGGCCCATGCCCGGATAACTGTAGGCCACCGTCTGGCAGAGGAACTTAAGGAGCTTTACGGTCACCCTTTTGAAGTTGTGCGAAATGTTCCTGATGGAAACAATACCGTGACCTGCCAGGCTGAAAATCCGGCCAATGGCAAAGTCATTCTCTATCAGGGTGCCCTGAATGCCGGTCGCGGGCTGGAAACCATGATCGAATGCATGGCCGGGCTTCCCGATGACCTTTATTTTGCGCTGGCCGGGGAAGGTGATCTCTCCGAAAAGCTTAGGGAAATAGCCCGGCAATCACCTGCTGCAAAAAGGATACGGTTTCTGGGCTATGTACTGCCCGATGCACTGAAAAGCATTACCGCCTCCGCCTGGATGGGCTACAATATGCTTGACAACATGGGCCGGAATTATTACCTGAGCCTGGCCAACAAATTTTTTGACTACGCCCATGCCGAAATTCCTTCCCTCAATCCCAACTTCCCGGAATACAGCGATCACCTGCAGGAGTTTAAAACAGGCATAACCATCGATGAGTTGTCCGTGGCTGCCATGAGAGAAGCCATCATAGAAGTTTACCTGAATGAAGAATTCTATCAAACTATGAAAGCCCAATGCCGGGCAGCACAACAGGTATGGAACTGGCAGACAGAGCAGAAAAAACTCCTGGACATCATACAAACTGTCTCTCAACTTCCGGTTTCTCACCGGTGACAAATCGGAATTCTACAATTGTGGTTATAGTTTTCTTTTTCGTGTCCCTGCACAACAAAGAGTTATATGTTTCTTAGTGCAATTTGTCTTCGATGGAGTAAATAACTAATGCATCCGGTTAATTTGTTTCCCCTAATTTAGCCCCGCCACATCAGCACTACCCTCCCCCATGCACCCCTGCATAAACTGTCAATTTGAGTATGCAGGGAAGTATTTCCATGGAAAAACACGGAGGCCATGAACTGGCCGGGCTCCAGAACCACTCACTAACGTAACAGGTTCGTGAAATACACATCGTTCAATAATATTGTGAAGAATGTTTGACCGATTGTTTCTTCTGTTAAATCTATAGAAGTACTCATTGAGGTACTTTTGGAGGTACTCCACAGCGCAATATGAATGTACTCCACGCAGCCAGTTTTTTAAATTTCTGATCTGTATATGCAATTGAGGCATGCTTCTGCCATTGTTTAATGTAGCACCAATTTCTGCGGCTTAAACAGCAGTTCTTCATGCTGCAAATGCACAAAATACAGACCCGGAGGCAGATGCTGAATGTTTAATTGCCCGGAGGAAGGTAAAATATCTGACAACACTTGCTGCCCCAATTGATTATACAAATTTACCTGCACGGCGTGCTGACCGTTTAAATTTTCCGGAAATTGAATGAAAATTTGATCGAAAGCGGGGTTAGGTAAAATAACAAATGGGATTTCGTGTAAATCATTTGTAAACATCAAATTGACAAACAACTTTGTATCACATGGATAATCCTGAAACTCGATCAAGCCAACTTCCGGATCATAATAACTGCATAAAAAAACCGGGTCATTATGACCGAGATGACTACACAGATCTTCATAGTATGGCATTATAAATCCAGGTGACCCTATGCGTTCAATAAAAGGACTATTCCTGTTTACATGTAATTGTTTTAGCGAAGGACCCTCCGTTTCAAGATAACTAACGTTGTTTACTACAAACTCAAATGTATCCTGAAACAATTCGGGATTCCACCAAATAAGCGTAGAGTCTTCGCAGGGAAATTCGGTAACCCAACTATCGCCAACTTCTGCATTAAAATCAAAGGCCAGCTTAAATTTATCTACAAAAGGATCAAAATAAAATATTTTGCCACTATCATTATGTATAAAGATTGTATCCTGTTTCGCATATCCAAAGAGGCCGAAACCGGGTATAGTATACCCTATACTTTCGAAATGCAACATCTGACATAGCTTTTCCTGCATCAAAGTGTCGCCTATATTAACAATCCGAAAAGGAATTATAAAATAGGATTGATTTATACTGCCTGCAAATGGAAAAAATTTATGCGACAAATACCAAACCGCCCCTTCTTCTCCAAACGGTTGATGCTGAGCATTTAAGGAACTCAGGTTCATCGTTGTGAACCATAGCATGGCGACTGTGATAAGGAATGCCCGAACCTT
>JBJHCA010000106.1:0-8911 GCA_050485785.1 Saprospiraceae bacterium | reverse complement strand
AGTTCTAACTACTTTATACCTTCCACTACTCTTGTCAATAACCTGAACACTTATTAGGCCGCTCTTATTTGGTTTTTTACGTACAAACATGCCTACAATATAAAAAAACAAGCCCTGGGACACCCAAAATTAAAATGAAATAGGCGCAATCAATTGATTTGCTGATAGATACAAAATCGACTAAGAAAAGCTGCGGAAGTCAGGAAAAGGGGCTGCCCAATCCGGCAGCCCTTTTTTTATACAGATAGGCAAAGTTTAACATCCTCTAGTGACGGAATCGGACATTAATGCATGATGGCCAGCGGTATAACGCTGATCATCTTATCAGATTCTGCTTTGATAAAATACATTCCCTCGGGTAGAAAGTAAAGATTCAGGCTATGCTGACCCGGAGTCAGCTCTTCATGGAATACGTTTTTGCCGGTAATGTCAACCAGGGTGAAGTTGAGCATGGTCAATGCATTGACTTCCAACCTTTGGCTAGCCGGGTTGAGGTAGACCTCCAAAAGTTTGCTGACTTCATTGTGTGAGGATGAGGACAGATTGGTGACTGCAACGCATGGAGACATAACACTGCATTCCCCCAGACTTATTATTACAGCATAGTAACCATTGGATGTGGCGGTGAAAATCTGTTCGTTTTCACCCGGTATGGGCCCCATATTATCCTGGCAGTCAATCCATTGATAACCGGCGCCTTCTTGAATTGCGGTAAGTACCTGATCCTGCTGATGAATGTTGCTGTCCGGCCCGGCAACGGTAAGATGCAAAACAACCAGAGAATCACAGTTGGAAGCTGAAGCCAGAACTTCGGTATATGATCCGGGCTCCGTCAGGCTTTGGCTGCCCAATATGTAAACATCTCCGATACAGATTTCAACAGAATCCAAAGTTTCGTAAACAGGCTTCACTGAAAGAGGAAAGCTGTTTGATACCGGACACCCGGGACCGGGGCTGAAATAGGTGATGATATAATTGCCGGGGTTGCTCTGGCCAACATCGATTTCACCGGTTAACTCATCCATTTGAATTCCGGGTGGACTTGCTTCAAAATGACCTCCGGGGGTGCCTGTTAAAACAGGCATGATTTTGTCATGATTATTACAAACTGAAGAGTCCGGATAATAAAATGAGGCATCCTGTGCCGGTGAAATGGAGACCATAACGGAACTGCAAATTCCCGGATCCGGGCAGCCACCCTCACCCCGGACAAAGTAATGTCCGCTTCCCCCGCCTTCTACAATCAGTATTTCCGTTGCAGAAGTACTGATGGGGATTCCTCCGCAGCTGTCGGCATACAATGCCCAGACAGTGGCATTGTTCAGGTTTCCTGAAACGGTAAAAAAAACGCTGTCCCCTTCGCAATAGGAAGTGCTGTCTGTAGTAATAACCGGTTCATCTGCCGGGTCACAGGCCAGAGTATAGGTAATAATGAGCCGGGGCCGATGCAGCGGGTTGATATTTTCGCGGCTTGCAAACCGTTTGGCATTGGGATAAACCGACTCATCACCAATCAGTATTAAACCGTGGTTAGTGGCAGGGTACTGAAGCCAGCTTTCCACGGTAGCTGTAAGCGCAGGCGATGTCCATACATAGAATCCCGTTGTGTTTACATTGGTGGTTGCCAGGTTTAAAGGGTCATAATCACCGCCGGGATTGCTCCAGAAAGAATCGGGATAAAATGTGTGGATCCAGGTGGCATCTCCGGGTTGTACCACACCACCGGTTCCTCCTCCGCCTGCTGATACTGTGGGTCCTTCACCCCAAGCCTTACTTACCTGGTAAAGGGAAATTGTATTGCTGCCTGAAACCGTCATATTCATGTACAGACTGAGCTCCACTGAGCTGATCTCTGCATAGGAAGATATTGAGTCGGCCGGTTCAAATTTGATGAGTCCCCTTCTGGTAAGACCGGCCTGTGATACACCAGTGAAGAAATTCTGGCCGGAACCGTTCGAAAGGCTGCCGGAGGGGTCAATATACAGCGTGTTGTCTGCTACGGGTAAGAGTTCAACTGTAGTTTGTGCCTGGGCGTGAAAGCAAAAGAAAAATGTTCCAATAAGTAATAGCCAAAAGTAAAAAAGATTCATGAGGTGTTTTTTGGGGTCAGCATTTTTTACGCAGTACGGAATGCATTGCAGGATTTTTGGATCTGTTTTATCCATTTAATGCTGATATAGAACCCGATTAAATACTCAATACAACGGATGAGATACTGAATTGTGCATTTTGATTCAAAGTTTTTGTGAAAATCGGATATTTTGTCACACAATAGAATCCCAATGCACTTAAAGGTCCGTAACCTGGTTCAATGTTTTTTTAGCTGGAATGGGTAGACTTATAGCCTTGTACACAGCAGCTTTTTGCTGGCATTAAAAGCTGCAGTAATACTTTTAAACACGGGATGAAGGTTGGCGTGTGGAATGGATCTGCCATCCAGCTCTGTAATGGGTGTCAGCTCACCCATGGTGCCGGTGGCAAACAGGGCATCCGCAGTATAAAGCTGAGTGAGTGAAAGGTTGCTTTTTCGGGTGGGGATTTTAAGGTCCTCCGCTATTTTAAGGATAAGTCCCCGGGTAATTCCGGGCAGGCAGTTTTGAGAGTGTGGAGTAAACAAACTGTTATCCCTGATCATAAAAAGATTGCTTCCGTTCAATTCTGAGGCAAATCCATGCTCGTCCAGCATCAGTGCATCGTCCATGCCGGCCAGGTTGGCCTGTATTTTAGCCAGAATGTTATTGATCATGTTATTGTGATGCATTTTTGAATCCACAAATTGCGGACTGTTCCTTCTGATTGCTGAAGTGATGACCCTGATCCCTTTTTCATTGTCGTACACCGGAGGTTTCCATTCAGCAAGCACAATAAGGGTGCATCCGGATTGATTGAGACGCGGATCCATGCCACTGGTTATCTTCTCACCCCGGGTAAGTGTCAGTCTGATGTGGACATCTTTATCCATGTGATTGGCAGCGAGCGTGATACGAATCGCTTCACGAACAAATTCTCTGTCCGGGATCTGCTCAAATAGCAAAGCACGTGCAGAATCTCTGAGGCGAATAAGATGCTGCTCAAGACAAAAAAGACCATGTTCGTATAGCCTTATACCTTCCCAAACGGCATCACCTCCCTGTACAACACTGTCGAAAACAGATACTCTGGCCGCGTGACGATCGTACAGCTTA
This sequence comes from Saprospiraceae bacterium, assembly GCA_050485785.1. Lineage (GTDB taxonomy): Bacteria > Bacteroidota > Bacteroidia > Chitinophagales > Saprospiraceae > JBJHCA01. The sequence continues at coordinate 5,726 of JBJHCA010000106.1, read as the reverse complement.
TCGCCTATAAAAATTTTGAGTTGGTCATTTCGTGGGTCGGCTTGCTGCAGCATATTCTGAAATTATTGCAGGGCAACCTTGCCCAGCTGATGATAATAAACGAGTGCTTCTTCGAGCAGGGCATGGTGACCTGGATCAAGGTCGGGAATTTCTCTGTTTCCCCGGGTAAACCTGCTGCTCTTATGAGTATTGGTATACCAGTAAGTTGCCCAGCAACCATCTTCAGGTTTGGGGCCAGCCGGCCAATGCAGCATTTCAGGTTCAAAAGTAATGTTGAGTGCTTCACAAAGCTGTGCCATCCTGCTTTCCGGATCCTCCAGCATCCAGCTGCTGTCCATAACCACTACGGGCAGGCCGGCATGCTTTAATTGCCCGAAAATATCCCACTGATCTTTAATGCCAATATCCCTGATATCCATAACCGGGATCACTTTGCTGTAAGAATGTATAACCAGGGCCGGATGCCTAATAAGAAACAGGTAGGTGCTGATATTGCGTGCAGCTTCCGGCGGTGTCACAAAGTGATTGCCCATATCTTTGATAAAGAGTAGTGGTTTTTGTGCCGGGTACTGAAGGAGTTGTTTCCAAACTGTATCAGGATTTTCAGACTGCGATTGGAGCACCATTTCTCTACCGGGATGCTTTGCACCGGTTTTAGCCAGAAAATGGGCATAAAAGGGTTCGTCTATTACGCTCGTATCGCTGCGTTGCCGGAAGGAGTACATCAGGGCCGTTGAAATATTTCGCGGACCCGAAATGAGATGAATACAACGCATGACCTTGTGCTATTTTACGGCACAATATAGTATTTCTTCACCATCAAGATATCCCGTGAGTTTATCGCCAATAGTCAGAGGACCAACACCCTCAGGGGTGCCCGTAAACAGCAGGTCCCCCTTCTGAATGGTGATCCGGCTGCTAATGAATACAATCAGGTCAGTCAGCGAATATATCATTTCCCGGGTTTGCCCGGTTTGTACTACTGCATCGTTTTTCCGCAGTGTAAAAGTGAAATTTTCCCACTGGTTGGGGTCAAATTTTTGCCATTTGCCCAGCACTGCACTCTGGTCAAATCCTTTGGCCAGTTCCCAGGGCAGTCCTTTTTTCTTGAGTTCGGCCTGAATGTCACGGGCAGTAAGGTCAAGACCCAGTGTCACTTCATGCACATAATCCATGGCATACGCCGGTGCAATGTGCTTGCCGTTTTTTTTCATCTTCACCACCAGCTCTGCTTCGTAGTGTATTTCACGGGTAAAATCCGGGTAATAAAAAGGTTTGCGTTCCCTAAGCATGGCCGTTGGCGGTTTCATAAAAATTACCGGCTCTTCGGGAACCGGTTGGTTCATTTCGGCAGCATGGGCAGCATAATTGCGGCCAACACAAAAAATCTTCATTAATCAATGTTTTAAGCACCGGCCATTAATCCACAGATTTCCTTGACTTCCTTCAGCGTTTGACGAGCATCACGGCGAATTGTGGACGTACTGTCCTTCACTACATCCTTCACTTCTTTTTTACGGCTCAGCAACTCTGCTTTGGACATCCGGAACTGTTCACTAATGTTGATCAAGGTATTGGCTACCTCTTGTTTCAGGTTTTTATATAGCAGTTTGTGGGCATGATAATCATGCATGTAGCTTTGATATGCTTCCGTATTACCCGCAGCTTTAAGCAGTTCAAACAGGTTTTTAACTCCTGCGCTCATTTCGTCACCGGATTCCGATCCGGGATCAGTTACAGCTGATCGTATCTGTTTTTCAATTGTTTTGCTTTCCGCAAACACCGATATATAATGTTTTGAGCCATAGCTCTTCCCCATTTTTCTGGCGGGATCAGCCGGGCTCATTATTTTTGGTGTTTCCGTATATTTGGATTGTGGAAGAGTGAAGTATTCCACGCCAAACTGTTGATTGAATCGCAGGGCAATGTTGCGCGTTAGTTCAAGATGCTGTTCCTGATCTTTACCTACAGGAACCAGGTCAGCATGGTAGATCAGAATGTCGGCAGCCTGTAATACAGGGTAAAAAAACAGCCCTGCCGACACGAACTGGTCTTTCTGCTTTTCTTTTACCTGCTGGGATTTATCTTTAAACTGAGTCATCCGGTTTAGTTCACCGTATGCTGTACTGCAGCCTAGTATCCAGGCCAGTTCGGCATGTTCGGGTATCATGCTTTGAATAAACAGATTGTTGATATCAACACCACAGGCCAGAAGATTAAACACCAGATCCCAAACCTGTTCTCTCAATTTGTTGGAGGCATATGGCATGGTGATGGCATGATAATCTACTATGCCATAATAGCAGCGGTACTCCTGCTGCATTTGGACCCAATTTTTGATGGCTCCGAAGTAGTTGCCAAAATGCATATCTCCTGTTGGCTGAATGCAGGAGAGAATGGTTTTTTGTTCTGACGGCTTCAGTTCCATACTAAGGCAGGTTTAAGCCCTTACAGCAGTAAAGGCAATCTCGATATTGACATTTTTAGGCAGGCGGCTAACTTCCACCAGTGCTCTCGCCGGCGGATATTCAACATCCTCAAAGTAGCCCGCATATACTTCGTTGATGGCTGCATAATCATCCATGCTTTTTACGAATACCGTACACTGAACAATGTTGTTGAATGACAGGCCTGATTGCTTCAGCACTGCACCGATGTTATCCATAACGCGGGCTGTCTGCGCACGGATGTCTCCGCTTACAATGTCACCGGTAGCGGGGTCAGCGGGTATCTGTCCCGATCCAAAAATAAAATCACCGGCTTCTATTGCTTGGCTGTAAGGGCCAATGGCCCGGGGTGCTTTGGATGTTATGATTTGCTTTTTCATAGGACTTAAAAATTAAAAGGCTCCGCATACAAGTATGGGAGCCCGGAATAGTGTAGTGTGTGTAACTAACTATGTGATTTATTCTTCGGCTTCTTCGCTGGAAGCAGCAATGGCCAGTTGGCCTTTATAGTACAAATTGCCTTCTTCGTCGTAGTAAGCTCTGTGGCGCTGATGAGTTTCTCCGGTAGCCGGACAAACAGAGTATGCAGGAACTTCAGCTTTGTAGTGAGTTCTGCGTTTGCGCTTTCGCATTTTTGAAATTCTACTCTTAGGATGTGCCATAATTCAACTCTATTTTAAACAGCGGCAAAATTACTGTTTTAATCTTAAATCTTTAAAAGCTTCCACAAAAGATTTTTCAGAAGAGCTAATTTTTAGCTTTTCTAAAAATTCAAGTACTTCCTTATCGCAGGAATTCCCCGGTTGCTGGTCACAAAATACTTGCAGTGGCAAAGATAACTGCATACATTCATATATGTAGCATGCCAGGTTAATTTTTATTGTGCCGGGGGCAATAATTTCGATTTCTTCGCCTGCATCTTCCAAATTTGCGTGGCTCATTTTCAAAATTATTGTGTATTCACATTCGGTAGGTCTTCTAAATGGAGTGAGGCATCGGTCACAGGTAACTTCTACATCACCGGTGCATCGGATATGCAGATCAAAGGTGCTGTTGTTCTTTTCCAGGTCGACGTCTACCTTGCAATTCCCGTGCCTGATCAGCGATTCACTGAAATGAGCGAAAAAGTCATCGTTAATCTCGTACCTGAAATGATGAGAGCCATTGGTCAGGTTGGCGATCTTAAGATCATATGTTTCTAAACCTGTTTCCATGGCAGATTTGAATTTAAGGCAATCGGTTGTTGTGCTTAACAGCTAAGTAATGGTAAAGATGTTACATTTTGAAAAAAAAAGCTAATCTGTTACCTGAATTTTACAATTTTCAGCCTAAAAGAGGATTAAATCATTTGTTCAGGTCGCACCCATGAATCGAACTCTTCCTCAGTCAGGTATCCCAGACCAATGGCAGCCTGCTTCAAAGTAGTTCCTTCATGATAAGCTTTTTTGGCAATAGAGGCAGCTTTGTCATAGCCAATATGGGTATTCAATGCGGTAACCAGCATTAAACTGTTGTCGAGGTGCATTTTAATCCGTTCAGGATTGGGTTCAAGCCCTTCAATACAATGGCTGCAAAAACTTTCGCAGGCATCTGCTATCAGGTGAGCGGATTCAAGAAAACTATGGATCATAACCGGCTTGAACACATTCAGCTCAAAGTGTCCCTGCATTCCACCTACGTTTATGGTAACATCGTTTCCTATTACCCTTGACATGGCCATGGTGAGGGCTTCCGATTGCGTTGGATTAACTTTGCCGGGCATTATGGATGAGCCGGGTTCATTGGCAGGAATATTGATTTCACCAATGCCGCAGCGGGGGCCTGAAGCCAAAAGACGAATGTCATTGCCAATCTTCATCAGACTTACGGCCAGTGTTTTTAGTGCTCCGTGAGCAGCCACTATAGCATCATGCGAGGCCAGGGCTTCAAACTTATTCTCTGCTGTCCTGAATGGCAGTCCGGTATATTTGGCTATTAGTTCAGCCACGCGTTCCGAATAGCCTTTAGGGGTGTTAAGCCCGGTACCGACTGCAGTGCCTCCTAAAGCCACTTCACTCAAATGGTGATAACTGAAGTGAACTGCCCGTAGTCCATGATCGAGTTGACTCACATAACCCGACAATTCCTGACCCAGTGTCAATGGTGTGGCATCCATCAGATGGGTGCGGCCAATTTTTACCACGTCCCGGTATGCTTCGGCTTTTTCGTGTAATGCTGTTCTGAGGCGGAACACGGAAGGAGTTACTTTTTGTGTGAGTATGGACAATGCGGCAATATGCATGGCAGTCGGAAAAGTATCATTACTCGATTGCGACTTATTGACATCGTCATTGGGGTGAATTGCCCGAGTGGCATCAGATAAGCTTCCGCCCTGCAAAACATGAGCCCTGTTGGCTATCACTTCGTTAACATTCATATTGGACTGGGTTCCGGAACCAGTTTGCCATACAACCAATGGAAACTGATCATCCCATTGGCCTGCGGTAATTTCGTCACAAACCGTTGAGATCAACTCCGCTTTTTCTTCACTCAATACACCCAGTTCTCTGTTGGTATTGGCCGCAGCCTTTTTCAGGATGGCAAATGCCCTGATAACCTCAATGGGCATGCGATGGCCGCCTATTTTGAAGTTTTGCACGGATCGCTGTGTTTGTGCTCCCCAATATGCATCTGAAGGCACTTCAATATTTCCAATCGAATCTTTTTCCATTCTGAATTCATTCATGGTTCCTGCTTTTTGCGCAAAGATATAAAATGGCAACCCATCATCGCGTCCATAAGTTTTTCATTCGGCTTACATTCATTATCTTTGCACATCTTTTTTCAGAGCTTAGTTTAAAACCATTTCAATGCCATATCTTTTTACGTCGGAGTCTGTATCGGAAGGGCATCCTGATAAAGTTGCAGACCAGATTTCAGATGCAGTACTCGATTATTTTCTGGCTTACGATGCCAATTCCAAAGTAGCCTGCGAAACGCTGGTAACTACCGGTCAGGTTGTATTGGCCGGAGAGGTAAAATCCAATGCTTACCTCGACCTTCAGCAGATTGCCCGCGATGTGATCAACAAAATCGGGTATACCAAGAGTGAATATATGTTTGAAGGCAACTCCTGCGGAGTAATGACTGCCATACATGAACAAAGCCCTGATATCAATCAGGGAGTTGATCGTGGTAAACCTGAAGAACAGGGTGCCGGCGATCAGGGGATGATGTTTGGTTTTGCCACCAATGAAACGGAGAATTTCATGCCCCTAGCCCTGGACCTGAGCCACCTGT
>JBJHCA010000105.1:0-9207 GCA_050485785.1 Saprospiraceae bacterium | reverse complement strand
GATATAGAAATACCGAAGATCGGCAAGCCGGGTACTCCCCTGCTGTTTGATATTGGCGTGTATCTGGTGGTAACGGGGATCATGCTGAAAATCATTTTCTCACTCTGGAAAGGAACAACCGATTAATTATGGAAGACGTACTACCCTTTCTTATCGGTGGTTTGTATGCAGGCGGTATGTACCTCATCCTCCACCGCAGTTTTGTCAAGTTGATCATCGGCCTGATCATTCTGGGGCATGCGTCCAATCTGTTGCTATTTACCATAAGCCGTGTAACCCGGGCTGCACCACCGCTTATACCCGATGGTGCCGATGTGCTGTTGGAGCCCTATGCAGATCCGGTTCCCCAGGCTCTGGTGCTCACTGCCATTGTAATAGGCTTTGGCATTCAGGCTTTTGCCATTGTACTGATAAAACTTGGATACCAGACATCCAAAACTGATGACCTTGACGATTTGAACACTACTGACAGACTGTATTAATGGAGAACATCTTACTACTGGTAATTCTGATCCCTTTACTGGCAGCCATCATCTGCCTGTTTGCATGGAATAATGTAAGGGTCCAGAAGTACATCTTTTTGAGTTCATCTGTTCTGCTTACAGCGGCATCATGTTGGTTGTTGTATGCGGTTTATCAGCACGAGGCCCTGGCATTTCAGTCGGGGGGGTGGGATGCACCATTTGGCATTACCATGGTAGCCGATCTGCTCAGTGCCATCATGGTGTTGCTGGCTGCCATCACCGGCCTGGCCGTTTCCATTTATTCTCTGCAGGAAATTGGAGGCCGACACCTTAAGTTTGGATTTTACCCCCTGCTCATGTTTTTGATGTTCAGCGTTTGCGGTGCATTCATGGCCGGTGATGTTTTTAACCTGTATGTCTGGTTTGAGATCATGCTGATCAGCTCTTTTGTACTTATGGCATTGGGCGGAACCAAGGCCCAGGTGGAAGGAGCCATCAAATATGTTACCATTAACATCATTGCCTCGGCGTTTTTCCTGGCCGGAATCGGATTATTGTACGGACTTACCGGGTCACTAAATCTGGCTGAGTTAGCGATCAGGGTTGGCCAGATAGAGGAGCCCAAGATGCTCACTCTGGCCTCGGTATTCTTTTTTATTGCGTTTGGTGTAAAGGCTGCCGTGTTTCCTCTGTTTGCCTGGTTGCCGGCCTCTTACCATACTCCTTCCGCCACAGTTTCCGCCATTTTTGCAGGGTTGCTGACCAAGGTCGGGGTTTATGCATTCATTCGCTTTTACACCATGATTTTCATCCACGATGAAGAATTTACGGGAACCTTATTGCTAGTTGTGGCCGGAATAACTATGGTTACTGGTGTACTTGGTGCTGCTGCACAAATGGAGTTCAGGCGGGTATTGTCATTCCACATCATCAGTCAAATTGGATATATGATTATGGGACTGGCATTAAAAACGCCGCTTGCGCTGGCAGGAGCCGTTTTTTACATCATGCACCATATCATTGTGAAGTCGAACTTATTTCTGATCAGCGGCATAGTCAATCAGCTCAAGGGCAGTTATGACTTGAAAAAGCTGGGTGGGGTGTACAACAAATTCCCCTTCCTGGCGCTGCTGTTTATAGTATCAGCCTTTTCACTGGCCGGTTTTCCGCCCCTGTCGGGGTTTTGGGCAAAATTCATACTGATCAAGGCCGGTCTTGAGATAGAATCTTTCATCATTGTGATTGTGGCACTGGTAGTTGGGTTTTTGACTCTTTACTCCATGGTTAAGATCTGGAACGAAGCCTTTTGGAAAGATCAACCAGCCAAACACAAGCCTGACGAAGACAAACTGAAATTTAAAACGCTGTGGGAAGCCCGGGCCATGGTGTTACCTGTTATGCTATTAGCCTGCATTACGCTGTTTATCGGTATATTTACCGAACCGGTGATGCAACTGGCCATCAAAACTGCTGAACAATTGCTGAATCCTGAGATCTACATTCAAACTGTATTGGGAACACCATGAGAATTTTTATTCCGCATATTATCACTTCGATACTGGCATCTGTAGCCATCATATGGTTCACTCCACTGGAGTTTAATGCGGTACAGCTATTCAGCCTTTTTCTGATCATATTCTCCGCGATCTGGATTACTTTCTTTTTCTTTCAAAAAGCTTATTACAGAAAGATGCTCAGGCTGCTCAAGCTCATCATTTTCTTCATCAAGGAACTTTTTGTGGCCAATCTCAAAGTAGCCTATGATGTACTGACACCGCCATTTTACATGCACCCTTGTGTAATCAAGCTGCCCCTTGATGCAGAAAGCGATCTTGAAATTACCATTCTCGCCAATATGATCTCTCTCACTCCGGGTACGCTAAGTCTGGACCTTTCGGAAGATAAGAAATACCTGTTTGTGCATTCCGTGTATTACGGTGAGAGTGTTGAAAGGGCTGAGGAATTAAAGAACTATTTGAAAAACGGATTTGAAAAACGACTGCTTGGAGTAACGCGATGAACATTTTTGAAACTGCCATACTGATTTCGCTCGTCATTTTGAGTTTTTCCATCAGCCTGATCATTATCAGACTGGTAAAAGGCCCCTCACTGCCTGACCGGGTAATATCATTTGATCTGATCGGTACCATTGTGATAGGAATGATTGCCCTGTACTCGCTCATTACGGGGGTAAAGTCCTACATGATAGTAGCAGTTATTCTTTCACTGATCATGTTTTTAGGGGCTGTGGCCTTTGCTTATTACATGCGGAATAAAAGAAAGCAGGATGCTGACTGAAATAATCTGTGCAATATTTATTCTTACCGGGGTAATCTTCATCTTCATTTCCTCCATTGGTGTGGTGCGCCTGCCCGACTTTTACATACGGGTTTCGGCTATTACCAAAGCGGCTACTCTGGGTGTGGCCTCTATTATGGTGGGAACGGCTATCTATTTTAACGATATTACCATTGCCATCAAGGCTGCCGCAGTAATCGTGTTTTTGCTGATTACATCCCCCATTGCGGCTCATATAATTGGCAGGGCGGCCTATTGGGATGATGTGCCGCTTTGGGAGCGAACCAAAATCAACCAGTACAAAGATTACATTGAAGAGCTGAAAAGCAAGACTCCGGAACAGATTGAAGATGAAGATGAAGATGAGGACGATGACGACGAAGATGACGAAACCGTTCATCACAGTGAGGCACGTAGCGAGTCCTGAATCCGGAAACGTTATTGTGCCTGCTAAGCATTCAGTTTACGTTGGCGATTAGCTGTCAGGGGTCTTTGCGTTGAGGCAGTTTAACATCCTGTACCACCATCTGAGCAGTCCGGTGATGTCGCTCTTCCATCAACAGCACTTTGTCTTCTTTGAGTGTATCCACCAGGCGGTTGACATAGTGTCTCACGGTAATAATTTCCAGATGCCGCACATCCGAAATATTGAAGTAATTGCTCAGATCTTTCAGGCAGCTTTCATATCGTTCGGGTACGTATTGAACGCACAGGGTGAAGCTGATGGCTGAATTACGCATCAGATTTACCTTAAGCCGGTATGTAGCAATAATGGAAAAGATCTGCTGCATGTGGTGCTCGGCAATGAAAGAAAAATCACGGCTGGAAATGCGCAACAAGCATTGGTTTTTCTCCACTACCACAATGGGAGGCATAGCTACCTGATCATCGCCCCTGATGCAGGTCCCGGGCTTTTGCGGATCAATAAATGACTTGACGTAAAGCGGGATATACTTGTTTTGTATGGGTTTAATGGTTTTCGGATGAAGCACTTTGGCCCCGTAATAGGTCATTTCTATGGCTTCACGGTAGCTAAGGCTTTCCAGCAAACTGACATCATTAAACAACCGGGGGTCTGCAGTCATAATGCCGGGAACATCCTTCCAGATCACCACTCTTGCTGCATCAAGGCAATTGGCCAGTATGGCGGCAGTGTAATCCGAGCCTTCCCTGCCAAGTGTGGTTGTGAAATTCTCCGATGTTCCACCGATAAATCCCTGTACAATCACGGTTTTGCCAGCTTCAAGCAAAGGTTTTAACACTGCAACCGCGGCATTGCGGGTAAAATCCCAGTCAATCACTGCATCCCTGTAGGTGTTATCGGTGCGAATAACATCGCGAATATCCACCCACTCGGTATTGAGGCCGCGCTGGGCAAGGTATGCGGCAAGTATTCTGGTACTGATCAGCTCTCCAATGCTCACCACCTGATCATAGATATAATCCGGATCAGGATGCGGGTCATCATCAATGATCCATTCTATTTCTACCAACAGATCGTTGACCCAGGTGTACACTTCATCGCTCTCATCAAACAACGGTTTCATGATCTGCTCATGATAATTGCGAACATTTTGAAGAGCATGGATAGCATTTTGTTTTTCGCCGGCCGTGATGCAACTCCATACCTGTTCCAGGGCATTGGTGGTTTTGCCGGCTGCTGAAAGCACTACCAGCGTAGGCGCTCCGGCTTCATCAATAATGCCGGCTACATTTTTCACGGCATCGGCATGCTGTACCGATACCCCGCCAAATTTATAAATCTGTATCATGGTCATCATTTTTATCCAGCAGATCCGGACGTTTATTTCTGGTGAGCTCGAGTGCCTGTTCAAACCGCCACTGGCGTATCATGGCCTCATGGCCTGACAACAGCACTTCCGGAACTTCCATACCCCGGTAATTTTTTGGCCGGGTATACACCGGCGGAGCCAGTAAGTTATCCTGAAATGAGTCACTCAGCGCGGAGGTCTCGTCGTTGAGTACTCCGGGTAACAGCCTGCCAATGGCATCTACCAGCACACAAGCAGCCAGTTCGCCTCCGGAAAGTACGTAATCCCCAATACTGATCTCCTTCGTTACATGCAGGTCTCTGATCCGCTGATCTATCCCCTTGTAATGGCCGCAGATCACGAGCAGGTTTTTGAGCAACGAAAGCTGATTTACCATGCCTTGATGCATCGTATCTCCATCCGGACTCATGTAAATGATCTCATCATACCGGCGCTGAGCTTTCAGGTCTTCAATGCATTGCCCAAGAGGTTCAGGCATTATCACCATCCCCGCTCCGCCTCCGTATGCATAATCGTCGATTTGCTTGTATTTTCCCTTGCCGTAAGTGCGCAAATCATGGACATTTACCGTGAGCAAACCTTTGTCACGGGCTCGTTTCATAATAGAATGTCCCAGTGAACTGGCAAGAAGTTCGGGTACTATGGCAATGATGTCAATATGCATCAGCTTTGCGGTATTAACCCCTCAGGCAGGTTCATGATCAGACGCTTACCGTTTTCGTCAATTTCGTTAATCCAGTCTTCAGCCAATGGAACCATGAATTCCGGGCCGTCATTTTCCACAAACAACATCACTTGTTGCGGGTAAATCTCTACCCTGAGGACATTGCCCACAAAAAGTGATCCATCATACAAACCAAAACCCGTCAGGTGTTCCGGCTCAAATCCCTTAATATTGCTTTCTATCTTTTCCACGTCATCTGTGTGCATGTAGACTTCCTTCCCCTTTAGACCTGCAGCGGCATCAGGATCATTGATCTTATCCAGCTTGAGACGATATTCACTCAGCACTTCCTCTACCATATAGGGAATCAGCATACCGCCGAGTTTTACGAAAACTACACCGGGAAAAGGCTCTCTGATCTGAATATCCTCGTCCGGCACAAAACTCAGGTGACCCTGAAGCCCGTAAACCGATTGAAAGGTGCCGGCATAAGTGGTGACGTCCCGTAGCATTGAATAATTTTGAGGCTGCAAAGGTACATATTGCCAATGGAAACTTTGCGCATACAAAACCTGAAACCTGTAATATCACGGTTACTGCTGCAATGGACATCCAATTTTTGGAAATGCCGAAACACTTTAACACTTAAAGTAATTAGCTTTGTGGCCTGATAGCAGAACCTGTTTCAAAAATCATCAACAACATAAAATATGGTAACAGATAAGATGAAGTCCGTTGAATTGTTTGAGCGGCGAAAGAACGCTGTGGCCAATGGTGTGGGGGTATTTAATACCGCTACGGTACAGCATGCCCGCGGAGCAGTGATCACCGATGTGGATGGAAGAGAGTGGATCGATTTTGCCGGGGGAATTGGCGTAGTCAATGCAGGCCATTGTCCTGAACCTGTAGTTAAGGCCATTACTGAACAAGCGCAAAAATTTTTACATACCAGCTTCAATGTAGTTACTTATGAATCATATATAGCTCTTTGTGAGAAGTTGGCCGAATTGCTGCCGCATGGCGATAAAACCAAAGCCATGCTGGTGTGTACCGGTGCCGAGGCTGTAGAAAATGCCGTTAAAATTGCACGACAGGCAACAAAACGCCAGGCGGTTATTTGCTTTACCGGTGCCTACCACGGACGGACGATGATGGCCATGTCGCTGACCAGCAGACTGACATACAAACCATTCTGCGGCCCGTTTGCACCGGAGGTATACCGGATCGACTTTCCCAATGTATACAGGTACTCCGACGGGCGCAGTGAAGAAGACTTCATCGATTCCTGTATTGCCAAGCTCAACGAATTGGCCTACAATGAGGTTGACCCTGAAAACCTGGCAGCCATAATACTGGAGCCGGTGCAGGGAGAAGGCGGCTTTAATCCCATACCAAAACGCTACCTGCAGGCACTGCGCGACTTTTGCGACCGTTATGGGGTTATGCTCATATTTGACGAGGTGCAATCCGGTTTCGGAAGATGCGGCGAATGGGCCAGCTGGCAACATTACGGCATTACACCGGATATCAGCACCTATGCCAAATCGATGGGATCCGGATTACCCATTGCAGCCGTAGTAGGCAAAGCTGATGTGATGGATGCCGCTGCCGGCGGATCAATTGGCGGAACCAACAGAGGCAGCCCGATAGCCTGCGCCGCTTCGCTGGCCACTATCCGGTACATGGAAGAGGTCAACATCAATGAACAGGGCCAAAGAGTAGGAAGAATCATCAGGACCAGAATGGAAGCCCTGAAAGAAAAATGCCCGGTGATCGGAGATGTAAGAGGCTTGGGTGCTATGATAGGCGTGGAGTTTGTTCACGACAAGAACCCCCGCAAACCCAATGCCGACATCTGTGCAGCCATCGTAAAACAATGTGCAGAACGCGGACTGATCATCATCACGGCAGGTACGTTCAAAAATGTCATCCGGATATTAAGTCCGCTGATCATTGAAGATGAAGTACTCAACAATGGCCTTGATATTCTGGAAGAAGAAATTATGAGGGCCTCAGGGTTAGTAATATGAGTCCATTTGCCATAGCAGGAATTCAAATGAAGGTACCGGCCACTTACTCCAATGTGGAGATGATGAAGGTGAAGCTGAATATCCTGATGAACCTTTATCCCTGGGTGGATATGGTGCTGTTCAGTGAACTCTGTGCCTATGGCCCGCTGATCCACCATGCCCAGGAGTTGCCCGGTCCCTTTGAGGAGGAAATGCAGGAACTGGCTGCTAAACATAAAATCTGGTTGCTGCCGGGCTCAATATTCGAAAAACGCAACGGCCACATCTACAATACCGCATCTGTGATCAGTCCCGATGGCGAAGTGGTAAGCCGCTACAGTAAAATGTACCCGTTTTACCCCTACGAAGTTGGTGTAACACCGGGTGAAAGCTTCTGCCTTTTCGATGTTCCCGATGTGGGCAAGTTTGGCGTATCTATTTGCTATGACATGTGGTTTCCTGAAACTACCCGTACATTGGCCGTAATGGGTGCCGAAGTAATTCTTCATCCCAGCCTTACCGGAACTATTGACAGGGATATTGAGCTATCTATAGCCCGTGCTTCGGCTGCAATCAACCAGTGTTACATTTTTGACATCAATGGTCTGGATTCCGGAGGAAGCGGGCGTTCCATAATTTGCGGACCCGACGGCAGGGTTATTTATCAGGCCGATACCACCGAAGAGCTGATACCCATTGAGATCAACATGGACAAAGTGCGCAGAAGCCGCGAGTTGGGTGTGCTCAGGCTGGGGCAGCCACTCAAGAGTTTTCGGGACAATCCCATCGAGTACGACATTTATCAGCGCAATACCCGGCATGAGTTTCTCGACAAACTGGGGCCATTGATTAAGCCCAAGAAGCTGGCAGAATTGTCAAAACTCAAGATGCAGGAAAATATTTTGGCCAAACCCAACTCAACACTGGAATATAAACGAGATATTACCGACTAAACCAAATATTAGTCGCTATGGGATCTACAAGCGGAATGCACAAAGCTAAGAAGCCGGTGAATTTCGTCACCTGGTTCGAAATTCCTGCCCTGGACCACCAGCGAGCTACAACCTTTTACAATTATATTTTTGGCATTGAGCTCGAAACAGTACAGATGCAGGAATTCACTATGGGGTTTTTTCCTGCGGAAGGCACGGGCATTGGAGGCGCTGTGATTCAAGGTGAAGGTTGTATACCCGCCGATCACGGCCCCCTAATTTACCTGAATGGAGGTTCAGACCTCAACCATATCCTGATGAAAGTTGAAGAAGCCGGCGGAAAAGTGGTGATGCCCAAAACCCTGATCAGTGAGGAAATGGGCTATTTTGCTATCTTTATCGATACAGAAGGAAACCGTCTGGCACTACATTCTGAGAAATAAGCGATATGGAAAATGCAAAACCGGTTATAACCAAACACTTTAATGTTGGGCAGCTGCGCCTTGACCTCTGGAATCGCCTCAAAGTGAAAACCGGATCTTACATTGACGAACTTGCCGGCACGGGCAAGAAATGCGAGGCCCTGAAAAAAGATATCATTACCACTTTTGAACACCTGGCCTGCATTGAGAATTATTACTCCTATCCGGGCAAATTCAGACTCAAAACCCTCAGAAAATTTTTTGATTCCGGCAAGCTGGATGCGCTTTACAGGAATCTGGCCGATACCATGCGCTCTATCGTGAGTGACGAATACCGGTATCAACCCGAACTACTGGATGAAGAAATTACGGACGAATCGGCATCGCAGGCAACAGTTCAGGATCCCAAGCAACAAGGTAAAAACTACTTTGAAGTTCTGTTTATTGACAACATCAATGAAACGGATGAGAACAACCTACGCTCCAAAGTGAAGGAACTTTCCGATACGGATGAATATCTCGTCTATGAGTTTAATGTGCAACACTCCTTTCAGGATGCTCTCATAGCCTTGTTGTTCAACTATAATATTCAGGCTGTGGTAGTATGCTATGCACCGCCCTATCG
>JBJHCA010000104.1:0-9973 GCA_050485785.1 Saprospiraceae bacterium | reverse complement strand
GAACAGGTTGGTATGCTCTTCGATTTCACCGGCAACAAACTTATCCTTTCCGGCAATGGTGATATAGATCTTCTCCATGGCTCCAAACTCCATAGGAACGTTCTGCTTCAAACGAACCTGCTTCAGGTTAAGGATCACCTCAACCATGTCTTCAACAACGCCGTCGATGGTAGAAAATTCGTGATCTACACCGGCAATTCTCACTGCAGTTATAGCACAACCTTCAAGGGAAGAAAGCAATACCCTGCGCAGAGAGTTTCCAATGGTTTGTCCAAAACCCGGCTCCAGGGGTTTAAACTCAAAAGTGCCGAAAAAATCATCGGCTTTTTGCATGATGATCTTATCCGGAGTTTGAAAATTAAGTATGCTCATAGGAGGAGATAATTAATATTTGACGAAGAAAGCCAATCAAATAAAGGTACTTGATTGGCATACTCTAACTATTTACCTTTCAGGCCAACAGCCATTATTTAGAATATAATTCAACAATTAGCTGCTCATTGATTTTTTCCGGAATCTGATCGCGCTCAGGATGTTGCAAATAAACTCCTTCATGCTTATCAGGGTTCCACTCAAGCCAGCCAAACTTTCTGACTTCCTTTTTCGACTGAAGAGAATCCTGAACAACCTGAAGACCCAGAGATTTGGGTCTCACTTTCACTACATCACCAGGGCGAAGAGACAATGATGGTGTGTTGGACAGAACGCCATTGACCATAATGTGCTTATGAGAAACCAACTGTCTGGCCGCTCTGCGTGTAGGTGCAATTCCAAGTCTGTAAACAGTATTATCCAGTCTGGACTCGAGCAGCTGAAGCAACACTTCACCGGTTACACCAATTTTACTGGATGCTTTGTCAAAAAGGTTTCTGAACTGACGCTCCAATACGCCGTAAGTATATTTAGCCTTTTGCTTTTCCATTAATTGCATTGCGTAATCAGATTTGTTCTTACGACGCTTGGAATTGCCGTGTTGTCCCGGGGGGTATTTCCTCCGTTCAAAAGCCTTATCGAATCCAAAAATAGGCTCACCAAATGCTCTTGCCTTTTTTGTTCTTGGTCCGGTATATCTTGCCATAATTAATAAACTTTCAAATTTTATCTGATCGTGGGAAACGCGATTAAACCCGGCGACGTTTAGGCGGGCGGCAACCGTTATGAGGAATTGGCGTAACGTCTTTGATCAATGTTACATTAATACCGGAAGTATGAATTCCACGAATTGCTGCCTCTCTGCCGGAGCCGGGGCCTTTAACATATACAACACAGTTTCTCAGGCCATGCTCGTAAGCTGTTTTGGCAGCATCCGAAGCGGCAATCTGTGCAGCATAAGGCGTGTTTTTCTTGGAGCCTCTGAAACCGGCTTTACCGGCGGAAGCCCATGATATTGTCTGCCCCTGATTATTGGTTAGGGTAACAATGATATTGTTGAATGAAGCCTTGATGTATGCGAATCCGTCGGGAGACACATTAACATTGAGCTTTTTGGCTTTTCTTGATCTAGCTTTTGCCATAACACAAAGTGATGATTATGCGAATAATTTAGCGGTTACTTCTTCTTGTTGGCTACGGTTTTCTTCCTTCCTTTACGAGTGCGGGCATTGGTTTTGGTGCTTTGTCCGCGCACCGGAAGTCCTTTTCTGTGTCTGAGACCACGGTAGCAACCAATATCCATCAATCGCTTGATACTCAGTTGCACTTCCGAACGCAAGGCACCTTCTACCTTGTGCTCATCGGTAATAACCATTCGGATATCCCTGATATTCTCATCCGTCCAGTCATTAACCTTAACATTATGATCCACCTGGGCTTTGTCCAGAATATTTCCGGAAAGCGTGGGACCAATACCATAAATGTAGGTAAGGGCAATTATGCCTCTTTTGTTTCTAGGTAGATCTACACCAGCAATACGTGCCATAATCCAATGAGTTTATCCCTGACGTTGCTTGAACTTCGGGTTCTTCTTGTTAATAATATACAGTTTACCCTTTCGGCGTACAATTTTGCACTCCGCGGATCTCTTCTTTATGGAAGCTCTCACTTTCATAACAATGCGTTTTTTTCTTATTTATATCGATAAATAATGCGTCCCCGACTCAGGTCATAAGGTGACATTTCAACCGAAACCTTGTCACCAGGCAAAATCCGGATATAATTCATCCTCATTTTGCCGCTGATGGTTGCGATGATCTGGTGATCATTTTCAAGCCTCACGCGAAACATCGCGTTTGACAAGGCTTCAAGTATGACACCGTCTTGTTTTATTAACCCTTGTTTAGCCATATCAGATCGGCATATTTTTCGGACTGCAAATATCTGCTTTTTTTACCGGAATGTCATGAATATTTTCATTTTTTTTCAGGGCATCCTCAATACGAACATGGTCACTGAGAATATCCGGCCCGTCAGCAGTTACAGCAATGCTGTGTTCATAATGAGCAGAAGGTTTACCATCTGCTGTAACTATAGTCCAGCCATCTGGCAATTGCTTAACTCTGCGCGATCCCAGGTTGATCATAGGCTCAATGGCAATAACCAAACCCTCCTTTAACTTAGGGCCTCTCCCCCGTTTGCCGAAATTGGGTACTTCGGGGGGCTCGTGCAGTGATTGCCCTAATCCATGGCCAACCAATTCTCTAACCACACCAAAGGAGTTTACCGTTTCTGTATAATGCTGGATGGCAAAGCTTACATCCCCCACTCTGTTGTTAATCAAAGCTTTTTCAATACCCAGGTACAATGCTGTTTTGGTTACCGAACAAAGCTCATAGGCTTCATAAGAGATATCGCCAATGGGGAAGGTGAATGCAGCATCACCAAAATAGCCGTTCATCTTGACACCACAGTCAATACTGACAATATCGCCATTGTTAAAAGGTATATCAGTGGGAATGCCGTGAACTACAGCCTGGTTGATCGAGATACATAGCGTAGAAGGAAAACCATTGTACCCCTTGAAACCGGGTTCAGCCCCCTGATCCCGTATATATTCCTCGGCAAGCTGATCAAGATATTTACCGGTTACTCCGGGTTTGATCACTCCGGCAACAAGTGCAAGTACATCGGATACCATCAGGCAATTCTGACGTATCAGTTCAATTTCACTTTTGCTTTTGAGAATCATACAATATTAATGAGCCGGTCTTAAAATGACAATTCAGGTGTATGTCGAGTTACACCTGAATTGCCCAAAAAACTGCTATATCTAAAAAAAATCATCACATTCCGGCACCAATACCCATTACGCCACCTTTGGCTTTCAGTCGGCCTGATTTAACCAGTCCGTCGTATTTACGCATCAGAAGGTGGGTTTCAATCTGCTGTAAAGTATCCAGTACCACACCCACTAAAATGAGCAGAGAGGTACCGCCAAAAAACATGGCAAAAGCGACGTTAGCACCAAAAGCTGCCGCAAATGCAGGCATAATGGAAATGAGGCCGAGAAAAATAGAACCAGGCAAAGTAATCCGGGTGGTAATCGTATCAATAAAGTCTGCCGTATTCTTACCGGGCTTTATGCCGGGAATAAAAGCATTTTGTCGCTTGAGGTATTCAGCATACTGCTGTGGATTCACAAGTAGGGCTGTATAGATGTAAGTAAACACCACAACAAGGAGGAAATACATTACATTATACGGCGTGGAAAACGGGTCGTTAAATGCACCCAGCAATCCACCTGTTCCCATAGGATCATCCGGATTGAGAAATTGTACTACAGTTGCAGGGAGGAACATCAAAGCCTGGGCGAAGATTATCGGCATTACTCCGGCAGCATTGACTTTCAAAGGAATAAAGTCCCTTTTACCACTTGCGGGAACATTACCCATGGAGCGACCCATAGTCCGTTTGGCAAACTGAATGGGTATTCGCCGAACGCCCTGCACCAGTAACACCGTTCCCATAACAATAACTACCAACGCAGCGAGCTCAAGCACAAGTGCTATCAAACCACCTTGTCCGTCGAGGCGCAGACCGAATTCAGCAAGCAAAGCCTGCGGCAATGCAGCAATAATACCGATCATGATCAACAGTGAAATACCGTTACCAATTCCTTTATCGGTAATGCGTTCACCCAGCCACATCGCAAAAATTACCCCAGCTGTGAGAATAATGATATTGGAAAACCAGAAAACGGTTAACGGAACAGTTGGCACCAGCGCTTGCGGGTATGACTGAGTAATATAGGTAAGGTACCCGCCGGCCTGAACCAGTGTAATAGCCACAGTAAGCAAACGGGTAATCTGGGTAATTTTTTTGCGGCCGGATTCACCTTCACGAGATTGCAGACGCTGAAAATACGGCACTGCAAAACCCAGGAGCTGCACGATAATGGCTGCCGAAATGTAGGGCATGATTCCCAAGGCAAAAATGGCAGCATTGTTGAATGCCCCTCCGGTAAATACGTTGATCAGATCAAACAGTCCACCGGATCCGGTAGCGGGCACGGCAGCCTGTAACACAGATGGGTTGATCCCGGGAAGTACAACAAATGATCCAAAACGAAAAACGAGCAACAGACCCAGTGTAAAAAGAATGCGTTCGCGTAATTCTTTTATTTTATAGATGTTCGATAAGGTTGTGAAAAATCTGTTCATTACGCAATAATGTTCTTAATTTACACAAGGGTTATAGTTCCTCCGGCTGATTCAATAGCCTCTTTCGCTTTACCAGATACGGCATGAGCTTCCACGGTGATACCGGTTTTCAGGTTTCCGTTGGCCAACACCTTGATGCGGTCGGTTGAACGAATAATACCCAGTTCACACAACGCTTTCAGGTCGAGATCAGTGCGGTTATACTTGTCAGCTATCGCCTGGAGTCTGCTGAGATTGACAGCCACGTATTCCATGCGATTAACATTATTGAAGCCACGCTTGGGCAGACGCATTTGCAGTGGCATTTGACCACCCTCAAAAGCTCTTTTATTGGAGAATCCGCTTCTGGATTTAGCTCCTTTATGACCACGCGTTGAAGTACCCCCACGGCCACTTCCCTGGCCACGTCCAACACGTTTTCTGTCTCGTGTGCTTCCTTCAGCGGGTTTTAGATTATGCAGTTTCATGAGGATAAAGATTTTCCTTCCGGTTTACAACTAAATTTCTTCTACAGTGACCAGGTGTTCAACTTTGCTGATCATACCGCGAATCTGAGGAGAATCATCATGTTCCACAACCTGATTCATCTTCCTGAGGCCAAGTGCTCTGACTGTAGCTTTTTGCCTTTCCGGACGATCGATGATACTTTTTACCTGGGTAACCCTAAGCTTTTTCATGATAATTGATTTATGCTTCAAACAGCTTTTTCAATGAGATATTGCGGTCTTTAGCCACTTCCATTGGGCTTCTGAGCTGCTCTAATGCGTTGATGGTAGCCTTAATCACGTTATGCGGGTTAGAGGATCCCTGAGATTTGGCTAAAACATTGTGTACTCCGGCTATTTCGAGCACTGCACGCATTGCCCCTCCGGCAATAACACCGGTACCATCAGAGGCTGGCTTGATCAACACTTTTCCGGCACCATATTTACCTCTTTGTTCATGAGGTATTGTGCCTTTATGAATGGGGAACTGGATAAGATTCTTTTTAGCATCATCAACAGCTTTGGAAATAGCTTCAGACACGTCACGTGCTTTACCCAGACCATTGCCAACGGTACCATTGCCGTCACCAACCACAACAATTGCGGCAAAACTAAAAGTACGTCCACCCTTAGTAACCTTGGCGACACGGTTGAGTGCAACCAGTTTCTCTTTTAATTCAATTTCAGCCGGGCGTACCCTTTTGTTACTTTGCTTTGACATGGATATTGTTTTTTAGAATTGCAGACCGGATTCACGTGCTCCGTCAGCCAATGCTTTGACACGACCGTGATACAGGTAACCACCACGATCAAAAACTATAGTTTGGATTCCCGCATCTACAGCCTTTTGGCCAATCAGCTTACCTACTTCTTTGGCCATATCGGTATTAGTACCGGTTACACCGTTGAGCGATTCATCTTTTGATGTAGCAGACATTAGAGTATTACCAGCTATATCATCAATAAGCTGGCAATAGATGTGTGAATTACTTCTAAACACACTGAGTCTTGGACGCTGAGCCGTGCCTCTTAAAGCTTTGCGAATCCGTTGCTGGATCCTCTTCCGTCTCTGTGTTTTTGTGATTTTCATAATGTTGTGGTTGTTCCGGTTAACACTGCAATTTAGGCTTACTTAGCACCGGCTTTACCGGCTTTACGACGCAATACTTCACCTTTAAATTTAACACCTTTACCTTTATAAGGCTCGGGTTTTCTGAAAGCTCTGATCTTTGCAGCTACCTGCCCTATCAGTTGCTTATCAGCACCGGTAAGGATGATTGTAGGAGGCTGCCCCTTCTCTGCTTTAGTTTCCAGTTTGATTTCATCAGGAATATAAAACATAATCGGGTGGCTATAGCCCAGGGTAAGCTCGAGCAACTGCCCGGTATTGGACGCCCTGTAACCAACACCAATAAGTTCAAGCGTAATCTGGTAACCTTCAGTTACACCGGTCACCATGTTATTGATCAGTGAACGATACAAACCGTGCTTTGAGCGGACTTCCTTACTTTCGGATTTCCGATCCAGCTTCAGGGTATCATCCTCAATGGTCAGTTCAATGTTTGGGTCAACTTCCTGAAAGAGTTCTCCCTTGGGTCCTTTAACTTTCACCAGATTGTTTTCCAGGATGTCAACCTGAACACCTTTTGGAAGACTAACCGGCATGTATCCTATCCGTGACATAATATAGATATTAAAGCTTTACGCTTGATTTAGTAAATGTAGCAAAGCACTTCACCGCCGACATTTTGCTTTCTGGCTTCCTTATCGGTCATTACACCTTTTGAAGTGGAAACTATACAAACACCCAAACCGTTGATTACACGGGGAATATCGTCAACTCCTGAATACTTTCTTAAACCGGGGCGACTGATCCGGCCCAACGACCTGATTACAGGTTGCTTGGTTTCAGCATCATACTTCAGGGCTATCTGGATGGTGGACTTGTGTCCATCCTCCAGGAAGCGATACTTCAGGATATAGCCCTGATCGTATAGAATCTCGGTAATCCTTTTCTTCATTTTTGAAGATGGGATTTCAACCATACGATGGCCGGCCATTTGAGCATTTCGAATGCGGGTCAGATAATCTGCTATTGGGTCTGTAACTACCATTACTATAAAATTTCTTGATCTCGTTAACTACCAGGAAGCCTTAGTGATTCCCGGAATTTTGCCTTGAAGCGCCATTCTTCTGAATGCTACCCTGCTGATACCAAACTTGCGCATATATCCTTTAGGGCGACCGGTAAGTCCGCATCGATTATGAAGGCGAATCTTGTTTGAGTTTCTGGGCAACTTGTCCAACTCTTCCCAATTGCCTTCTTCCTTCAGTTTCTTTCTGAGGTCTGCGTACTTATCCACCATCTTCTGGCGCTTTACCTCGCGGGCTATAAGTGATTTCCTAGCCATAATTCCTCTTAGTTTCTTTGATTCTTAAATGGCATCCCCATTAATTTCAGCAGAGCCATAGCTTCTGCATCGGTTTTAGCCGTGGTCACAAAATTGATATCCATACCCAGGATCTTGTTCACTTTGTCCATATCAATTTCGGGAAAAATGATATGCTCAGTAACGCCCATAGAGTAATTACCGCGTCCGTCAAAGCTTTTGTCGTTAACACCGCGAAAATCGCGCACCCTTGGCAATGCAATGGCAACAAGCCTGTCGAGAAACTCATACATTCTGTTTTTGCGCAACGTAACGCGAACAGCTATAGGCATGCCCTCGCGAAGCTTAAAGTTCGAAACAGACCTTTTAGCTTTTATGGGAATGGCTTTTTGTCCTGCAATCAAGCTGAGCTCAGCAGCTGCATTATCAATGAGCTTCTTATCACCTGTAGCCTCACCGATAGCCTGATTAATACAGATCTTCTCGATACGAGGCACTTCCATTACAGATTTATACTGGAACTGCTCTCTGAGAGCAGGAACAACCACTTTCTGATAGTGCTCTTTCAGTCTAGGAGTATAGTTCATTACTTAATAATTTCGCCAGATTTTTTCGAATATCTTACCAGCTTTCCTTCCACTTTCTTACGACCAATCCTGGTAGGTTCACCAGTGGAGGGATCGATAACCATGAGGTTGGAAATATGAATAGCAGCCGGAACCTCATTGATACCGCCGGGGTTCTCGTTGGTTGGTTTCTCGTGTTTTTTGACCATATTGACCTGATCAACAACAGCACGGTTTTTCAGGGGGAATACCTCCAGAACCTCACCTTCTCTGCCACGATCTTTGCCGGCAATAACCCGAACCTTATCACCCTTCTTCACATGAAGTTTGGGCTGAAAGCGGTCCTGCTTACTGAATGACTTTTTGGTTTTCATAATTCATAACATTTTTTAGTGCTGGCAATACCTTTACAATACCTCAGGAGCCAACGATACTATCTTCATATGGTCGCGCTCACGCAATTCTCTGGCAACGGGGCCAAAAATACGCGTACCTCTGGGTTCTTCTGCCTGATTGAGCAGCACCACTGCATTGTCATCAAAGCGAATATATGATCCGTCTTTACGGCGCACTTCCTTTTTGGTTCTAACAATCACGGCTTTGGAAATGCTTCCTTTCTTAATTCCGCCGGGTGTTGAATCCTTAACGGTAACCACAATTTGATCACCCAAACTGGCATATCGCCTGCCTGAACCACCAAGCACGCGAATGCATAGTACTTCTTTGGCTCCGCTGTTGTCGGCTACTCTGAGCCTGGATTCCTGCTGTATCATGTTTGATCAGTTTAATAAAGTTTGACGGATATAATTAATTATTTCGCCTTTTCGATCACTTCCATTAATCTCCAGCGCTTGCGCTTACTAAGTGGTCTGGTTTCCATAATCTTTACCAGATCACCTTCCTTGCATTCATTGGCTTCATCGTGAGCAAGAAACTTCTTGGTCTTTTTCACAAACTTGCCGTAAATAGGGTGTTTGAGTTTCCGCTCAACGGACACAGTAATTGACTTGTCCATTTTATTACTGGTAACCACACCAACCCTAGTTTTCCTGATTCCTCTTTCTTCCATGACGGGATAATTTAGCCTTTGCCTAAAATTAGCGATTTCTCCTTCTGCGGTTCACGATTGCTGCGCGCTTCTGCTTATCACTATCGGACATTTCATTGAGTTCACGTCTACGCAACTCGGTTTTCATTCTCGCAATATCTCTTCGTGTTTCGCGAAGAACAAGCGGATTGTCGAGGCCGGTAGCGGCGTGGTCAAATCGCAACTTTACCATTTGATTCTCAAGAGTATTAAGCTCACCCTTAAGTTCATCATGCGACATATTGCGAAATTCTATGTTTTTATTCTTTGCCATTGTACAGCATTTTACTGTTAACCTTCATAATCGTGACGCACAACAAAACGGGTACGCACAGGGAGCTTTTGCGCTGCCAGCCTCAATGCTTCTTCAGCAACGCTGCGGGGCACACCATCCAGCTCAAACATTATGCGTCCGGGCTGAACCAGGGCAACATAGTGATCAAGCGCTCCTTTTCCTTTACCCATCCTAACCTCCTGAGGTTTTTTGGTAATGGGTTTATCGGGGAATATTCTGATCCAAACGCGGCCTTCCCTTTTCATATGCCTTGTCATTGCGATCCTGGCAGATTCGAGCTGGCGGCTCGTAATCCGGCTGCAATCAAGGCTTTTAAGGGCAAAAGAGCCGAAAGAGATGGTAGCGCCGCGTTGGGCAATACCTCTGTTTCTTCCTTTTTGCTGCTTCCTGTATTTTGTTCGTTTTGGCTGTAACATAACTAACTTGCTTTAAATCATTGCCAATCATACCCTTTCGGCAAAAGCGGTGCAAAGATACGGCGTTTTTTAAAATCTTTTCACTTCCCTGCCACTAATTAATCAAACTTAAAACCTACGGCTCTCAGCACCTCTGCGC
>JBJHCA010000103.1:0-10313 GCA_050485785.1 Saprospiraceae bacterium | reverse complement strand
AATTATTGACGGCCGGCGTGTTTTTTTTGGCTTTTGATGTCGCGCTCTAAAAAAAAATCCTTTGTTTTGTCCACCAAAATAAAATCATTTTGCATCTTTAATTCAGTTCTATGAAATTTCCGGATAACTTAAAGTACACCAACGAGCACGAATGGATCAGGGTCGAAGGTGATTTCGCTTACGTTGGCATCACAGATTTTGCCCAAAGCGAACTGGGCGATATCGTCTATATCGATATTACCACGCTGGGCGAAACACTGAATAAGGACGACATTTTCGGCACCATTGAAGCCGTGAAAACCGTATCCGATATGTTCATGCCGGTATCAGGCGAAGTGGCTGAAGTCAATGATCTGCTGGATGGCCATCCTGAAACCGCCAATGCAGACCCATACGGAGACGGGTGGATCATCAAAATCAAAATGTCAGACATGGCTGAACTCGACGAGCTGCTTGACGTTGATGCCTATAAGGATCTTATTGGTGCATAACTCTTTGTGGGCAGTGTACCCCTTAAACGCTTCCGCATTTTTATGCGTTATACCTGTGTATGAAGTGATTCCGGAACTGCAGAACCAAAACTGAATGAACTGCAATGATGATTAATAATTAAAACCTGGCTTATGGACTTTGCAATCACAGGTGGTACGCTTCTGATCATTTTACTGGCCATCGCCGTGGTCACCCTTGGAATGATCCTGTTTTTGAAGAACAAACTCGACAACAGAAAGCAGGAAACCTTAACCGAGAAGCACAAGGAAGATCCCAATAAGTTACTTGCCAACCGAAGCAAGTACACCGAAGTGGATTCATTCCGCTACATCGGAATTTTCCACAGACTGGGCATAGTATTGGCCATAGCCATCGTATTTCTGGCCTTTAACTGGACTACTTACGATGACAGGGTAGTCATTCCCGACTTTGCCCTGGACCTTCCCGATGATATAGAAATTGAGCCTCCGCGTACAGCTGAGCCTCCACCACCACCCCCACCACCACCGCCACCTCCGGTTATTGAAGAGGTACCCGATGAGGAAATTGATGAAGATATCGTATTTGAAGATACTTCACTGGATGATGTGATCAATGAGCCGGTGGAATATACACCAACACCGCCGCCTCCACCGCCGCCTCCACCCCCGCCACCACAAGAGGACCTCGAAGAGATTTTCACCGTAGTGGAGCAAATGCCTCGTTTCCCCGGCTGTGAAGATATGCGCGGTACCGATGAGGAAAAGAAAGCCTGTGCAGACCAAAGAATGCTTGAGTTCATCTACCGCAATATTCGCTATCCGGCTATTGCCCGCGAAAATGGCATTGAAGGAACAGCCGTAATCCGCTTTGTTGTAGAGCGCGATGGCAGAATTACCGATGCAGAGATCGTGAGAAATGTGCCCGGAGGCTGTGGCGAAGAAGCCTTGAGGGTTGTTCGCCTCATGAACGACATGCCGGAACGATGGACTCCGGGTCGTCAGCGAAATCAAACCGTACGCGTAATATATAACCTGCCTGTTCGGTTCCGGCTCGAAGGTTAAACAATATTCAGTGAAACGAAATTTATTCAGGGAGAGGTTGGCAATTTGGCCAGCCTCTTTCTGTATATATCAGCCCGAAACTGCCAGTTATGAGCCATTGGATACCCCGCAGTATATTGTTCAGCCTCTTCATTTGCTTACTGGCCGGTAATTGGGTTGGGTGTGGCGTGGAGACAAGCCGGGATATCATTGGAGATCGCATTGAGTATGATACGGTATTTCCCGTACCGGTTTCTTTGGTAGCACTTCCCTTGCGCTATGAAGTCAGGTATTTTGAACAGTGGCTCAACCGAAAGATCAGCGGGAAATTTCTGGACAGGCACTTTCCGGTGAACGAAGGAAGGGATACGCTTTGGTTGTCACTCACCCGTGCTGAACCCATAAGGCTGGCCCTGCGCAATGAGAAATTCAGGATTGATGTTCCCATCAGTGCTGAAGGAAAATTCACTACCCGCGTATTGGGTGTTCAGTTGAGTAACCGGGAACCCGTTAATGCTGAAATGATTCTGAGGCTGACTGTAGATGCTGACCTTGATCATCAATGGAGACTGGTTACCTCTACAAGCCTTGATACCATCATCTGGGTAAAGGACCCCGCATTGCGCATAGCCTTTGTGGAGATTGATATCAAAGACATGATCACCCGCTTGCTCAAAGGCCATGAAAGCGAATTGCTGGCTAAGCTGGATGATGTTTTCCATCAGGATGTCAATTTCAGGAGACCCATCAACAAAGTGTGGCAGGACATTCAAAAGCCCATGCACATCATTAAACAGTATCCTCATGCCTGGCTTGTATTTCAACCTGAAACGGTAACCGGGCGCATCCGTTTGAATGATCCCGAAGCGCTGATGTTTGACTTGTCCGTTGAACTCAAAGCCAAAGTGATTCCGTTTAGTGTGGATACTCCGGATGTGTTTGTTCCGTTGCCAAACCTCATAATTTCGGATCCGTCTGACAGTTTTAACCTGGTATTGAACGGCAGTATTCCCTATCGCGAAACTTCAGCTTACCTGAGCAGTCTGGCAGCCGGTCAAAGCTTTTCGCGGTACGGCTATACGGTGATGATGGACACGGTGATCATGTTTGGAACTACCCATGGCATCGCCCTTAAAAGCGAACTCAGCGGTGATATAACCGGACATGTTATTGTACAAGGGAAGCCCGAATATGACCCCGATGGAAAGACCATGCACATCAACCACTTCAGATATGAGGTTAATACCTCCAGTACTATGGTGAACACTGCCGTTGAATGGTTTCATGACAACATTATGGAAACATTAAAACATTTTCTCATTATCAATCTGGATGAGTACATCGATGTGTTACCGGAGATCATCTCTTATGCCATTGATACCGGAAGGGTAGGTGACAGAATCAGTCTTACCTTTAAAGACCTGAACTTTGACTATATCGACTGGCTGGTGTCCGGCAATCACCTTCATTTTAATATCTACACCCGGGGTAAAGCCAGACTCGACCTGGAACAACTCAATATGCGCCGCAGGTTGTGGATAACCGATCCCTGACAAGGAAAGGCATCGTAAAGGAAAAACGTTGCTTAAGGGTCATGCATCGAAAAATTAAAATCACGCGTTCCATGCTGCCCTGCGATCAAAGCACAACAAAGAGTTATCCCAAAAAATCAACTTCCCAACAACAGTACTGCATCGAAATTGATCGGCAATAATATTCCGCATCCATCAACGTATTCCATGCATTGTGACGGATCAGCGCAGTACGCCAAGTTCCCTGCCGGTTTCGGTGAATGCGTTGATGGCCCGGTCGAGATGTTCTTTTTCATGTACGGCTGAAATCTGAACCCGAATTCTGGCCTGGCCTTTGGGCACTACCGGGTAATAGAAGCCAATGACGTAAATGCCCTTTTCAAGCAGGCGGGCGGCAAAATTTTGTGCCAGAACGGCATCGTACAGCATGATGGGAACTATGGGGTGAGTGCCCTCCTTGATGTCAAATCCGGCATCGGTCATGGCTTGTCTGAAGTACATGGTGTTGTCTTCCAGTTTGTCGCGCAGGTCCGTGGTTTCAGAGAGCAGATCGATTACTGCAATGGATGCCCCTGCTATGGACGGAGCCAGGGTGTTGGAAAACAGGTAGGGACGGCTTCGCTGCCTCAGCAGTTGAACCACTTCGTGGTGTGAAGCCGTAAAGCCGCCTGATGCACCGCCGAGGGCCTTACCCAGTGTGCCGGTGATGATGTCAATACGCCCCATAACGTCCCGGTATTCATGCACACCCCGACCTTTTTTACCCATAAATCCGGTACTGTGGCACTCATCGCTCATCACCATGGCTCCGTAGCGGTCAGCCAGGTCGCAGATTTTGTCGAGCCGGGCAATGGTGCCATCCATGGAAAACACGCCGTCGGTTACAATGATGGTTCTGCGGGCACCTTCAGCAGCTTTGAGCTGCTCTTCAAGGTCAATCATGTCATTGTGTTTGTACCTGAAGCGGCGGGCTTTGCACAAACGCACACCGTCAATAATGGAGGCGTGGTTGAGCTCGTCGGATATGATGGCATCTTCGGCACCCAGCAAAGGCTCAAACACCCCGCCGTTGGCATCAAAAGCCGCAGCATACAAAATACAGTCATCCATACCCAAAAATGCGGCAATTTTTTCCTCCAGCTCTTTGTGCACGGTTTGTGTACCGCAAATAAACCTCACAGATGACAATCCGTAACCATATCGGTCAATAGCCTCTTTGGAAGCCCGTATAACGTCGGGATGAGCCGACAGACCCAGGTAATTGTTGGCGCAAAAGTTGATGACATCCCTGTGCTCAGTTGTGGAAATAACTGCACCCTGGGGGGTGGTAATTACGCGTTCACTTTTAAACAAACCCGATGATTTGATGTCATCGATTTCTTGCTGAAGAGAGGCTTGGATATTTTTATACATGACTTTTTGTTTTTACCGGCGACCATTGGTGAGCCTGTACCAATAATCTCAGTCTTTTTTATGATTTTTGTGCTTGCCGAAAACGGATGCTAAATTCGTAAAATAATTGTGAATGAAGAAAGACAGGATACTTATTATCGGTGCATTGGGGCAAATAGGCACTGACCTTACCGAAGCCCTCCGCGAAATATACGGCCACGATAACGTCATTGCCTCTGACCTGGTGGAACCCCGCAGTATTGGCCGCGACTGGGACCATTACGAGCACCTGAACGTGCTTGATAAAGAACGCTTAACCGAAATCATCAGGCAATACGACATTACTCAGATCTATCTGCTGGCTGCCATACTTTCGGCCAAAGGCGAGGCCAATCCACATTTTGCCTGGCGTCTCAACATGGAAAGTCTGGGTATAATACTGGATGCTGCCATAAGTTTTAAACTTCACAAAGTTTTCTGGCCCAGCTCCATTGCAGTTTTTGGCCCCAACACTCCCAGGAAAAATACACCGCAGCATACCATTACTGATCCTAACACTGCTTATGGAATCAGTAAGCTGGCCGGCGAACGCTGGTGCGAGTATTATCACGAAAAGTACGGACTGGATGTGCGCAGTTTGCGCTATCCCGGCCTCATCAGCTATAAAGCTGCTCCCGGCGGCGGAACTACTGACTACGCCGTCGAAATTTACCACGATGCCCTGGCCAAAAATGCCTATACCTCTTTTCTGAAAGCAGATACTTATCTGCCCATGATGTATATGCCCGATGCCATACGCTCAACTATAGAACTGATGGAAGCACCTGCTGATCGACTCAGGATATGGTCCAGTTATAATGTAACGGGAATGAGTTTTTGTCCGGATGACATGGCCGCGGTGATCAGGCAGCATATTCCCGATTTTGAAATCAGCTATGAGCCCGATTACAGACAGCAAATAGCCGACAGCTGGCCGGCCAGCATCGATGACAGCTTTGCACGGGATGACTGGGGCTGGAAGCCTGAATACAATCTGGAACGCATGACCGAAGACATGCTGGTCAATCTCCGGAGGATCAAGGTTAATCTGGAGATTTAAAAGCCCAAACCAAAGCTCAGGAAGCAATTTCTGTTCTGCCGGGATACTCTATCAGCGCAACTTCCAGGCAGTCCATAGCCTTGTTCAGGTCATTGTTATTGAGTACATAAGCCATGCGAACTTCCTGCTTACCCAGTCCAGGACTGGCATAGAAGCCCGATCCCGGTGCCATCATCACCGTTTCGCCTCCGTGATTGAATGACTCCAGCAGCCACTGACAGAAATTATCGCAATCGTCAATAGGAAGCTGAGCAAATACGTAAAAAGCACCGCCCGGATCAGGACAAACCACGCCTTTCATTTTTTTCAACCTCGACACCAGGGTGTTTCTTCTAACCTCATAGCGCTGAATAACTTTGTCGATGTATTCCTGTTCCACTTCCGTGAGTGCTTCTGCAATGATCTGACCTAGGGAGGGCGGTGACAGCCGGGCTTGAGCAAACCGCATTACGCTGTTCATCAGTGTGGCATTTCTGCTCACAATACAGCCGATACGGGCACCACAGGCACTGTACCGTTTGCTGATGGAATCGAATACGATGACGTGATCTTCAAGACCTTCGAGTGTAAGGACGGAAGTGAACTGCTTATTACCATACACAAATTCCCGGTACACTTCATCCACCATAAGGAACAAGTCGTGTTTTACAGCCAGCTGCCCCAGTTTTTTAAGTTCGGCAGCAGTATACAGGTAGCCCGTGGGGTTGGAGGGATTGCAAATGAGAATGGCTTTGGTTTTGGGGCCGATATGGAGTTCAAATTCATCTGCCGGAGGCAGGGCAAAGTTGTTATCAATATTGGCCGTAATGGGCTTAACTATCAATCCCCCGGCCATGGCAAAGCCATTGTAATTGGCATAAAAAGGCTCAGGAACAATTATTTCATCTCCAGGATCGAGACAGGCCGACATGCCAAAGAAAAGTGCTTCAGAAGCCCCGGCCGTAACGATAATATCCTGGAAGCTGATAGGAGCACCAAAGGTGTGATAATACCCGGCTATCTTTTTCCGCAGGCTTTCAAATCCTGCCGAATGGCTGTATTCCAGTACATCGATATGGGTATTTTTTAGGGCTTCCATAGCCTGGGGCGGAGTTTCGATATCGGGTTGGCCGATATTGAGGTGATAGATTTTAACCCCTCGGTTAACTGCAGCTTCTGCAAAGGGAACCAGTTTGCGGATGGGTGATGCAGGCATAGCTGCACCGCGGGTAGAAATAGAAGGCATTGCCGGTAGTTTAAGGAGGCACAAAAATAAAAAACCCCAAGCTATTTAGCTCAGGGTTTCGGTATATTTCAGTTTGCCCGAATTGAATTACCTGTTCGGGCAGAAAATGTTTGTAAAAAGGCTATTGGTTGCTACCGGGAGATAAAACGTTTCTTCTGACTGGTGCAGACTCCTGCGGGGTATTGCGTTCAACTTCACCTCTAACGGTTAGTACGCGGGTAGGTTGCAGCTCGTTGGTAGTGAGGCGTATAGTTTTGGCAAATCGTCCCGGGCGCTTTGTATCGTAGCGCACTTCGATTTCCCCTGATTCGCCGGGAAGTACCGGTTCACGGGGAAAGCTGGGTACAGTACACCCACATGAGCCCTGGGCATGCATAATGATAAGCGGCTCAGTTCCTGTGTTGGTAAACTTGAAAACGCGAAGCGGCTCTGAGTTGTACTCCACCTTTCCGTAATCGATGGTAGTGGTTTCAAAGGTCATTACTGGTCCACTTACTTTTTCTTCTTGCTGAAATGATACCTCACGGGCTTCATTTTGAGCGATCAAAAATGCCGGGAAAGCGATCAGGCAAAGCAAGATAAGCATCCGATTTTTCATACAACTTGGTTTTAAGTTTTGGCAAAGTTAACTAAATGCCCGCTGACATGCAACTGTATTATTAGGAAGCTGGTATGTAACGGGTACACTGGCTTTGAAACATCAAAGTTAGATAATGTGGTTCTGTTTATTTTCTCTTTAACCTTTCTTTAACGGCACGCCCATTTTCATGCTGTGGAGTCAAAAGAAAGAGGGAAATTCCGTACTTTTGCCACTGTTTTTAGCAGGCGGCTGCTGATATTCCGGTCATAAAGCCTGCATCAGTTGCCTTAAAGGCACATTAAACCGGCAAAGTTATGGAAGAAGTTCAAACCGATACACTTACCCAGCATACTGCATACGTTCAGGAAATACTCAAAGATTATAAAACATGTGTGCTCAGCAGAGAAGTGAGTCTGATGGGCCGTAAAGAAGTACTGACCGGAAAAGCCAAATTCGGCATACTGGGTGATGGTAAGGAAGTGCCTCAGGTAGCTATGGCCAGAGCATTTAAAAACGGGGACTTCAGAAGCGGATATTACCGCGATCAGACATTCATGTTTGCAGCCGGCCTGCTCACCGTAGAAGAGTATTTTGCTCAGCTCTATGCAGATCCCATCAGGGATATTGCCAGTGGCGGACGACAGATGAACGGGCATTATTCTGCCCCGCTACTCGACAGAGAGGGCAACTGGCTGGCACAGAAAGATCAGAAGAACGTTTCAGCCGATATTTCACCCACTGCCGGGCAGATGGCCAGAGCTTTGGGGCTGGCCCTGGCTTCGGGACTGTACAGAAAAAACAAGGCACTGCAGGAGACGCCTTTTTCGAATGCCGGCAATGAAGTGTGTTTTTGTACCATTGGCGATGCCAGCACATCGGAAGGAGTGTTCTGGGAAACGCTCAATGCAGCTGGTGTAATGCAGGTGCCTCTGGCCGTGTCAGTCTGGGATGACGGATACGGTATTTCCGTTCCCATAGAATTTCAGACCGTAAAAGGCAGTATCTCTGAAGCGCTGGCCGGATTTCATCACGAGGAAGCCGGCAGGGGAGTCCGGATACTGAAAGGATATGCCTGGGATTATGCCGGATTGGTAAAATTGTATGATGAAGCCATTACCAGAATGCGCAGCGATCATCAGCCCGCATTGTTTCACATCAAGGAATGCACACAGCCACAGGGGCACAGTACCTCAGGCTCCCACGAGCGCTATAAAAGCCCCGAACGACTACAGTGGGAGCAGGACAGAGACTGCATTCAGAGTATGAGAAGGTGGATTGTTGACAACGGGTTTGCCACGGAAGATGAGCTCACTGAACTGGAGAAAGAAGCTGCCAGGGAAGCTAAAACGGGCAGGGATAATGCCTGGAAAGCTTATCAGAATGATCAGAAAGCTTATCTGTCTGAGGTGGCCGGTATATATGACAATGCTGCAGGTGATGACACTACGTGGGCCGGGGAAGCCAAAAAAGCACTGGGCAGTTTGTTCAATCCGCTCCTTCATGAAATAGTAGTGCATGTAAAATCCACCCTCCGCAATATGGGCCCCGGTGAATCACCCATGCGCGATGAACTGAAGAACTGGCTCAGGAATGTTTACCGAGATGCCGATGACTGGTACCACTCGCATCAGATGAGCGAAAGCAGCCTGAATGCCCTGAAGGTACCTGTTGTGGCTCCAGAGTACACTGAAGATGCGGTGAGCAAAAACGGTTTTGAAATCCTCAATGCTTATTTTGATCAGGTGCTGACGGATCATCCTGAAGTATACGCTTTTGGTGAGGATGTGGGAAAAATTGGTGATGTGAATCAGGGATTTGCCGGTTTACAGGCCAAACATGGTGAGGACAGGGTATTCGACACCGGCATACGCGAGTGGACCATTATGGGACAGGCCATCGGCATGGCCATGAGAGGTTTACGACCCATTGCCGAAATCCAGTATCTCGATTATCTGGCTTACGGCCTGATACCACTTACCGATGACCTTGCCACGGTGCAGTATCGCAGCAAAGGCCAGCAGAAAGCACCGGCCATCATCCGCACGCGCGGGCACCGCCTGGAAGGTATATGGCATTCAGGTTCGCCCATGGGCATGATCATACACAGTCTGCGTGGAATCCATGTTTGCGTGCCCCGGGATATGACCCGGGCTGCAGGGTTTTATCAGACGCTGCTGCAATGTGATGAGCCGGGCATAATCATAGAATGTCTGAACGGGTACAGACTCAAGGAGAAAGTGCCTGCTAATCTGGGTGTTTACAATATTCCCCTGGGTGTGCCCGAGGTATTGACAACAGGAACGGATGTAAGCCTGGTGACTTACGGGTCATGTGTTCGCATTGCGCAGCAGGCTGTGGACATGCTGGCCGGTTTCGGGATCAGCGTTGAGCTGATCGATATTCAGACATTGTTGCCTTTTGATCTGGAGCACCGCATAGTGCAGTCGCTGATGAAGACCAACCGCATTGTGTTTTTAGACGAGGATGTGCCCGGTGGTGCAGCATCTTTCATGATGCAGCAGGTACTGGAAGAGCAGGGCGGCTACTATTGGCTGGACAGCAGCCCTCAAACCATCACGGCCAGGGAACACCGCTCGCCTTACGGCAGCGTGGGCGATTATTTCACCAAACCCAATGCCGAGGATGTTTTTGAGCGGATCTATACCATTATGTCTGAGGCCGACCCCAACCGATTTAAGCCTTTGTATTTTTAGGTATCCTCCCATTGTTTACCGGGTTGAACAGCACACTGCCCTGTTTGTAAAGCCGCCATTTACATCACCGTTTTAGGCCATGGCCGCCGGAAAATCGGTCCAATTGCCTGTGCTGATTGCGTGTGTACGCCAAAGTTGACAATGCTAAGAATGAGTGAATGATACAAAATCCGCCTTAGCAGAACGGGCGTGAAAAAATGTCATTCAAGGCAGAGAAAAAAGCCATCGCTGTTTGAGTGCGAAGCACGAGTTTGATG
>JBJHCA010000102.1:0-10371 GCA_050485785.1 Saprospiraceae bacterium | reverse complement strand
TTACAGATGCCACTCCATTATTAATCAGCCCTGACGATGGCTCGGTCCAGGGAAATGCAAACATCGGCGGTGGCTCTTCGATGAGTACCGAAGTAAAGATTTTACA
The DNA here is from genome assembly GCA_050485785.1 of Saprospiraceae bacterium. Taxonomy (GTDB): domain Bacteria; phylum Bacteroidota; class Bacteroidia; order Chitinophagales; family Saprospiraceae; genus JBJHCA01. The sequence continues at coordinate 10,265 of JBJHCA010000102.1, read as the reverse complement.
TCCGATCTGATCGGAAAGCTCCAAAAAATACCACCCGGGCGACAGGCCTGTAATGTTGGGTTGTGTGGAGGGCGGATCCCACTGATAGATATAAGGCGGGTTGCCGCCCATCACCTGGGTAGTGATACTGCCGTTGCTGTATCCATGGCAGGTGACATGGGAAAAACTGACCGAGAGAAAAGGAGGCAAAGCCGTGAACGGTGGAACTGAAACCGACCCCGGCAAAGTACATCCGTTGGCATCCGTTACCGTAAACCCGTAATTTCCGGCTGCCACTGAAATGTCTGCGCCGGTGCTGCCGTTGCTCCACAGGAATGAATACGGTGAGGTCCCACCGGCTACACTCAACATGACCTTGCGGACAGAATCACCGCATTGCAGGGGCGCTAAAGACGTAAAAGCCGCCAAGGCCGGCGAGCCGGTAAGGGCAACTGAAGCCATGGCTGTATTGCCCGCATCGTCGGTGACGGTAACGGTATAAGTTCCGGAAGTGAGGCCTTCAATCATTGGCCCGGATGCGCCGTTGCTCCACAAATAATTGTATGGCGGCTGGCCACCTTCTGCCACAGCAGACAGCGCTCCCGATGCAGAATCATGGCAAAGAAGCTGCTGGACAATTTGCACAGATACCGCAAGGTTTCCCTGAGCCGCGAGTGCACCGGATACAGTGAGGAGAAAAAGCAACATCCACAGCCTGAGTACCATGCCCGAAAGTTAGCGATTTTTTATGCATTAAACAGCATTCCCGGCGTTAATGGCCAACTGTGCTGCATTCAAAACAAGCTTTACAATGCGGTTAAACTTGCTCTAAGTTCTGTGCTTTATCGCTGGTTTTTTGGTATATAGCTCTTTGTTGTACTTCAGATGCGATAAAACGGTGTCCCGATCATTTAAGACTTGCCAATAGCTAAACCCGGGTAAACCGGCGTGCAGAACTTTATTTGACGCATACCAAGCCAAAAACGGGTAATACGCCCACAAAGAGTTATCAAAAAAAAACAAGTCAGATCAATCCGAAACCTGGTTATAAACAACAACGGTACCCGATGCATAATTGGTTACATACACGCTGTTATCGTCAATAAATACGCCGGTAGGACGCTCAATGTGATCAGTGAGCACCTGAACTAAATTTCCGTTGAGATCATACAACAGCACCCTGTTGTTCTCAAAGTCGGTTACTGCCAGCAGGTTTTTACTGAGGGCAAGGCCGGTAGCTGCATTGATTTCATCGTCCTCCCCTACTGTCATGAGCCAGTTGCCCTCTGTGTCAAACACCTGGATCCTGTGGTTGTAGGCATCGGCAACCCAGATTTTTCCATGGGCAAAGCGAACATCTGTAGGATAGTAAAACTGGCCATATTCATTGCCTTTTTTACCAAACGGGGCGTTTTCACCGTTCCTGATCCGCGCAATTCTGTGCCCGTAGAAATCGGCCACCACCCAGTCTCCGTTGATTACATCCACGCCGGAAGGTGCGTCCAATACATCAGGCCACTCAACATGCACCCTGTTGCCCCCGGCATCGATTTTGGTGATCTGATCACCGCCATATTCTGCTACTATAATGTCATCACCGGAAAGGACAAAGTGCATGGGTCGCTGAAATCCGATCAACGAGTCGAGCAGATTTCCCTCCATATCGAGCCTGTACAAAGCATTGGCATCCACGTCAGAGATCCAGATGGAATTATGATCTACCTGTATGCCGAGCGGCTTTACGTCATTGAGCTGCAAAACCTTATACAATTCAAACCGGGTTTCACCGGAACTGCATCCGTTCAAACACAGCAGCAAACATCCAAGCACAACCTGAACAAGTACTTTCATTGCTGAAATCTTTAGTGAGTTAAATCCCGGGCTACTTTTGTCTGAAGCCCGGGATCTAAAAAGTTGAGCTATCGTCTCCTGTACAGACAACAAGGAGGGAGATTTTCGTAAACCCGATTGTCAGCAGTTACCTGATCGGTATCATGACCGGATGCGGCAATCTTTTGCCTGAGGCTTGAAAAGTCAGGCTTTTCATTTCCGTAAAATACGAACAGCGTCTGATTGTCAGCATTCCAATCGGCACGGAGAACTCCGGGAACTTCCGATGCAGCCCGTTCTATTCGGGCTTTACACATGCCGCAATTACCCTTAACCTGGATTTGACTTGAAGACAAGCTTTCAGTCTCAGATTCTTGCCGGGTTTCCCATCTGATGGTTTCTCCGTTGTGACGATATATAGTTGCATCAGTAAGGGTATACCCTGCCCTTTCTACCTGACGGTCAATATCCTGTAGCGTAATACCCTGATGAGCTTCGATAGTAAATGTCATGAGGCCATTTTCCATGTTGATCTTGATGTCACGGATTCCTTCGAGGTCTTTAAACCTTTTTTCCAGGCCGTAAGCACAAAAAGGACAGCCCAGTCCGTCTACGTAGACTTCTACGCGGTCATACTGGGCAGTCAGGTTATCAGGAGCTATAAACAGCAACAGTGAAAGCAATGATATGATGATGGTTTTCATGATATGAGAAATTAATGAAATGAATGATTAAATAACAACCCTGAATCCGGCCATAAGGATGTAATTCAGTGCCATGTGGTGGGGCATTTGCTGGGCCAGCGGCATTTTGACGGCCACATCCCAGGTGAAACGTCCCCGGGCATATTGCAGTCCCTGAGCGAAGAATAATGCATAATCGCTGTTGTACGGCACCCATCGGCCATCGTATTCAAAGTATACATTTAACTGATTAACCGGGTAAACGGGTTTAAGTAAAGGCAGTCCAAAGCCAGCTTTTGCAGAAATATAATCCGGCATATCCTGCATTAACATATATCCCAGTTCGGATTGCAGTCCATACCGGATGGACTCTATACCGCCAGCCAGGCCAAGATACACCTGATGAACGCCCATTCCGGCAGTGGGTATACCGATACCGGCCCCGGTAGGTGCCGTATACTTACCAACTGTTACAAACCGTGTAGTTCGCCCGGTTTGATCCTTACGGTAAAACTGATATTTGGCTTTAACCGTAACATCGCCCAGTGTTTGCAGTGCTTCATCACTGAAATCAACAATTACCGGCACTTCTGCGCTCAGTTCAAACCGGTTACTCAAAGTATACTCGGCCATCAGCGGCAAGGCAAAAAAAGAAGCTGCATCCGCATGCCTGTAGAATGCCAGGGTTCGGAGTGTCAGTTTATCCGCACCCAACATAATGGGTTTGTCCGTGGTGATAGGCGGGCCCTGGGCCAGAGCCAATCCGGCAAACATTACAGCTAAGCCGGTCAGCAAGATGATTAAAGAATTTTTCACTTCTTACAGGGTGTTGTGATGATAAAACAAAAAAACATCCCTTGCATTCAAATATGCAATGGCAACACGTTCGTAAAAAGGATTCTAACAAAGATAAATACTCAGATATGATCTGGTGTGCTTGAACGGTGGAGGGGGGCGCAGGAAATATATTTCAAGGTCTCTGAACAGGAAATGCTGCCTTAGGCTATAGGGGTATCCTCTGAACAGCACTGCGTGATCAATCGGCATATAGGTACTAGCCGGAGCTTCCACTATAATGCGATCTGAATTGTCTGCCAGCCAGGTAATGCTTTCATCACAACAAGGCTGATCATGTCCGGATACAGGAAAATCGCATGTACTGGTTGTTTTTGCTGAGCAACATGAAGTTCCTTCAGCCGGAGCTGGACTGGGATAACTTTGACAGCTAAGCGGCAGAATGTGCACGTGCTTTTCCATCCTGGTATTGCACCAGTGCTGGAATAAAGGCAGCCCCAAATGGGCGGTGGCTACCATCACTGTCAACCAATAAGCCAGCGTTATTTTCATTTTGTACAAAGCTAAAGACAGGCACAGCATCTGTTCCCGTTCATAAAAGCATTAACGCGTACAATTAACAGGCAGTTCATTCACTACAACAAAGAGATATAAAAAAACAAGACTCATTAGTTAATCTGTCAGATAATGCCATGTCTGGTAAGTCTGCATTTTACTTTGAGGATCTGCCGTACATCAGCGGCATCCACCTCATATGGCTGGAAGACGTTATTGTCAGAGATGAGGCGAAGTGCCGCGATGTGTCCGCCTTCTTTAATGGGTTGAATACGCTTGGCCACCACCACGTCAGATACCACAACATAGACGCTGTTTTCTCTGATGGGTTCAGTACGTTCAATGAGTTGGCAAACTACCAGGTCGCCGTGAGTAATGGTGGGGTGCATGCTATCGCCAAAAATTTCGAAAGCGATAAGTTGACCTTCGAGGCCGGGAACTGAAAATTTCTGGAGATTGTCGAGATAAGCCGGATCATTGTGAGCCAGAGCATATCCTGCCATGGCCGGTTCAGTAACCAGGGTAATATTGGGTTTGCGGTCATATATGGTAGACGTGCTGATCCTGGCCTCATCTGTATCTTCAGATGCCAGCATCACATCACTAAGGCCAAAGAGGTAATTGGCGTTGATACCAAAGTGTTGAAACATTTTGTTGCACTGATCCAGGGTGAGATTTCTTTTCCCCTGCAGGATGCTGCTAATAACATGATTGTAGGTTTCGAGATATCGGGCCAGATCAGATTTGGAGCGAATGAGCTGATTGTTTTCGAGATACTTATAAACCTCTGCAAAACGCTTATTGACAACATGTTGATTGAACTGGCTCATATTTTTTACATTTTTTTGTTTGCCGAAAGCTTGACTTTTTAAATCTTTTTGTTTTACTTTGTAGTTCAGAACCCAAATATACATCTTTTTGGGTGCCCGTCACACGAATTTAAAAACTTTTTGTAAATCCATAAAAATTTTGTGTTATGGCTCACCCGGCAATTAAACCCAACCCGCTGCAGAAACCGAGAAAAGTGACCTGGCTAAACAAGGTACTGGAAGACGAATGGATGAATAAAGTTATTGAATGGACTGTGCGGTCAATGCTGCTGGTTTTACTGGCTTTATTGAGCAGATCTCTTCGCTGGATTGAAACTTACAGGATTCCCTGGTTTAAACTCACCGTTGTGATGTTGGCAGTGGTATGGGTAGTCAAAGAAAAAGATCAGATTGAGCAATTCTGGAATCAGGTTTCCGGCCAAAATTCGGAATACACGGCTCTTTTCTCGTCAGTTCAATTTTTGGATCATGGTACTGTATATACTGAAGGTAAGGCAGAAAAGCTAACGGTTGTTGATTCAGGCCGTACAGAAGTTAAAGAGGCTGACGCTGCCCCGCGTACAACCCCGAAATCTGCAGACCTAAGCGGGATCGGGGCATCAACGGCCTCCGGCCAGGCAGTGCATGCCTATATTGACCGCTTTGCCCAGGTAGCCCGGGCTGAACAACTTCGCTTCGGCATTCCGGCCAGTATCAAAATGGCGCAGGCCATACTGGAAAGCAATGCAGGCAGGTCAGGACTTGCTGTGAACCACAACAATCATTTCGGTATCAAATGCATGTCGCGTAGCTGTACCAAAGGTCATTGTACCAATCATGCCGATGATCATCACAAAGACTTTTTTGTCAACTATCAATCAGCGTGGCAAAGCTGGCGTGCACATTCTGAATTGCTTTTACTTCCCCGCTACAGCTCACTTTTTGAGCATGATTCCAGAGACTATGTAATATGGGCAAAAGGTTTGCAGGCTGCAGGTTATGCCACTGATCCTGCTTATGCTACCAAGCTCATCGATATCATAGAACGCCATCAGTTATGGATACTTGATCTTCCGGCAGATGAACTCATGTAAACAAGCGGAGGAGGTCGGAAACATTGCAGGTATAAGCATATGTATGCACAGTGCATACAATCCTCAGTTGTCGTTTAACTCAAAAGAAATAGCCGGTTACAGGCCTGTTTTTGCTCAGGCTTCTGCGGGATAACCCGGCTTGCCTGGCAAATCAGATTAGTCGATTCAAACGAAAGCTCGTGTTAATTTCCATATCATTTCGCAGCAGGGTCGCCCTTATCAGGCGGCCCTGATTGCTCTTTAGCATGTTGAATACTTTAACGGGTGTAACTTTTCCCTGAATTCCGCTGAAGTACAGTATTGTATCCCCTTCGCGAATACCGGCATGATATGCCGGGGAATTTTGTACAACTTTCTGCACTTCAAACACGTAATCGTAATCATCGTCGCGGTAAGGTTCGAGAACCAGTCCGCTCATATCGTATTCAAATGATTCACCAAACCTCCGGGAAGGACTGAGCAAAAGTTTGCGCTTTGAAAGGTCGATAATCACCTCAAATCGGGTAAGGATTTCACTGCCCAGGATACCGGCCCGTTCGGGATAGATGATATCCTTGTTTTCTTCAGCGGGAATGTGGAAGGAAGTCAGAACACTTTCAAACCGATAAGGACCCAGGTAGAGGAATGGAACTCTGCCGACTATTCCTTCAATATTCCCCCCCAATCCACGCCCAAGATCACCACGGATATACACCGGAGGTAATTCGACATCTTCGTTTTCGGCATTGAACAGCAGTGCCAGGCTGGCTCCGGTATCAAGCATGAGTTCCTTGGCCGTAAGTCCGCTTTGAGGCTGATATATTACACAATCCACCATAATGCGGCCATTCACAAAATCAAGCGGTAATCTGTCATATCTACGAGGGTAACGTCGGGGTGGTTTATTGTAAACCGTTAGCCGATTCTCATCATAATTGATCCGTACAACAAAGCGGCGGAAAAAATCTATACCCAGGATTCCGGTAATTTCAATACCCATGAATTCCTCAAAGCGAAGGATGTCTTCTTCCAATACCAGAATGGACTGGAATTCGGCCATCACATTACCGATACTGAAGTCAACATTTCTCACCACGTCGGCCATAAGAATCTGGGACCGGTCTGATCCGAAAATGGGCACCTTTCGCTCGGGAGTAAGATTAAGTGAATCCATGTACCATGGTTTGGTAAGGATGGTATACGAGCTTCCGGTGTCCAGAATAAAATTCCGGGTGCCATGCTTGCCTATGCTAACAGGAACAATGATCAGGTTATTCACTTGAGTGAACGGAATTATGGCCCTTCTGCGGTCGTCTTTTATGCTGTAACCATAGGCCTGAGCGTTTAGCTGCATTGTCCATGCCGACATTAACAACAGAAGTAGTAAACCTGCCCACTTATCCATAAACATTAATCTTCAGCCATTTCAAACATAACAAATTACCTTGAAACAAGATTGCAGAAACTTTACGAACCTTGCTATTGAAGGCTCAGAAACTGGTTATTGGTTTATCGTTTGTCTTTTTGCCCATCCCAATCGCCAGATGGCCAGGGCAGTCAGCAGAATCAGACCGGTTACAAGTCCAAATTTCCAATATCCTGAAGATTTTACCATCGCCAGAGAAACATCGCCACCGCCATAAGTCTGAAACCCGGCCCAATGTATCGGATGTCGCAATGCAGGGGTGTGTTCGGAAGTTTGCTTTTTGGCCTGCGTCAGGGCATCAGGTACTGACAACCCCATACTCAGCGCACTATAGAAGTATTCCATTAAAATTGCCGTTGAACGATCCGGAACTGCCCAAAGAGAAAGCACAACATAACGGCCTCCGGCATATTGAAAAGCTGTGGACAGGCTTGCCAGGCCTTCCCCCTTCACTATATTGCCCAAACCGGTATTACAGGCGGATAACACAACCAATGAGGCCGGAATACTCCTGTGAAACACATCCCTCGCATAGAGGGCATCATAGCAGTCTGGAGCCGGCGGATTGCATTGAAAGACCAACTTGCTCCTGCCCGGATCATTTTCGTTAAACAACCCGTGTGTAGCAATATGCAACACAGACGCTTCCAAAGCATTAGCCCAAAAACCGGTCAAATTCGCATCCACACCTGTAAATACCTTTCCGCCGGTGACCCGGGCAACCATCGCTGCCTCTCTGCCCGATTGAACCAAAGGAGCCATTGGTGAATTGGCCTCATTTCCCTCTTGCATAACCTGCCAGGGTGCAAAAGCAACAACATTGACTTTTTGTGCATCAGGTGGGCTAATGCGATCTCTGACCCACAAACTTGCACTGTGCTGAAGCACGACAAGCGGTATTGTTTTTTGGTATATCTCTTTGTTTTTTAAGAGCAGGTCGAATGGCAAGTAGAATAACTTGTCATCGGGAATAACCACCCACTTTTCCGCAGGTAACAGCTGGCCGGTGAGCGGAACTATTACTGACTCCAATAACCGGGAAGTTGCTCCTTCCCATTCACTGGATGATAAAACCGAATCTCGAAAAACACTGACCAGATGCCTGACATGTTCAACCTCACCTAAGAGCATCATGTCAAATCCATCCCGGTTGAATGTAAACCCGTAAACCGAATCCCGGCCAAAATGATACATCAGCATCACTTCACCCGGTTCCAACAGCTGCATGATATGGTCAGTTTCTGCCCTGTTGCTGCCATAGAGAAGCCGGTGATATTCCGGATAGTGTTGCCTGATTGTATTTTGCAGCTTGTATATCTCCTGAGTAAGGATCATTTGTTCAGCGGCAATATCACTTAACTCACCTTCGGCATGATCATAACCATCTTCTATCAGATCGTACCACCTGTACTGCAGCTCAGCCAACCTGAATTTTAGCTCTTGCTCTTCACGAAACAATGATTCAGGCAGGTTAAAATGCTGCCGGGTATCGCCGGTATGCAGGTGATGAAGCATCCGTATGCTTTTGGAAGCCTCCGCTGCCCGATAGGCCAAATACCGGCCGTCAAATTGTAGATGTTCAATTCTGCCAATTCGGTACGCAGTGGCTACTGTTTCGTCGAGAAAGTCCCTGGCGGCACCAAGCCAGGACAACTGGGTTCTGTCAAAATAGTTAATGTTTCTTGCATAACTGATGGCATTTTCACCCAGACCAATCAGTGTCAGCAACTCAACTGAGTCATCTATCTCATGATCCAGACTGATATAACTCGCCAATATCTCAAGAAACATGGCGGGAAATGGTACAAAACCTGCATCATAACCGTCCATCAGCACCTCATACCGACAAATGATTTCAGCAATAATTTCCAATGCTTCAAGCCGGCAGGAATTAGCATGACAAGCGCGGGAATACGCCGCGGCAGCTTTGAGATATACGGGTTGAAAATCACCGAAATCTTTACTGTGCCTAAGGGCAGACCAGAAAGAAGCCTTCGCTTGTACAGAATCTCCCGATGCCATGTACACAAGACCCAGGTTAAGGTATGCATCTGCTTTATTCAGAGATGGTTCATCACTGTTTCCGGTATCGTAAAGCCCAAGCAGTTGATGCAAGTGGCTCAATGCTTTCCTATAATTTTCGAGTTTGCTGTATAAAGTGGCAGCAGACAGGAGAAATGACGCATGCCTGTAAGGGTCATCCACCTGTTCATTCAGTGATTCAGCCTTTTTCAGGAATTCCCCGGCAGGGTTGTATTGTTGCATATTCGCATAAACCAGGGCAATTTGTGTGTAGGCATTCAGCAAAACAGGATCGTAGGTGAACCGGTGATGTTCGCGAATGGAGATGCCATAATGAAATGCGGAAAGTGCTTTTTCGGGTTCACCCTGATCGGCATAGAGATTACCCAACTCGATGTAGATGTTTGAAGCACTCAGTGAATACTCCCCTTCGATATGGTGCCATAATTCCACCAGGCCTTCAAATTGTTTGTTGGCTTCGTTATACAAACCCATGACTGAATACACCAGGCCAATATTATACATGACCATGGCTGTGGTGGCCGTTTCAACGCCATATATGCTCACCATCAACTCTCCTGCAGATTCATAGTGTTGCATGGCGCGGAAGTAAGCACCATCATAAAATGCCAGCGTTCCCAAACCGTTGAGAGCATCGGCCAACTGGATGGAATCGTGACGGGTGATTGGTTCAGCATAGAATTGAGCCACCTTTTCAAGAAGCATGGAAGCCAGGGAATAGTTACCCTTTTGGATTTCAATGTTAGCCCTGTGCCGCATCAGTTCATGCTCAAAAACCTGGTCCTGCTCCAGTAGTCGGTAAACTGAATCGGCCAGGTCCATGTAATGAAGTGCTTCTTCAAATTCATACTGGTCGGAATACCAGCCTGCGTATTCCACGTAGATTCTGGTCAGATTGATATCGGCGGGAAATCCTCCTCTCCGCTGGTATTCCAATGCTTCACGGATATAATACAGGGAGCTGTCAAAGCGGAGACTGAAACGGTGAGATACTGCAAGAATCTGGTATGCTGACAGGACGGTATTGACATCGTCAATACAGAGAGGGATAACTTTTTGTGCTATATCAATG
>JBJHCA010000101.1:0-10399 GCA_050485785.1 Saprospiraceae bacterium | reverse complement strand
GCCGTACATGTTTATGAGAATCTTCAGTTGGTGCTGGCAGATACTCTTGGTGCGGGGGTCAATCTGGATATAGGTGAATCTGTTGAGTTTTCAGCCACGGATATATATACCCCGGCCAGCAGCAATGCCGGTATAAAGCTGGTGGTTCAGGCACTGATGGCTGAAACCGATACTGATCCTGAGGACAATATAGTAGTGAAGGATTTCGGATCCGTATATGCCCGTGATAACGGAGTTTCAGCCGGAGGCCTGGGTATTCCCGGACCCGGTACTGTTTTTCAGGGATTGCAGTTTGAAGTATCGGAAACATCCTGGCTCAGGAGAGTTGAGTTTTATCATAATTCGGGTAACATTGGCGATACTGTACAACTCAGAATTTATCCGCTGAGCAATGGTGTACCCGGCAGTTTGTTGGCCTCAGCCCCGGCCATTAATTTGGCAGGGCCTATTGGAGTTGGAATGGTGAGATCATTTAACATGGATCTTGTGTTGGAGCCGGGTTCCTACATTGTGGGTATATACCATGTTGCCACAGGAAGTAATATAGCTATGGGGTTTACTGAAGGAAACTATGTCCCCGGCAAAGCCTGGATACGGGTGAATGAAGGTCCCTGGGCACATCCTGAGGATTTCGGATTCCCCATTTCCTATCGTTTGAGGATTGATCTTGAAAATGTTCCCATAAGCCTGCCCTATACACAAGACTTTGATGGTAGCCTGGGTGATATGAGAGTAGTGGACAAAGATAACCCTGCTATTCCGGTACATTACTGGAGTCATACCCTCACCGGTGCCAGCACAGCACCCGACGGGGAACTCAGTATGTTGAATTCCACCACAGCAGCTAATGGTTATGCTTTGTTTGACAGTGACGGTTTTGGCAACAACGAGATTTCTGAGAATGTCTCACTGATTTCACCTTACCTTGACTGTACAGGGCTCAATACAGTTTTTCTGTCGTTTGAGCATGTGTTTCGTGCAGGATTTGGCGGATTTATTGAGGTGGCTGTATCTTCAGATCATGGCCAATCATGGACATCTTATCTGGAGCATTTCTCACCGAGTATTCCCAATACAAGTGCAGTATCCGGCGTACAACATGAACTGATCAACATAAGCAGTACTGCAGCCGGTGAGCCTGCTGTTTTGGTCAGGTTCCGCTGGGAGGGAGACTGGAGTTGGTACTGGATGGTAGATGATATTACTGTTTTTGAGGTTATACCCTGTACCGGTGTCAATGTTACAGTTTCCGATGTTTCCTGCTTTGGCGGTGATGACGGCGCAATTGATGCAAATGTAAATGGCACAATAGCCGGATTTAATTTTGAATGGTCAAACGGACAAAACGGCCCCAACATCACAGACCTGATGGCGGGTACTCTTGAACTAACAGTAACCGGTGCGGATGGGTGTATATCTATTGTTGAAGTGCATATTGGCCAACCGGATGAGCCTATTTCCTTAGACGCAGTAATTTTTGACGAGTCAGAAGCCGGCGCCAATGATGGGAGTATAACTGTTTTTCCTTCCGGTGGTACCCCTCCTTATACATATTTGTGGAGTAACGGAGCTACAACTTCCGCAGTTTCCGACCTCGCACCGGGTGATTACACCGTTACGATTACCGATGCCAATGGCTGTGAAGTTGAGCTTGAGCTTACCATTGAGGCAGGCCCCGTTAATACAACAAACATCAAAGCTCTCGAATCTTTGTTGATTTATCCAAACCCTGCAGATAACATTGCCGGCATCGAGTTAAAATTCTTTGAGCCAACAACTATTCAGGTGGACCTTATTGATCAGCTTGGACGCTTGATTCAGCCTGTTTTTACCGGAAATGTTTTGGATCAACGCATTGAAATTAATACATCAGAATTCCCTGCAGGTAATTATTACATCAGAATTCAGGCAGGCGAGGAAAGTTACAATCATATGCTTTTTATTCTTAGATAGGAAGTTGTAGTAAACAAGTGTAAAAGTCATCGGGTTCCATGCAACCTGATGACTTTTTTATTGGTATAGCGTTTTAATCCCTTGATTTTTCAATGACTCTTTGTTTGTATGCAATAGGGGACTCACACATACAGAGGACTTTTGTGAAGCAGGAATAGCCAAAAAAAGCCGGAGGCTTTCCAACAAAGAGATATCCATAAAAATATAGAAAAGCAAACCCCCCCTGTAAGGTTATACAGCTTGTCAAACCATATATGGAACCTGGCTTCGAGGTAAGATTCTCTCTACCTATAACCTGATTCCATGCCGGCCGTATGCAGGTTAATCCAGTGTGCTCTGTCGAGATTCAGGAAATCTATGGTGGACTCGAAAAATATGTCCTGAACCACTTCCTGTGAAAAATTGCCTTCTTCAATAAAGCGACCAATTTCCAGATCGCCCAGCGGGAAAGGATAGTCAGAACCCAGGCATACTTTTTTGGAACCCACGTGATCGAGTACAAACTGCAGTGCTTTCTCGTCATGCGTGATACAGTCTACCCAAAAGTGCTTCAGATACTTACGCGGATTGTGGGGATTATCCACCGCCACCAGATCGGGTCGGCAGTTAAAGCCATGCTCAATGCGACCTATTGTGAATAAAAACTCACCGCCGGCATGGGCAAAGCAAAAACGCACTTCGGGCAGCTTTTCCATAACGCCGCCAAAAATAAGGGAACAGGCAGCCCGGGAAGTTTCGGCGGGCATACCTACCAGCCACGGAAGCCAGTATTTAGTCGTCACATTAAAACCCATCATATTCCAGGGGTGAATGAACACGGACATATCCAAATCGCGGCATGCCTCGAAAATGGGGAAAAATTCCGGTTCGTTCAGGTTTTTGTCGTTGATATTGGAGCCAATCTGAATGCCGGGAAATCCCAGCTCAGTTTTACAGCGTTCAAGTTCTTTGATGGCCAGATCAGTGTCCTGCATGGGGATGGTTCCCAGACCGATGTAGCGGTCGGGATAGGCCTCCACCAAAGAGGCAATGTGATCATTCAGGAATCTGCTGACCTCAAGACAATGCCGGGGCTTGGCCCAATATGCAAAAAGAACAGGAATGGTGCATACAACCTGCACCTGAGTGTTAAACTGCAGGTATTCTTCGATGCGTTCTTCTGCGTTCCAGCAGTTCGATTTGATTTCGCGGAATTGTTCGCCGCCTTTCATCATCCATGCCTTACCCGGCTTGTGATGGTTGAGATGGATAAAATCGCCGTAACCGAATTTTTCGGCAAATCGCGGCATTTGCTCAGGTATGATATGAGTGTGCATATCAATTTTTGGCACCTTAATGGGTGTCATATTATGTGTTTTTATGCTTTTCCGAATAGTAGAAATTAAGTCCTTTTTTAACCTCATCGGGCAGTACGGGCAGCTCTGACCGGGGTATGAGCAAGGTGCTTATATTGTGAAAGTCATTGAGTATGTGGTGGCGGGAGGCAGTTGCCTGCAGGTAATCATAACCGGATGAGCCTCCGGTACCGATTTTGCGACCCAGCATACGCATCACCATCTGTGCGTGGCGGTATCGCCACATGGTAAGCATTTCATCCACATCAACCAGCTTACTGATAAACATAAAAGGCATTTGCAGAATGGGTTCGTCTCGGTACAGGTTGATGAGCAGTGCTGCAACAGTGGCGCGGTAACTCAGTTTACATTTGCCTTCACTGATGAGCTGGGCATGGACATTTTCATCCAGTACTGAGGCAAACCACGAATCGGCATCACCCATCATGCGGATACGCATGGCTTTTTCTTCGTCCGTGAGCATGGAGCTTTCAAGTATAGCCGTTTTTTCGCGGGATAGCATTCGCTCCACGGCATCGCGGTAGGCCGGTAAGAACGAGAAACCTTTGAATTCCAGAAAAGGTGTACGCTCCAGCCAGTCCTGAACCACTTCCAACATGGATTTACCGGCTTCAAGCTGCATGAGTTTGTTTCTCTCAGCTTCCGAAAACACTGAAGTATAAGGTGCCTGGTTGTAGGTAAGGCGATCGGCTGATTTCAACCCCAGAAGCACCTCTATGTATCTGAACTGAAAACTTTGAAATCCCGATGCCGGAAACAGATAGTTTCTGAAATCGAGAAAATCCAGCGGAGTCATGGTTTCCATAACCCGTATCTGATCGATCAGCAGTTTCTGGATCTCTACTATTCTGTTGAGCCGCTGCACGGCCACACGGATATTTTTTTCGTCAACATAGCCTTGTTCAAAATGGCCGATCACCGATTCCAGATCGTGAATGATCTCTTTAAACCATAATTCATAAACCTGGTGGACTATGATGAAAAGCATTTCATCGTGTGCCGGAGTGCCCAGTTCCTCACTGCGTAGGTTTTGTGCACTCAGCAGGCGATCAAGAGCAAGGTATTGGCTGTAGTGAACAGCGGTATATTTTTTATCGTCGGTGGTCATACTTACTGCGGTTTATAGGCAATGGCTTTCATTTCAACAAGCAAATGAGGATGGGGCAGCTGGTGTACGGCAACCGTTGTTCGCGTAGGTCCGTCGTAGTCGAAATACCCGGCATACACTTCATTGTAACCGCCAAAGTCGTTCATGTTGACTAAAAAACTGCTTATCTCAACAATGTCAGAAAGGCTTGCGCCTTCGCTGGCCAGGATATCGCGAATATTTTCGATAACAGCCCGGGTTTGAATCCGGATGTCGAGACGGGTTGTTCCCATTTCATCTACTTCAGCACCGTCAATGCTGTTATCCGGGCGACGAGAGCTGGTACCGCTGACAAACAAAAAATCGCCGGCTCGTTTTATGTGGGGGAATTTGCCCCGGGGCCGGGCTTTATCTTTCAACAGTCGTGATTTTGAATGCGTCATAATTATCTGAAAGCTTGGATTGATTGAGCGGAGCACAAAAGTACAACATTCAGCTTTAATACGGCATATGGCCTATATGGTTGAATTGCGTACCTTTGATGCAAAACTGAAATATGGCCGGCACCGGACCCCTGGTAATCGGAATATGTGGAGGAAGCGGTAGTGGGAAGACTTCATTTATCCATGCGCTACGGAGTGCTTTTACCGAGGACGATATTTGTTTTATTTCGCAGGACGATTATTATTATCCCCGTGAGCAACAGGAAAAAGACAGCCGTGGGGTCAGGAATTTTGACCGCCCTGAGTCGATCCATGCTGATTCATTGGCTGAAGAGCTCGACAGGGTGATCAATGGCCGGGAAGTTCAGCGAATGGAATACACATTCAACAACCCCTTGGTCAAGCCCCGCTTGCTGGTGTATAAACCGGCACCCATTATACTGGTTGAAGGCCTGTTTGTTTTCCATTTCAGGGAAGTGGCTTCTCAGCTATCGATGAAGTTGTTTATTCAGGCCCGTGAGGATCTGAAAGTTATACGCAGGATAAAGCGCGACGGACTTGAACGCAATTACCCGCTCGACGATGTTCTGTACCGATACGAAAACCACGTAGCACCCACCTATGAGCGAT
Source organism: Saprospiraceae bacterium (assembly GCA_050485785.1). GTDB lineage: Bacteria > Bacteroidota > Bacteroidia > Chitinophagales > Saprospiraceae > JBJHCA01. The sequence goes on along the minus strand of JBJHCA010000101.1, from coordinate 4,931 downwards.
ACATCAAACCATATCTGGATGAGGCGGATATGATTATCAACAACAACGATCACTATGAAGTGGGTCTCAGCGTATTGACAGGGTTTCTGAAGCACTATCTCACGCATAAGGTGCCGGTTATATGAAGGTGGTATGGCTGGCCAAAGGCCGTGAGCAATCTGTAAAGCGGTTTCATCCCTGGATTTTTTCCGGTGCAGTGCACAGGATGGATGATGATATTGAAGAGGGGGATATCGTGAGTGTGCTGGATCATGAGGGTAGTTTTCTGGGAACCGGACTGTACCAGCAGGGAAGCATTTGCGTGCGCATGCTCAGTTACAAACAGGTACCCATTGATCAGAAATTCTGGGATGCTGCCATTGCCCGCTGTGCTGCACTGAGGCTTAAGCATGGTTTGCCGCGTCCCGGTTATACGGATGCCTTCAGGCTGGTACATGGTGAAGGGGATATGCTGCCCGGGCTGATTGTGGATGTGTACCGCGAGACTGCGGTGGTGCAATGCCACAATTGGGGTATGCACCGACAACTTTTATCAATAGCGCAAGCTATCCACAAAGAGTTATCCTACATTAAAAAGGTATACAATAAAAGCAAGGCTTCGCTGCCAAAACGATTTGCCGGCCCTGATAATGAAGGGTTTATTACCGGTGAGGGCGACCTACATACTACTATGCGGGAGCATGGTCATGCCTTTGAGGTGGATTTTGGAGGCGGGCAGAAGACCGGATTTTTTCTGGATCAGCGGGAGAATCGCTTTTTGCTGGGCACGGTGAGTAAAAACTGCAGGGTGCTCAACGCATTTTCCTATTCCGGCGGGTTTACGGTATATGCCATGAATGGCGGTGCTCAGTTGGTTCACTCGGTTGACGTTTCGCCATCTGCGGTAGAACTGGTTGAAAACAACCTACGCCTCAATGGCCTGGGAAAGGTGCAGCACAAAAGTTTTGCGGCTGATGTGATGGAGTTCCTCAAACATCCCGAAGCGGATTACAATGTTGTTGTGCTTGATCCGCCTGCGTTTGCCAAAAATGTGGCCAAGCGGCATGCGGCAGTAAAAGGCTACAAGCGGCTGAATGCCATGGCTATGCGGCACATGAAACCCGGTTCGCTGTTGTTTACATTTTCCTGTTCACAGGTGGTCAGCACGCCTTTGTTTGAGGATACGATCAGGGCTGCGGCCATTGAAGCCGGTAAAAACATGCAGATCCTCCACAGACTCACTCAGGGTATGGACCACCCGGTAAATCTTCACCATCCTGAAGGGCACTATCTGAAAGGACTCGTATTGCAGGCAGGGTAGTATCAGAGTCCTAATGAGATTATTGTCTGGGATTGTTATTGATATCTTTTTGCGGGTGCCGCCGGCGGCACCACATTTTTTGATATTCCAACCCAACTGAACTATGGGGACTATTACAATCCCGGTCCAAAGAATGCAGTGGTAAATGCGGTGAATACAGAAAACACAATATCCACAGACATACAGCATATCCAATACACCTCTTTTAAACAGCCGCGTTGGATAAAAGAAAGTGGATATGAGCAAAGTTTTTGGTATGGTTCTGATAAGCAAAGACGTAAAAGTGTTTTAGAGCTCAATCAACAACAAATAAAAGAACGCATCTATCTGGGCAGCTACGAGTGTGTTAAAATGGGTAGCGAAACCCACCACTTGCATTATGTTTCTGCGGGTGGAAAGCTAATTGCCATTGTAAATCAAAACCGCAGTGGCGATGAATACTACTATACCTATACCAATCACCTGGGCTCTATAGTTGCCTTTACAGATGAATACGGCACAGTAGTAGCCGAGCAAAATTTTGATGCCTGGGGAAATGCGAGAAATCCGGACACCTGGACGTATGACAATATACCTGGTATGCCGGAGTGGATTAATCGGGGCTATACCGGCCACGAGCACATGCCACACTTTGCGCTGATCAACATGAATGGGCGCATGTACGACCCTTTGCTCAGCCGTATGGGTGTGAGTGGTGCTGCATTAGGAGGAGTCGTAGGCGGACTTGATGCAGCAAATAAAGATGTAAATTTTTTCACAGGTAAAGCAGATTTAGATTTGTCGACTGGATTTGGAGCTCATGCAATAGAGAATACTAATCAAACTGTAACGGTAAAGTATGTCGGGAAATTTGAAGGAGTCAACATGTATGAAACACCAGATTTAGGATCAGTGTATGGAAGTGGTGGAATCACATTGCCAGGGCGTGGAATTGTTGTTGGGAAAGGAGTGTTTTCACAAAATTTGGATCCATTTTTGGTGCGACATGAATTTGGTCATATATTACAAGCTAGAGAGTTTGGAATTTATAGATTCTATACCCGCATAGGTCCAAGCAGCTTGCTAAGTGCAGCTAGACATGACGGCATAAATCACTTCCATAATACCCATTGGACAGAAATACTGGCAAATCAAATGTCATATAAATATTTCGGGAACCCTACAAATTGGCCAATACATCGTTTTCCTTTGGTTTTCAATGATATGAATTGGTTTTACTACTTTATTTTCTGAATCAAATACCATGTTTAATCTTACTACAATATTCATTCTCTTTGGTGTCATATTGACTTCGTGCATATTTACATATGACCCTCCCTCAGATGTTGATAGCAGAATGATAATTCGAAATAATAGCAATCAATTTATATACTACTATTTACATTCTGAAGACAGCTTGAGTCAAGAGAGCGGCATTCTCCCGTATGACGTTTTTAAAAAAGAAGTGGAGGGTAATTTAATGATTGACACCCTCTATAATAACATCATAGGTCCAGGCGAAATTGACACCATCCAAAATTTTAGAAACTGGGAAACACAAATAAATTCATTCCCTGATAGCAGTTTAAAAGTTTACTTCTTCGAAAGAAAACTTCTTGAATCACACAAATGGGAAGAAGTTGCGCAAAATCAATTATACACATTGAAAAAGAAATTTACTCTTAGAGAATTGCAAAACTTAGGTTGGACGATAACATATCCATAGTAAATACTGATAATCAGCAATTTTCACAACCCTGACACATGAATTAATGAGGTGTTTGTCTTCGGGGTTTAGTTTTTTCGACCTCCGCCCAAGTCGGCGACCCTTTGGATCCTGAAGATCCGATTCCATTGACTGGCATCTGCTATTTGTACGATGATGCCGGCAACCGCACGGTGTGCTAAGTGAATGGAGGCACATATCTACGACCGGTTCCCGGCAATTTGCCGGAAGAAGCAGATGCAGTGTAAAGCTGAAAGACTGCTGCTGATGAGTGCGATTTTTACCTAAAGGTATTTCCCAATCCCGCATCAGCTTATCTCAATATTTACTCCCCGGCGGATATTCAGTTTAAAGTACATGTGTACAACATTACCGGCCAACGGTTGCGCACTTTTCAATTTACCGAAACAGAAGTTATATCGCTGCACGATTTACCTTCCGGCATGTACGTGTTGGTATTTGAATATGGGGGTGGCAAAGTAAGCAGGAAGATGGTGATAGAATAACCGGCTGCTACTTTTAAAACGTATGAAGTTACCAATTCGATGATAGTTGTATAAAAGGTAAATCAGATGGGTTTGTCAAAAACCCGTTACACTAAAACCTCCCTGTTAAAATCGTCAATAATGTTTAACAGACGGTACCTTCTACCGTTCCATAAACTGTCACTCATAATGTCAAGTGACCATATCTGGTTAATACTATTAGGCTGAAACAGGGTTTGTTTTACTCTGGCCGGAAGTCTTTTCTTTGCCCTTCAGCGAATATTAAGCTTCAACATGCATGTGGCAACAAAAGTACTGAATATCCGAATTTTAAATCTCAGGACACCTTATTTAATGGCAATCTTACCTGTCCATAGGTACGTACATCACTTTATATTAAAAATACTTTGATTATCTATTGCTTTTATGAAAAAATAAGTGTAGCTTTAGCATCATCTTTTATACCCTCACAATGAAAACCTATCGAAATGAATGCTCTACGCTCTACGCGCTGAGTCTATTTGCTGCAATGGTTAATTCATTTCAATTACATAGTCAGAATGAAATTGAAATCAGGGATTTAGACAAACCTTTTTTCATGATTTTTGATAGCCTTGCTTCCGGCCTGGATACATCAGTAATTCCGGGCGGAATTTTGTATAACAGAGTTATGCCCTGGTCAAATCTGGAAGAGTCGCAGGATGAAGATACACTGGTGGATACCCCACAAAATATCAGATACCATCAATATACCGATTTTATTGATATATAAAGTGCCTATTATGTTAAGAAGTATGTTGGGCTTTACTCTATTATTCTACGGTTCTTTTGCTAACTCACAAGTTGAATTTGTAAAGTTGGCAGATTTTTCAAACAGGTATCATCAGGATTCTGACTTAAGTAAGTTAAATAGAGAATATGACTTGTTATTTATTTTGCTGTTAGATACCACATTTAAAGAATTGTTTAAAAATCAGTATCCTGAAATTGTAGATATGTATAATTTTATTGTAGACGAAAACAAACTAGGAGAAATGGATATTGTTGTGGAAACAGATAAAACAAGTATAAATGAGGTTTTTGATCATCCAGTATTTTTGTTAGATATTGTATTTGAGCAAGATACTTTTTATAGTAGCAGATATTGTAGAATTATTGAACCTGTCTATGCAAGTACAGATTTCGCAATATTAGAGGCTTCATGTTCCTCTTTTATTGTAGTGTATTGGGTTGGCTTAAGAAACAGTTACTTGGAGTTTCAATTTTTGTATAGTACAAAAGAAGTGCCTCCGGCTGGCGGATTTCAAGCCGGGTATACTCAGGATGTTTACTTAAAATGGGAATCTTCATGTGGACAGGATACAAAGCATGTGCTTTTCAACGAAAGCCAAAATCCGTCAGGTTGCTCATGGCGTCCTGAACACCTTGATGATTATTTGTC
>JBJHCA010000100.1:0-10772 GCA_050485785.1 Saprospiraceae bacterium | reverse complement strand
GTTAACTGCTAAGTGTTATGGGAATGTGAAATATTCAATATCATTCCTGTACCTGTGGATAACATGTTAACAAGCAACTTAAATCCAACCACTAAGATAAAAGGTTAAATGCCAACATTTTATCTTTTTTTGCGAAGTATGGGCTCTGTTTTGATCGACTTCCGGAGCGGGGTAGAAGTGCCGGACTTTGTCCGGGTGGTGCCGGTCCGTTTTCGGGCTGTTTTTTTACCATCCGCTACTTTGGAAGCGGATGATTTTTTATTACCGCTGAATGCATCGGGAATCTGCTTCTCGATCATTTTTTTCACTTCATCCAGGCTAAGTTCGGCAGCCTGATCAGTGGTCATTCGGTTACCGTCTTCCAGCTTGTCGATTTTCAGGTTTTCTTTCCCAAATTTGATGTAGGGACCCCAGCGGCCATTCAGAATCTGAATGTTCTCTTCTTCCCAGGCCTGTATGTATTTTTTGCTTTCCTTTTCGACTTTGTCGGCAATCAACTGATGCATTTCTTCTTCCTTCAGTTGTTCGGGGTTGAACTTGCGGGGAATATTCACAAACAGGTCGCCCCACTTTAAAAAGGGCCCAAACCTGCCTTTACCGCGATACACGGGCTTGTCGCGGAAGGTGGTTACCGGCATGTTCTCTTCCTCTTTGGCCTTCACCATGGCTACCGCCGTTTCGTGGTTGATACTACGCAGCTCAACATTGCGGGGAATGTTTACGTATAGCTCTTTGTATTTAAGATAGGGGCCAAACCGCCCCAGGTTCATAATGATCACATCATCATTGTACGGACCTATGGTTTTGGGATATACAAACAGTCGCATGGCCTCATCAAAGGTGATGGTTTCCAGTGACTGTCCCGGCTGCAGGCTGGCGTATTGCGGTTTTTCCTTACCCAGTTCTTCCGGAGTGCCAATCTGTGCTACAGGACCAAAACGCGACATGCGCACCAGCAGTGTTCTGCCGCTTTTGGGGTCTTTGCCAAGAATCCTCTCCCCGGTTGCCCGGTCAGCCTGCTCAAGGGTTTTTTGAACCACCTGGTGAAACGGAAAATAGAAGTCGCGAAGCAACTTTTTCCAACTGTTTTTACCCGCGGCCACTTCGTCAAATTCTTCTTCAATGTTGGCCGTGAACTTGTAGTTCATGATGTCCTTGAAGTGCTGATCCAGAAAGTCAACCACCACCATACCCAGATCTGTGGGGAAGAGCTTGTTTTTCTCAGCACCGGTGTTTTCTTCCTCGGTTTTCGTGGCCATATCATTGTTGGTCAGCACCAGCCGGCGATATTTTCGGGTAGTGCCGTCGCGGCTTTCCTTCACTACGTAATTGCGCGATGATTCCGTGATCTTACTGATGGTGGGCGCGTAGGTCGATGGCCTGCCAATGCCAAGCTCTTCTAGCTTTTTAACCAGGCTGGCTTCACTGTATCGGGCAGGGGGGCGAGTAAAGCGCTCCGTGGCTTCAATCTGCCCGGCTATCATGGCCTGCCCTTTTTTCATGGGTGGCAGAATGCCGCTTTCCTCCTGGTCTTCGTCTTTATCGATAAACTCGAGATAAACCTTGAGAAATCCGTCGAACTTCATCACTTCACCCGTGGCGGTGTAGGTATACTCCGGAATGGTGCTGCCCGCTATCCTTACGGTTGTGCGCTCTAGTTCGGCATCGGCCATCTGTGAAGCCAGGGTGCGCTTTCTGATCAGGTCATACAATCGCACCATTTCGCTGCTGCCGCTTATTTTATTCTTCCCGGCATAGGTTGGCCTGATGGCTTCATGGGCTTCCTGGGCCAGATCTTTTTTGGAAGCATACTGCCGGGTTTTTACATATTTACTGCCGTACTCTTCCTCTATGGCCTCAGCCAGGGCATGCAATGCGGTCTGACTCAGTTGAGTACTGTCGGTTCGCATATAGGTGATATGCCCGGCTTCATACAGTTGCTGAGCCACCTGCATGGTTCGGCTTACACTGAATCCCATCTTGCGGCTGGCTTCCTGCTGCAGGGTGGAGGTGGTAAAGGGCGGTGATGGCCGTTTTTTAGCCGGTTTCACCTTGATTTCGGAAATTGAATATTGACTGCCTTTGGATTGTTCGAGAAAGGCCATGGCTTGTTCTTCGCTGTCAAAGCGTTGATCCAGGGTGGCTTTTACCGTTGACCCGGTTTTGTCATCTTCAATGGTGAATTCGGCACTGACTTTAAAAAACGACTCAACACTGAACTGCTGAATTTCCCGCTCTCTTTCCACCACCAGTTTTACGGCTACCGATTGTACCCGGCCTGCAGACAGTTTGTTTTTGACTTTTTTCCACAGCAATTCACTCAGTTCAAACCCCACCAGCCTGTCCAGTACGCGCCGAGCCTGCTGGGCATCAACCAGATTGAGATCTACCTGACGCGGATTTTCAATGGCTTTCTTAATGGCCGGCTGGGTGATCTCCCTGAACACAATGCGTTTGGTTTCGGCCTCATTGAGCCCTAATACATTGCAAAGATGCCAGCTTATCGCTTCTCCTTCACGGTCTTCATCCGTGGCCAGCCATACCTCTTCAGCCTCTTTGACAGCTTTTTTAAGCTCGCTTACCACTTTTTTCTTCTCGGGTGACACCACGTAGCTCAACTCAAAATCCTTGTCTACCACCACACCTTTGTCACCTTTGTCAAGGTCGCAAATATGGCCATAACTCGATTTTACCTTGAAGTCCTTGCCTAGATACTTTTCTATGGTTTTGGCCTTGGCCGGTGACTCTACTATCAGAAGATTTTTTGACATGCTTTCTCCGGGTTCGTTTCTTAATTGCAGGGGGCAAAATTAATTTTAAATTTTACTACTCCAACTATCAGCGCTATTTTACAACTGCATCCGTGGTCATTTGTGCATGTCAGCCATAAATAGGACCATTGCACCGGTACTGCAAAATTTGATTCACAATTACACCCTGAGCTGTCTGGCCGATATTCTCTCTTTGCCATGTGATTTCCAGCTTCCGCTTTCCCTGAGATTGAATGGTAACCGCACGCGTTGCTCTCTGGAAAGGTGAGGCGAGAGCTTGCATTATTGGCCCGGCATTGCATAGCGCAGCAGGCCCGAAAAATTTTTAGAGTCAGACTTTTTGCCGGGCTTCAAATGTTTATTGATCACTCTTTGTTGTGCGTATCCCTGCATTTAGCTTCTGTCGCAATATTAAAAATAGTGCTTCCGTAAGTCCTGTATCCTGCATTTGAACCGGATTAGTTTTGAGGATCGTGGAAAAATCAGTTTTCTGTTTTGCATTCTGTTGTTTAATCGCATATATTCGCTGCTATAAACCTCAACTTCAGAAAACCTGTGGAACGTTCAATTAAGCGCAAGCTTTACGACATCCTCAATGTCGAGCCCGAATCGGGCATTTACGGCAAAGTATTCAACATCGGTATTACCGTGCTCATCATGCTCAGCGTGATTATGGTGATTGTGGAATCCGTACCCTGGATAGAGTCACGATACCGTGCTTTTTTCTGGTATTTCGAACTGGTATCCGTCATCATCTTTACGGTGGAGTATGTGGGGCGTTTATGGACCATTACCCTCAATCCCAAATACCGGCATTTTATCAAAGGCAGGGCATCTTATGCACTCACTTTTATGATGGTGATCGACTTCCTGGCCATTGCCCCGTTCTACCTGCCGTTCCTCATTACCGTGGATCTCAGGGTGCTACGTTTACTCAGGTTACTTCGTCTGGTGCGTATTTTTAAGCTGGGCAGGTACACCAAATCCATGGAGGTTTTCGCCAAAGTTTTTTTTGAGAAACGCACGGAGCTCACTATTGCCGGGGTATTCTTCCTGTTTTATCTCATCATTTCCTCATCCATTCTATACCTGGTTGAGAATGATGTTCAGCCCGATGAGTTCTCCAGTATTCCCGCAGCCATGTGGTGGGGGTCTGCTGCACTCACTACGGTGGGATACGGAGACATATTCCCCGTTACTCCGCTCGGCAAACTTTTAGGGGCAGTGCTGGCCATACTTGGTATCGGTATGTTTGCCCTGCCCGTAGGTGTATTGGCCACCGGCTTTGTAGAGGCCTTTGACGAAATGAAGGCACAAAAAGATAGGGATGAACGGGAAGCCCGTGGTGATCCTTCTCCGGAGGAAGAGGAGGCTTTTGATCTGGCCTTGAAACGGATTGAACTGCTTGAAAGGCTCAATACCCTTAAACGCGACGGAGCTATCACCGAAGAGGAATTTCTGCGCGAAAAAGCAATACTGATGAAAGCTTCCGGCTAGCCCTGAAGCCCAGGGTGTGCCCGGAACAAACCATTAGCATTGATTGTGAGGCAGGGCTGCTACACCATGCTTACCTGGCTTTGCCTGGCCAATACCTGCTCGGCAATGAAATGGGCCATGGCTGAAATGGTAAGCATAGGATTAACTCCCGAACAAACCGGAAATACCGAGGCATCGGCCACATACAGGTTTTCGACTTCCCTGGTCATGCCTTCCGGTGTCAGCGGCCCGTCATTATATCCGGCAGCCATCCGGCAGGTGCCCATCTGATGTGCACTGTAAGCGGTAAATCTGTTGGGTGCCCAGCTAAAACGGTTGACGTATTCATGCGGATCGGCTTCTCCCGGTGCAAACGGTGCCGATTGCTGATGCAGCACATCAGCCTGCCTGGCACCGGCCGCAAAATGCAGCCCGGCAGCCTCGGCCATTCCGTGAATCAAATGATGACGATCATAAGCATTCAACCGGTAGTGGATTACCGGCAAACCTTTTCGGTTCACTTCAACCCGCCCCGGATACCGATCTCTGCACAGAACGATTAACGCTCCCGTATAGGCAGCGCGGTTCATGTAACCCAGATGGCTCTGAGCGCTGCGCCAGGGTGTGGCCAAGGCCATAAATCCCGGATACAACGGCGGGGTCTCGATCAGATAACCGTAATTGTCGTCCATATATTGAAACTGCCTGCAAACTGATGTCATGGGTGGGTTTTCCCAGCCTTTGATCTTATGATCATAAAGACCTGTGACGGGTACTGCGGGGTGCAGGTAAAGATGCCGACCGATATCATGATGCACCAGACCGCTCCGACGCAGTAAAGCCGGTGTGTGAATAGCTCCCGCCGAGGATACTGCCGTTTTACAACGGATCACTTCTTTTTGACCGTTAATTTCCACCATTACTCCGTACACCGCACCTTGTTTGTGAAGTACCCTTTGTGCTGTGGCTCCGCATAACAACTCGGCATGATGATCAATAGCAGTGCGCAGGGCTGTTTTCAGCATGCTCTGCTTGAGACCCGAAGGGTCGCCCAGGCCGGTAAGGCCGTTCAGTTGCAGTTCTTCTGCAGTGGTATTTCCGGTTATACTAAGATTGTTTTCCACTTCCTTCCAGGCATAATTGAGTTGCCGGCATGCATGTTGCAGGTTTGAATTTTGCCTGCTGTGCTGTGCCGGTTTTACAAGCCCCATCATAGCTCCCGCCCGCTGAAAATATTCCCTGAATTCAGGACTGCTGAAATGGCTTATTCCGCTTACCCGGACCCATTCATCGAGAATTTCGGGCGGAGTTTCAAGGCATGCCTGCCAGTTGACCACACTGCCGCCTCCCGGTGTACTCCCTGCCAGCATTAAAATGCTGTGATCGAGGTTGCTGAGACTGCCGCTTTGTTCATAATGCGTATTGATCATGCCCTGTTCACTGGGTGGCTGAGGCTGTTCCCGGCCTCCTTTCTCAATCACCAGTACCTTGAGGCCCGAAGTGGCAAGAAGGGCAGCCATGGTGCTGCCTCCAACCCCCGAACCTATGATCACCACATCGTAGTATGCTCCTGGTTGTTCTATGCACCCCCGTACCGGTTCGGGATTTGATGCCGATAATGCATGATGCTGAAACCCGATGTGGCTGGAGAAATGCTGCATACCTTCATGGTGAAGGTTCCCGTAAAACTGCAGCATCGCCAGGCGTTTCACGGACTGAAACCCTTCTCTGAACGCGGGAATATCGCTGTTGGCCAGGCCGGCCAAAAACTTCTCTTTATCGGCAGCTGTCCCTTTGATGAGTGGGCTTAACCCCAGATGGCTGAGCCAGGCGTTGCTGAATACTTTCAGAAATTGCCTCAACCGCAGTACTTCAGTAACCGGTAATCGTCCAATTGCCCGCTGAAGGTCTTGGTCCATCGATTGTTTCCGTGCTGCCATTTGTGCCGGGTCGGAATAAAAATTCGCGTCTCTTACCGGAGTAAGGCAAAAACAGATTTCTCGCAATACTTTGTACCAGTCCTTGCTGAATAACGGTTGTAGGTTGATTTCGTGGGGCATATGCGTATTTTTCCCTAAATTTAAGCAAATTTGCCAAACTTGCGTGATGTGAATCCGGAAAACGTAATCAAAAAGTCGGAAACATGCTTTCCTGAAATGGGGTAGATGTAGAAAATTAATACACAGTTAACATTCGAAATATTCTTCTGTGAGAAACATTCCTAAATTTTGCACCGTAATTGAATTCATCTTCGGGGTAAAAACTGATATTTGTTTGATCCGGCCCGTCCAATGCTCATCGAAGCCTGTTTTATCACCTTGCTGCACACCGGCTTAATGGCCATGTAATCGTCTGTTATGGAGCTTTCTATGTTGATCATGTATTTGGGTTTTATCATTGCTGCCTACTCTGTGGTGGGCAACGACAGCATACAAACCCTGGGAACCTTTCTGGCATCCAATTCAAAGATCACATGGTTTGTGCTGTGGTTGTTTGCCGGGTCTATTCTCACTTTTACCCTGGTTTACGGCTGGTATCATTACGATGGTGATGTTTCCTACGGCCGCCTTGAAAAGTATCCCCATCCGGAACATTTTCACTGGTATTACCTGCTGCCCCCCATTGTGCTGTTAATGATAACGCGTAGCGGTATTCCGGTAAGTACCAGTTTCATGATCCTCACTTTCTTTAATGAGGAAAACCTGTACAGCATGACGGTTAAGTCCATGTCGGGGTACCTGGTGGCGTTTGCCGCGGCTATTGTGGTGTATATTTCTATCACCAAAGTGCTTGAAAAGAGGTTTATACAAAACCCCATCAAGGACAAGGAACTGCGTTACTGGCGTGTAATGCAGTGGCTGGCCACGGGCTTTCTGTGGGGGCAGTGGCTCATTCAGGACTTTGCCAACATTTTTGTGTACCTGCCCCGCGATCTGACTCAGGGTGATCTCATCTTTTCCCTAATTGTGCTGCTGGGCATGCTGGCTTACATTTTTTACAGCCGGGGTGGTAAGATCCAAAAAATCGTATTGTCCAAAACCAATACCGTTGACATTCGCTCAGCTACTATAATTGATGTCATTTATGGTCTGGTGCTATACTACTTTAAAGAGCTCAACAACGTTCCCATGTCCACTACCTGGGTGTTCATCGGCTTGCTGGCCGGCCGCGAAATTGCCATTCAGTTCATGTTGCGCAAAAAAGGTGTCCGCAAAGAAGTTCTTAAAAATGTAGGCCTCGATCTGGGCAAAGTATTTTTAGGCCTCATCATAAGCATTGCATTAGTATTTTTTATTAAGTTTGCAGGAGGATAAAACGTTTAGGGATCATTAGTGTCTTGAAGGGCGGCACACTTCGTCGCCTTTCTTTTTCCCTGCAGCCTGATCATTTTCTCAGGGCACTTGTGCCCCCACAAAGAGATATCCATTCAAATATCCCACATGCTTCCTGTTCAGATTTCAGCTAACTCAGCTTCTATGAATGTCTGTAGCTTTTTGGAGAAGGCAGTAATGGTTCCCGGAAGGCTTTGCTTGAAAAGCGGTATGGGTATAATTTTTTATATATCTTTTTGTTGTGCGGGGGAAGGACAGGTGCCTGTGAATGACGGGGATTAAATAGTGGTAAGCTGTGTTTTTCCCGTTGAAGCGGAAATTAAACATAGTGGAAAGGCCAGATGATGGGAATCAGTATCATGGATACGATAAAAACCAGGATGTTGAGGATGGCACCAACACGCGGGAAGTCGGCAAACCGGTAGTTTCCGGCGCCGTATACCAATACATTGGCCTGGTGCCCGATTGGCGTAAGAAAAGTGGTGGAAGCGGCTATGGCAATGCCCATCATAAAAGGATAAGGCTCTACACCCAAGCCTGCTGCAATGGCTATACCAATAGGAGCAAGCAATACTGCTGCAGCAGCATTTGACATAACTTCTGTGATGAGAGTGGTGAAAATAAAGAGGGCGGCCAAAACAAAAAGCGGACCGTAGCCCCCGGCATAATCCACTATATACCCTGCCAGCCAGGCAGCAGTGCCGGTATGGTTTTCATCCATGGCAATACCCAAAGGTATCATGCAGGCAATCAGAAAAATTACCCGCCATTCAACGGTTTTATAGATGCCTCTGATGGGAACACAACCTGAAACCGCCATCAATAGCACACCAAGCAGCCCTGCCACGGAAATATGAAGCAGCCCAAATGCTGCCGTGAGGATTACTAAACCCATTATTCCCAGTGCATAGGGAGCTTTGGATATATCGCGGTTTTCGTGTGACAATTGCTTCACCACCAAAAAATCCGATGACCGGGACAGGTCAGCTATCGCTCTGGGTGTGCCCTGAATCAAAAGTACGTCGCCTACATGTAAAGGTATTGACACAAAATTATCCTGAACCCTGCGTTCACGGCGTCTGAGGCCAAGTACCAGCACTCCGTACCGGCGTCGGATATCTGAATCCTTGATCCGCATGTCAACAAGCTGACTTCTGGGTGCCACTACCACTTCAGCCAGTTCTGTTCCCTTGCCGGTAAGCTCTTTGTCATTGAACTTAATTTCCGCATGTATTTCCAGGGCACCTGATTGCTTGGCACGCACAAGATCATCAAATTTTCCTTCTACAATCAGACGGTCATTCTCCAATAACATTGTATGGGGTGAGGGCACAAACTTGTAAGCCACTCCTCCCTCCAGTTTGCGCCGTATGCTTGTGATCAGTAATCCCATATCTCTTCTGATCCGGGTTTCCTCCACCGTTTTTCCAATGAATGACGACCCCTTGGGCAATACTACTTCTGTGAGATACTGATCAATACTGTAATGATGAGTTAGGTCAACTTCGGGTTCGCGCTCCGGTATCAGGTAGCGGCCAACTAAAGCCATGTAAATAATACCGGTAAGCATTACAGCTATACCTGTAGGTGCAAAGTCAAACAAACGAAATCCTTCATATCCCGCATCTTCCAGCCCCATGGACACAAGCAGATTGGGAGGAGTACCGATCAGTGTGATGAGTCCGCCAAGCAATGAGCCGAACGATAACGGGATCAATAACTTACTGACCGGGTAGCCTGTTTTTCTGGTCACGGCAAACATCACCGGAAGCAGCACGGCTACTGCTCCAATGTTATTCATAAACATCGACATGATCCCAACCGCGACCATTATGGATATAGTCAGCAATACCGGGCTTTCTCCGCCAACACGCAGAATGCCGGTCACAACATAATCTGCAACCCCGGTTCGAAGTAGACCGGAGCTCAGAATGAACATGCACACCACCGTGATCACTGCCGGGTTGCTGAAGCCTGAAAATCCTTCCTGAACTGTCAGGAAACCAGATAGTAAAAGAGTGAGGGTGACGCCAATGGCAATGATATCCGCTCGAACCACTTCAATAGCAAACAATATCAGTGCTATAATGATGATACCTATAATAATTGCATGCTCCATGTGAAGATCGTAATGATCTGAACGAATTCATGACGGGGTAAATGTAAATATCTTTCCAATCAAATAGATATAGCCCGGCCAAATTAAACCTTTCCCGGAAGCTGCCGGTTCATCCAATCTTTTGAACTAACCAAACTGCAAAGTGACCGGAAATCGGATTGGGGGTAAATTGATTTTGGATGTTACCAAAATGAAAAAAGCTGTAACACCTTGATTGTCACAGCTTTATTTATAGGGTAACATGGAAGGTTTACTTTTCGAATGACATATAGGCGATTATTTCAATCACATTCACCATGCCCTGCTGACTTTGGGTTTGAGTTCCCTCAATTTTGAGATCCAATGTGGATTCTGAAATGAAAAGTATTTCGGCTGTACTGGTTTTTCCATTGCTTTCAATCATGGTCAGTGTATTACCTGACCTGGACCATGTGCCACCGCTTTCAAAAAATCCGTAAGACACTTCCTGTTCGAAATCAAAACCATCAATCTCGTAGGAAAATAAAACAGTGTAAGAACCCGATGTGTGCATTTCACCATTTTCTTTTAAATTCATTTCAACGGATATGTCATAAGCCTCTCCTCCATAACTATACACATGGGTTTCACCCATATAGGTCGATGTAGTTGTGCCAGTGTAATCACAGGATTTCATTTTCCATACACCAACTAACTCTTGTTCTTCATCAGTCAGATCGTATTGGTCTGAACAGGCCGCCATCAGCAACATAATCCCCATCAGGGCAAGAAGGTAAAAGTTCTTCATTAGTAAAAAATTAAATGTGTACAATAGTGATAAAGAAAAAAAAGGAATTGAATGGCTAAAATAGTCAATCTCAATAATATACCGGTAATAATTGTTGTGCCAATGTGCGATAAATTTTCTTTTCTGCGTCTAAACATCTAAAATTCAATGCAGAATAACTGAGATCCTGTAGTTGTTAGTGAGTAAGCATCCGACGAAGTGCATATTGTATTAACTGATAAGCGCCAATACTTTTGAGTTCAAAAAAAGATATGAACCAAAAGTATGAAAAAGGGGCGATAGATCAATGGATCAATGAATTCCAAAGG
>JBJHCA010000099.1:0-10797 GCA_050485785.1 Saprospiraceae bacterium | reverse complement strand
GGGTAAAGTTCCTTGTGCTGATGCAGCTTGCTTTGTCTTTCAGCCACCAAACTCCGGCTAATTTCCACTTTTCTGTGTATGGCTTCCAGTTCCCGGCGTTCATTGTCAAGCCATTCTGCGGGCAATCTGAGCAGTTTTTCTGCATCCGAAAGACTCAAAGCCGTGCCCGTGTCTGACTGATAAGCATCAAGCCATCGGGTAATCTGCTCTTCAGACCGGGTGTGATTCACAGATTGAGCATCCATTTCTTCCCCTGTTTTGGCGATTCGTGTACTGCAGGTGTTTCGTTGCAGGTTTAGAGATTCCGATTGCTGCCTGCACGTTTCCAGTTTCTTTCCGGCTTGTTTTATAACTTCGGTTAGTTGCTGCTCCACGGCATCGGCATCAGCTCCGTTCAGCAACTTGCTGCGCTCATCCTTCAGAACTTTTAGCGCGGCTTGTGAAAGGCTCATTTCTTCGGCTATTTCCTTCATCCTCATTCCGGATGATTCACTTTCGGCGTTGGCCGTAGCCAATGTATGCCTGAGTTCGGTAATTTTTTTAATCAGGGTTTCCTTTTCCCTGCTTCGGTTAACCCATAAACGGCTGAACTCCTGCATCCGGTGCTCAAATTTTGAGTGGTCATTTTGCCATGACTCATACCATTCTGGGTTGGGGAAATACTCATTCAGTTCGCCAATCAGCATTTCAAGGTCATTGTTCAGTGTTTCAATGCGTTGATTTTCTGCAGCGATGTTTTCCGTAATCCGGGTAAGATCAACGGTCAGTTCGTGGCGCTCCCTATCCAGCTCCCGGGCTTCATTCCTGAGCTTATCTACGGCAAGGTTAATCTCCCTCAGCCTCTTTGCTGCGTGTCGCAGCCGTTCCATGTCAACCCTCAACTGTTTTTCCTTATTGTTTAACTCCTCAATCTGTCTTGTCAGGTATTTCTCCGGGTCTTCTTCGCCAGATTCAGTGCCAATCAGGGCAGCAAAGGGCTGCCATTGTTCCTGCAACGATTCGGATTTTCTCTGTTCTGAAATCAGCTCGGCTTGCAGTTCATTTTGCCTGCTGCGATTCTGACTGATGGCTTCAGTCAATTGACTGACCTGTTGCAGGGTTTGCTCATGAGACTTCCGGTAGCGGTTCACTTCTTCAGTAAGGTAATTGGTCTGACGGTCTTCAATTTCGTGTTCCCTGCTGTAAGGGTGATGAGTATTGCCACAAACCGGGCAAGGTTCGCCTTCAATCAATTGGCTCCTGAGCTCTTCGGCCCCGACTGTAGCCGCCAGCTGTGCCCTCAGCAGGATGTTTTCCGCAGTTTGCAGCGCAGTGGCATGCTGTTCTTTCTTTTTTTCTTTTTCGCCAAGCGCACGCGTTAAATCAGATTCCTTGCCTACCAGCTCATTGAGCAGATTTGCTTTGAGTTTCGCGGCAGTATCAGCATCCCGTTTGTCACGCCACATTCTCAACGCTTCCTTCTTGGCCTGCAGATGTTGCAGTAATACGTCCAGCTCATTGTCCAGCGATTCCAGTTCTGCCAGACCCGGAGTAGCTTCAATTCGGGCTGCTTCTTCCCGATGTTGTGCCAGAATATGATCGATTCCTGCTATTTCCTTTTCAATGCGTAGGTTTTTGTTTTTTTGGGATATCTCTTTGTTGTGCAGTTCCCCAAGTTTTTGCGCTAGAGTGCTTTTCTTAAGTTGGAGCGCTGACGCTTTTCCCAACATTCGCAGTAAGGTTTGCCATTGAGGCGGAATATGGGCCATGCTTTCATTGTCGCTTAACCAGCTTTGAATGCTCTTCAACGCATTTTCATGGTTTTCTGTCTCTGCAACAATTGCTGCAACCCGGGTTTTGTGTTCCCCATGTTGCTGAACAACGGCTTTGTGCTTTTCATGCAGTTCATCATAGTACCCCTGTCTATCCCTGATCTGGACATCCAGTTGACGGGCTTTAGTCAGCATAGGAGCGGCTTTATTGTACTGCTTACGGGCGGTTTTCTCTTCAATCCGGGCTACAGCAAGGGCATTGTCAACCTTGTCAATCTCAAGCTTTAACTGTTTCTCCTGCACCAGTAGCGCTTCAAGCTCCTTCCGGTAGCGTTTCAAAGCTTCAACAGCATCATTGGCCTTGTTCACCGGGCCGCGCAATGGCTGAACACCTTCAACATGCTTCAGTTGCTGCTCCCGTTCGCCGGCTTCAGCTTTACTTCGTTCTGCCGCTTGCAGGTCTGATTCTGCTGATGCCATATCGGCACGTAGTTTGTCGAGCTGCCCGTACCAAGCAATCCACTCTTTAAAGCGGTCAATGTCCTGACGGACCTCATCCATCTTTGCTGCCAGCGAAGTCAGCTCCCGATTCAGCTCTTTCCGTTCTTCATCACTCAGCAGTTGGATTTCACTCAATGATGTCTGAAGGTTGGCCATTTTATCTATGGCCTGTTTGTGCATGAGATACACAGTTTTGGATATCTGACTGTACACCTCCGTACCGGTGAGTTTTTCAAGCAGTTGCCCTTTTTCATCGGCGTCAGCCTTGAGCAATGCGGTAAAGTCGCCCTGTGCCAGCAAAACTGAACGCGTAAACTGCTGAAAGCTAAGCCCTACCAACCTTTCAATTTCTGTTTCTGCCTCTTTTTTCCCTTCGGTAATCACTTTCCCCGATGCAGTTTCCTTCAGGGTGAGCTCTGCCTGCTGAAACCTGCCTCCGGGCTTGTTCCGGGCTCTTCTTACATACCAGCCGGCAGTGTAAACTTCACCATCAATGCCTGTAAAATCCACTTCAGCATACCCTTCACCGGTACCTTTCCTAAGTATCGACCTCACATCGCCCTGACTGACGGTCTGATCGCCGATGTCGGGAATCTGTATTCCGGTGGTGGTGCCATGCTGGTAGCGCGGTGTTTTTCCATAAAGTGCCAGACAAAGTGCATCCAGAAGGGTGGATTTACCAGATCCGGTATGCCCCGTAATCGCGTATAAGCCGGCAGAAAGAAGCGGTTCAGCGGTGAAGTCTATCACCGTATCTCCTTCCAGCGAGGCCAGATTTCTGATGCGAATTTGGAGTATCTTCATGATTTATTCAGGCTCTGTTTGGGCTGAGTTGACAGCTTCGCGGAACAATTGCAACATGTTGTCCGGTACCGAAGTGTTATATGTCAGGGCGTAGGTTTTACTGAAAACCTCCTCCGGTGTCATCGTTCGAAGGGCCTCCGAATTGACCGGTTTTTCTTTAGTTTTGGCATCGGAAATATCCGGATATCGAATATCTATTCTTGCCAGCCGTACAAACTTGCCGGTGAGTGCACGGTCAATCACATGTCGCAGCGATGGTTCCGGCTGTTCAAGCAATACCCTTACTTCCAGGAAGGGTTTAAGTTGTTCGTTATCCCTGCTGTCCGGAAGCGCTTGCAGACAATCGATCACATCAGGCAATAGTGCATGTTGTTCGGGAATCCTGAGCAATGGAACGGTTACAGGCACCTCACAACTGTAGGTGGTCATCTCACCACCACTATCAAGCTCAGCAATAAAAACGCGGTGCCGGTACCGGTGTTCTGAAAAAGACATGGGCAGCGGACTTCCACTGTATTGAATATGCCCGTTTCCACCGATTCGTTGAGCCTTATGGATATGCCCCAAAGCAGTATACACTGTGGATTCACCAAAAACGTCCGGTGAAATGCCTTCCAGACCACCCATGATCACTCTTTCATGCTTGTCCATATCCGTTACTTCGGCCCGGGACAAATGTAGATGCCCCATAACGATGAGCGGAATATCTGCATCTTCTGTGCTTTGGGCGAAATGGTAAGCCTGCCGGTAAAATACTTCCACCCCTTCAGAGTAGGTTTGAGACCCTTCTGCAGGGTGGGGAAGATCAGCCGGACGCAGGTAGGGTATGGCCATACAACGGGCTTTAACACGGTTCTGTTTGTCTGTAAGCGGAATGAGCAGGCTGCTAAAGTCGGGCTCTCCGGCCGCATTTCGATTAGTGGTCCCGATCAGGTGAATCCGGGAATTTTCGAGCAGGGGCCGGGGTGATTCAAACCGTGCAGCACTGTCATGATTGCCGGCAATGGCGATAATTTGTACGTGGGGATTGGATCTTACGGCTTCGCGAAGGAAAGAGTAAAACAGCCGCACCGATTCAGCCGGGGGATTGGCAGTATCAAACACGTCGCCACTGATCAGCACAGCATCAACAGCTTCACGGGAAATAGTTTCCACCAGCCAGTCCAAAAACTGAACGTGTTCCCCAGTGCGGTCGAAGTTGTAAAACATTTGTCCGATATGCCAGTCGGCAGTGTGGAGAATTTTCATTTCGGGACAGTGCAGAACAAAAAGTTATAAAAAAACATCACCCTACCCGCCAAAACCGTCAAACACAGGTTGCCGGGTAAAACTGACCCCAATAATACAAACTCCTGCTCAATGGTGGCGGGAATACCAGGTTTGTTTTGAGGGGCAATGATGAAGAACTTTTGGTTAAAGCCCGCTAACTTAGCGCAATGAATAAGCAGCAACGCCTGAAACTTACCGCAGAAGTGAAGTCGCTGGCCCGCGAATTGGGTTTCCCTTTTGCCGGAATTTCGCGCGTGAGGCGGCTTGATGAGGAAGAGCAAAGGCTTGAACAATGGTTGAAGCAGGGCTATCACGGGTCCATGCAATACATGGAGAATCATTTTGAACTTCGCCTTGATCCGGGACAGTTGGTTCCGGGGGCAAAAACGGTGATTTCGCTGCTTTACAACTATCATAATCCGCAAAAGCAGAAAGATCCCGATGCGCCAAAAATCAGCCGCTATGCTTACGGTACGGACTATCATTTTGTGTTGAAACGCAAGCTGAAGACATTGCTCGGAACGATCAGCGAGCATGTTGGCAGCGGAGTTTCCGGGCGTTGTTTCGTGGACTCGGCACCAGTTTTGGAGCGGGTTTGGGCACAACTGAGCGGAACGGGGTGGATCGGGAAGCATACTTTGCTTATCCATCCCCGGGCAGGGTCGTACTTCTTTCTGTCTCAACTGATCATTGATCTGGAGCTGGAACCCGATCAGCCGATCAAGGATTTTTGCGGCACCTGTACCCGCTGTATTGATGCCTGCCCAACAGGAGCCATTGCTCCCGGCGGCTACACACTGGACGGGTCAAAGTGTATTTCCTATCTCACCATAGAGCGGAAGGAGGAAATTCCGGCCTCATTTAAAGGGCAAATGGAAAACTGGATGTTTGGTTGTGATATTTGTCAGCAAGTGTGCCCGTGGAATCGGTTCAGCACTCCCCACCATGAGCCTGAATTTGAACCTCGTGAGGGTTTGCTGGAAAAAACACGCGGTGAATGGCTAGAGTTGACTGAAGATGTGTTTCAGTCCATGTTCGGCAAGTCGGCCGTTAAGCGCACCGGATACCGGGGATTGATGAGAAACATACGGTTTCTTGAACAGGAGGGTGATCAGTGAACGCGATCACCGCGCAGTTCAAGCCCTGCCATCACTTCAGCTTCGTAACTGAGCCATTCCTGCCAGCGGTCTTTCACTTGTTCAGGCCGGCCGTAGAGGTTGGCCAGGTCAATAAATAAGCGGTAATGGCCAGCCTCTGCTACCATAAACTGATGGTAAAACTGTTTCAGGTCATCATCTTCTATATGCAGGGATAACACCCTGAACCGCTCGCAGCTTCTGGCTTCAATCAATGCACACACCAGAAGGCGCTCAACCAGCCTTTCATCCCGGCTGCCGCCTTTATGCATAAAGTCCATCAATGCATTGACGTATTCATCTTTCCGCTGATGACCCAATCTGAGCCCTCGTTGATCCATCTCGCGAAGAACCTGCCTGAAATGTCCCCATTCTTCGGTAACAATGGGTGCAAGTTCGCGAACCATTTGCTCCTTGTCGGGGTATTGCTGAATCAGTGAAATGCATGCTGTAGCTGCTTTCTGTTCACAGTATGCATGATCTGTCAGGATCTCTTCCAGCGATTTTTCGGCATTGTTCGCCCAGCGTGGGTCGGTAGGCAGTTTGAGTCCAAGCATGGTACTTTCTTTTATCCGGCGAAGATAGCTAATCCTGCTTCAGCCTGTCGGCAAACTGCTTTCGGAATTTTGTAACCTTCGGGTTGATGACCATGCTGCAGTAAGGCTGGTTTGGGTTATTGGCAAAGTAGTTATGGTGATAATCCTCAGCCACATAAAAGGTTTTAAGCGGAGAAATCTCTGTGACAATGGGTTGATCCCATAAGCCTGAAGCATCTGTTCTTCTCAGTGAAGCTTCCGCTGCTTCCCGCTGATCGTCGTCGTGGTAAAAAATTACACTCCTGTACTGTGTACCCACGTCATTTCCCTGTCGGTTGAGTGTGGTGGGATTATGCACATGCCAGAATACTTCCAGTAGGAATTCATAACTTACCACCTTCGGGTCAAAGCTTATTTGTATCACTTCGGCATGCCCCGTTGTACCGGAACATACCTGCTGGTAAGTCGGGTTTTCGGTATGTCCGCCGGTATAGCCCGGGTAAACGGAAACCACACCTTTCAGCTCATCAAACATGGCCTCTACACACCAGAAACATCCGGCACCAAAAGTTGCTTTTTCGAGTTTTTTATCCATGGCATTTTGTGCATTAACTGATTGAGGGTGCAAAATAATACCTGCTATCAAAAGACAAGTAGCGAATATGATCCTGATGTCCGACATGATTATTTTCAGTTTGTTAAAGAATCATTTCACCCTCCAGGCTTGTCAGTTTTGGGATTATTTTGTCGGGGGACAAATCGCAAAGAAAGGCTGTTGACACAATGCCGGGTATTTTTCGCCGTAAAACGTTCCCCGGTGAAGACATGTCCCAGATGCCCCCCGCATTCAGCACATAAAATTTCTGTCCTGCGACCGTCTGCATCGGTCACCCGCTTTACTGCTCCACTTATTTCATCATCAAAGCTGGGCCATCCGCAACCCGAATCAAACTTATCTGATGACCGGTAAAGCGGTGAATTGCATTGCCTGCACACAAAAATCCCGGTTCCTTTAAAGTTGTTGTATTCCCCTGAAAATGGAGCTTCCGTGCCTTTGTGCAGTATTACATAGGCTTCGTCAGGACTGAGTTCGTTGTATTTCCCTGCTTTGGAAGACATATTAGACTCTTTTGGAGTGAAACCCATTTGACTACAGGAAGTTCAATACCACTTCAGTTCTGTCCGTCGATAAACAACTCGGCAATAATGGAATCCGACATCAGCCAGTGCTCTTCCGGAATTCGCCATGAATGTTCCGGGTCATTCTGTTGGCTGCCAGATGAAGGAACAAGCCAACCTTTTTTCACCAAATGATCAAAGGGTTTTTTCCAGGTTTCCGCACCGACCATGGAAGTCAGTTCACTGCAATTTACGCCTTTGGCAGTGCGCAGCCCGGTCATCACATATTCGTGGTACACGTCGGTGCTGCTCAGCGTCTCACTTTCAGCCGGCCATTCCCGGTTGGCCAGCGCATTCATATACTTGATGTTGTTGGCAACGTTCCAGCTTCGCACAGAGCCGTCAAATGAATGAGCTGCAGGGCCAAGCCCCAGGTAAGGTTTCTTGGTCCAGTAGCTGCTGTTATGCCCTGACCGAAAGCCCGGCAATGCCCAGTTGGAAACTTCATAGTGCTCAAAACCTGCATTGGTCAGTATTGTACATATCTTTTTGTATTGCTGTACCACTGCGGTGTCAGGCGGTTCGGTGTATAACTTTTTTCTGTACTGGAACTGAAGGGCCGTTCCGGGTTCAATAGTCATGGTGTAGGCTGAAACATGCCTTACACCGGCCCCGGTGAGGAGTTCGATATCATTGTCCAGTTCTTTACCGGTAAGCCCGGCATAGCCATAGATCAGATCTGTGCTGATATTGCCGAATCCGGCTGTCCGGGCATCAACTAAACATTGAAGAGCCTGCTCTGCATCATGACTTCTGTTCATCCACCGGAGATGCCGGTTTTGAAACGACTGGATCCCGATACTTAACCGGTTGACCCCGGCAGTGCTCAGCATACTCAGGTGATCAGAAGTGAGGTCATCCGGATTGGCCTCAAGGGTTACTTCCGCTTCAGGCAGCAATTCGAAATGAAACCTGATTTGATCCATCAACAGGAACAGTTGATCATGGTTAAGTATGGAAGGTGTACCACCACCGAAATAAAGAGAATTGAATTTTACGTTTTTCCAGTCCTTAGCCCGCATTTCCAGCTCCGTGATGATGGCCTGAACCATGTTATCCACGTATTTTACCTGAGTTGAAAAATGGAAGTTGCAGTAAGTACATGCCTTCCTGCAAAAGGGTATGTGAACGTAAATTCCGGCCATAGCACAAAGATAGAGATGAAAACGCTTTTTTTGGCTGTGAGTTGCACTCCCGTGTCATGTTGTCTGTACACAGCACAAAAAAAGGCAGGCCGTTTAAGGCCTGCCTCCGGTCATATTAAATACAACCGTCAATCATCACTGCAATAGGATCATTGTTTTTGTCGCAGTATGCTCATCGGTGGAAACACGGTAATAGTAAAGACCTGAAGTGAGTCCGAATTCATCTGCATTGAATCTGATTTCATGCATGCCCGGTTGCAATAATTCCCGGGAACTGTAAATCTCTCTTCCGGTAAGGTCAAACACAGTGAAATCTGTGTATGCTGCTTCCGGTAGTTCAAATCGAATGTAAGTATGCTCAACATAGGGGTTGGGCATATTCTGTTCAAGATTAAACTCACCTTTCAGATCACTTATTGGTGTGAATACCAGTCCTAGTGTCTGAGTTTCAAGTGAGCGTGTGTAAGCTTCATTGTGTATTAACCGGGCATTGATATCGAGCATTGAACTCAGCATTCCGGTTCTAAGAGCTTTGAAAGTAACTCTGATAGCCGGTGAATTGCCGTTCTGCGGAATATCCACTTCACTCCAGCTTGCAGTAATCAGACCATCGTTAATGAACCGCAAGCCAAAGTTCTGGTCGTTTATATTAAAGTCATTGTTATCATGGATTCTGATCAGTTCCAGTGCATCGGGGGCAGCATCAAGCGTAAACTGGAATCCGATGATGTCCTTCAGCTGTTTACCGTTCAGGTATACAGTAAATACATCGCCCTGTCTCACCCAACGGTCTTCTGTCACAAAGTCAATCCGCGATCTGATTTCTGCATGGGCTTGTGCTTCATTTCCATTTTGAGGAGTCATTGCTTCAGGAGAAACGGTGTTGTTCAGATCACCTATTTTAACTCCTACAAAATTACCTTCTGAAACAGATTGTGTGATGTTTGGATAAGTAAGTACCTCTTCAAAAGGCGGTACTACTGATGAAGCTAAATTTTCGTCCACTACTCCGGGCAAAACAAAGCGCCATGAATAATTATTCTTAATCCCGGTAAAAGGATCCAGAAAGTCATCATCTATGAGGAGGATCATCCTTCTCAGCTGTATCATGTCTCCAACTTCAATGAAACCGTTGTTGTTGATATCCGCGGCAATTTTCTTGTACGGGGAAGTCAGACTCATCTGCCCGATAATGTGGTACTGGATCAGTAACACATCAAACGTGGTTATGCCATTCAGCGGATTGATGTCCTTAAAGGCTGAAATGGTAGTCTGGCTTCCAAACGGAATATCATCAAACCCATACCAGCCGGTCGTATCTGTAAGGTATGTTCCAAAGTTGCTGTTTTGGGTGGAAACCAGAACCTGCCCTACAGGCAAATCGTCTTCAGTAAGGATAAACCCGCTGATACTGATTTCTTCATCCGTAATAACCACAATGCTTCCGGATACAAGCTGATAACCTGAAGGCGGTATCAGGTAAGCTTCACCCATTGTGATGACTGAAAACTCTATGATTACTGGAGCATTGCTAAATGATACTTCGGTTGTTCCATTAGCACCCGTACCGATAATCTCAGCATCAATGGTGAAAATCACGGTGTTGTCATCCAGTGTTACTCCGGGTCCGGGAGGTGCAGTCCATGAAAATGAACCCTCGGCAATATTAAAGTTGGAGGCATCCAGATCGGGCAGATTGAAATTGCCAAATCCGGTAATTTCAGCCAGTCCTGCATCTTCAATGTCAATGGAAAAACTCATGGAGCCTATGTTGTTGAAATCGCTTACAGTTACCGGTATGCTGACAACAGATCCAACAGTTCCTGAAACATTGCCCATAGAAACTGACATGCTTCCTCCTGAACTAACAGTTCCTGAAGTGGTAACAAAACCACAACCGCCAGCCTGTATATCCGTTACCGTTACACTGTATTCACCGGCACCAAGACCGGTAATTACAGAGGTTTCGGCACCGGTATTCCAAAGGAATGAATAATTCCCTGATCCGCCTGAAACGGAAACACTCGCCGTTCCGTCCATGGTGCCGGTATATGAAGTTGCGGTAGTGGAAAGGTTCAGTGTAAGTGAAGTTTCATTATCGTCGGTGATGATCACCATCACTATACATGTGTCCAGGTTCCCGGCAATGTCTTCGACTATCAGGAGAAGCACATGTTCACCCAAATCATCACAAGTAAAGTCTGCAGTTGTATTTCCAACTACATTGATGAATCGTGCGTTGACGGCGCAGTTGTCAGTACTGCCACCAGGACCTTCAAGGTCTTCAGCATTGATGGTCAATGTACCGTCTGCTTCAATCGACCATGTTAAAGGTTCGTCAGGACAGTCAATAATCGGTCCTGTTTCATCCACCACGCGGACACAAACTTCACAAGTTGCGGTATCGCCGGTGATGCTGGTAATCAATGTAAACGTAACACAGGTTTTATCATCCCTATCCTTCTGATAGAAAACC
>JBJHCA010000098.1:0-10808 GCA_050485785.1 Saprospiraceae bacterium | reverse complement strand
ACTATATAGCCAACCTCAAGAATAAAAGCGGAACCTCACCATCCAAGTAAAACTGATTTTAGACCCCGTCAAAGAATTTGGTATTTGGCTAAGAAAAATACCCATTATGCAGACTTTTATGTATATTTTTCTTTATATCCAAATTTTAATTTTTATATATTATTTAGTTACCATCTATTTGTATCGTTTATATTTCTATTTCTTTAATAAATACACAACAACAACAATCACAAAAAACGACTAAATGATATATACTATAGAGTACAGATAAAATCAACATATAAAGCATTTTTATACTTATAGAATGTTTATTAAAAATTTGTACCAACTTGAACTTGTATCGTTAACTATTAAGCCTTAACTTTGTTACGCAGGGCATATTCAACATCAGAGGGGCATGCAGTTTATATGTATATTTTCAATGTCTGTTTTCTTAAACGGCTAATCTATTTGGATATGCCGATGTAAGGGGTGTACAGAATTCAAATGTGAGGATGTCAAAAACTTATAAAATACGCTTTGTCAAAGATATTGGCCCGATACCGGAAGGGCTTGAGATTGAAGTAAAATCCAATTTCAGGCCTGACAGCAGTCTGTTCCATACTGATATCATATCAACGCTTGAATACCTTGGCTATCAAACCGAAGACTTCAAAAGTCCATGGTATGCCGCCCCACGGTTTCAGTTATACGATGTTTATTCGCTGATACACGGCAACTTTACAGAAAATACACCACCAGATCTAATAGTCTAACTCAGCACAAGCAGCTTATACAATTCTATTAGAATGGCGAAAGTGCATGCCGTATCAAAGATGACGCTCTGCATGATAGGAGGATCTTACGAGGGGGCCACTTTCAACAAAGTCAAAGCCTTTATTCATTCCAACTTCTCTGTAATGCGCAAACATGTCAGGATGGATATACTCCACCACTTCGAGGTGCATCGGAGTTGGTTGAAGATACTGCCCAATGGTGAGCACATCACAGTTATTCTCAATCAGGTCATCCATAATGCGGTATACTTCATCCGGCTTTTCTCCAAGCCCAACCATAATGCCTGATTTAGTTCTTTTTCCGAAGGCCTTGGTGCGTTTGATCTGCTCAAGGCTTCGATGATACTTTGCCTGGGGCCTAACTTTTCGGTAAAGGCTTTCTACAGTTTCCATATTGTGTGAAACCACTTCCTGCCCGGCACTGATCATTCGTTCCAAAGCATTCCAATTACCCTTTACATCGGGGATCAGGGTTTCAATGGTTGTGCCGGGAGCTTGTTCCTTCACCTGAACTACTGTTTGATACCATATCTCTGCTCCACGGTCTTTCAATTCATCCCTATTGACGGATGTAATTACGGCATGTTTAACTTTCATCAGGCGTATGGCTTCTGCAACCCTGCGGGGCTCATCTTCATCATACTCGGGTGGTCGACCGGTTTTAACGGCACAAAATGAACATGAACGGGTGCATGTATTTCCAAGAATCATAAAAGTTGCAGTCCCTGCCCCCCAACATTCACCCATATTTGGGCAACTGCCGCTTTGGCAAATTGTGTGCAGGTCGTATTCATCAACCAGGCGACGGACTCGTTTAAAGTCCTCGCCAACAGGTAACTTTACGCGCAACCACGAAGGTTTTCGATTTACTTTGGGCTTGGGTTCCACAATGGGAAGATCGATCAGCATAAAAATGAGTTATGGGCTACCAACGTTTACCGAGCTGCAAACTTACGTATAGATTCAGAAAGTAAAAATTATCGGGCTGGGTAACCATAATGGGAATCCGGCGCATGTACAGATCAAGCATCACACCGGCCTCAATGGCGCGGATGAACTCTTCGCTGTGGCTGAAGTCAAACACAAGCCCCGCTTTCCCTCTTGCTCCGGGTACCACCGAAATTTCATTGAGTCCAACTCTGAATCCGCTGGCACCATAAATAGAGTTAATGTTCAAAAACTGAGCGGCAGTTTCTTCACTGTATTTGATGCGCACAATATCGCTTGTTGTTTGGTCTACCGGTCGGCGAACATCGAGGTAATAAGGCTT
Source organism: Saprospiraceae bacterium (assembly GCA_050485785.1). Lineage (GTDB taxonomy): Bacteria > Bacteroidota > Bacteroidia > Chitinophagales > Saprospiraceae > JBJHCA01. The sequence continues at coordinate 8,762 of JBJHCA010000098.1, read as the reverse complement.
CAACAATCCCAAAACCGGCCCGAATGAGTAATTGTATCCCACGGCAACCCCTCTTGTCTGTGATGGCTCACCAAAAAAGTTCTGTTTTCCAAATCCACCGTGAAGGGTGTAAAAATTATTAATTTTACCATATATAAATGACCGCGACGATGTAAACGGCCCCTGGAAATCGTAACTCTGACGAAGTTCCCTCACATTTCTCAATTCATTAATCTCAACACTCCAGTAACGGTTTTTGTAAAAGGTTTCCACATAACCAATATGTGCCGAAAAGCCAATGCGGCCATTGGTATGAATACTTCCATTGCCCGTAAAAAAGCGACTGTAGATCACGCCCAGCTCATCACCGCCCGCACCATACACCTGTGCGTTGACCGATGTCGGAACAAAGCCAAAACAACAAACCAGTAACAGCAATGGATAAAAAAGCTTCATGCCGTATTCATCTTATATACCAAAAACACCTTTCAGTCCAATGACCTTACAGGATAACTTTCGATTAGAAGGCTAAATATAAGTTATACAACTGACAAGGTGATTGGTTCAGGAATTAATGTGCAATAAAAATTTGTCCAGGGCCAATTTTGTCAGAACTACCCGTCATTTTTTCCGGATTAAAGAGAAGGGGGAAACCCTTGTACTGCAACAAAACATGGACACCCTTGCTTACTTTGCAACTAAACTAGCCGGATGAATGTCCTTAATGCCTATGATATCCGGACAGAGAGGAACAAAAAAATCGAAAGCAGGAATGGAAGTGAGGTTTCGATACCGGAAACCTGAGGAGAAGAGTGTGGAGGATACCGGGCTCGAACCGGTGACCTCTTGCATGCCATGCAAGCGCTCTAGCCAACTGAGCTAATCCCCCTTTCAAAGTGCTTTTTACACCGGCCTGAACTTAGAAGTTCCGGCCTTTGTTTCGCTTTGGCTGAAAAGCGAGTGCAAAAATACAATTTTTGGTATACCGAAGTATACCTTTGATTTTTTTTCTGAGTAAATATGCGCATTGCCTTTGATCCTTGTTACCGATATGAACTACCCCCGGGGCATCGCTTCCCCATGGAGAAATACGAGCTATTGCCCGAGCAGTTGCTTTACGAAGGGACTGTAACCGGAGACAGTTTTTTCCGTCCGCGACCTCTTACCCGCGATGAAGTTCTGATGACCCATACCGGTGAATATATCGACAAACTGTTCAACCTTCAACTTACGGCCTCAGAAGTAAGAAAAATCGGATTGCCGGTTACACAAAAACTCGTAGAACGCGGAATGGTGATTTCAGGGGGTACCGCAGCTTGTGTGGATCATGCTAAAAAAGACGGCATTGCCCTGAACATTGCCGGAGGCACTCATCATGCACATGCAGGCCACGGAGAAGGCTTTTGCGTATTCAATGATTTTGCCATTGCCGCCCGGCTCGAACTCTTAAGGCAACCAGATGCCAGAATACTCATCGTTGACCTGGATGTGCATCAGGGAAACGGGACGGCCAGCATTTTCAGCGATGAGCCCGCTGTATTCACCTTCAGTATGCACGGTGAACGCAACTACCCTGCCATTAAAGCAAAGTCTGATCTCGATATCGGTTTGCCGGACGGTACCCATGACGAGCTTTACATGAAAATACTGAGCAATGTGTTGCCACAACTCATTGATCGGGTGGAGCCCACGCTTGTTTTTTACCTGGCCGGAGCAGACATTCTGGCTACCGACAAGCTGGGAAAACTGGCGGTAAGCATGGCCGGCTGTGCCCAACGCGACCGGTACGTAATGCAGTTGTGCAAAAAACACGGTATCCCTGTTGTGGTATCCATGGGGGGGGGATATTCATCAAGGCTAAGCGCAATAATCGATGCTCATACCAATACCTTTCGCGTAGCGGTTGAAATCTTTACATGACCGGCAACCGGCCAAATCGGCGATCATCCGCACAACAAAGAGATATCAAAACAAAAAACCCGTGCCCGTCAATTACGAGCTTCCCAAAAATTAGGGTAAATTTTAACGATATTTGCACCGCTAAAATCAAAAACATGTCAGAACGTATCATATTTTCCATGACGGGAGTGAGCAAAGTGATCCCGCCCAATAGAACAATACTCAAGGATATTTATCTTTCCTTTTACTATGGAGCCAAAATTGGGGTGCTGGGCCTCAACGGTTCCGGAAAGTCAACCCTGCTGCGCATTATTGCCGGTAAGGATCCCAATTATCAGGGCAAAATAGTTTTTGACAAAGACTACAAAATCGGATTGCTGGAACAGGAACCGCATCTTGAAGCCGGCAAAAAAGTGAAAGACGTCATAGCTGAAGGCGTGCAGGAGATTGCCGACCTTATGAAGGAATACGAAACCATCAACCTGAAGTTTGCCGAACCCATGTCAGATGATGAAATGAACGATCTCATCATGAAACAAGGAGAACTCACGGAAAAGCTGGAATCCCTGGATGCCTGGAATCTGGATCACAAAATTGAACGGGCCATGGACGCCCTGCAATGCCCAGATCCGGAGCAACTTGTTGACCATCTTTCCGGTGGGGAGCAAAGGCGTGTTGCCCTGGCCAGATTACTACTCAGTCAACCCGACATTCTGCTGCTCGATGAGCCTACCAACCACCTGGATGCCGTTTCGGTGGCATGGCTTGAGCAGTATTTACAGAGCTTCCCGGGAACGGTGATTGCCGTAACGCACGACAGGTATTTTCTGGATAATGTAGCCGGCTGGATACTTGAACTCGACCGTGGAGAAGGCATTCCCTGGAAGGGTAATTACTCAAGCTGGCTGGAGCAAAAGGCCAATCGCCTGGCCAATGAAGAAAAACAGGAAAGCAAGCGTCGAAAATCTCTTGAGCGCGAGCTCGAATGGGTAAGGATGGCCCCCAAAGCACGTCAGGCAAAAAGCAAGGCCAGGCTAAGTGCCTATGAAAAACTGGCTTCTGAGGACCGCAAAGAGAAAGAAGCCAAACTCGAACTTTACATACCGCCCGGACCCAGGCTGGGTGACGACGTCATCAGACTTAACAATGTCAGCAAAGCATACGGGAGCCGACAACTGTACGATAATTTCTCCCTTGAAATTCCACGCAACGCCATTGTGGGCATCATTGGCCCTAATGGTGTCGGCAAATCGACCCTGTTCCGGATGGTTGTGGGCGAAGAAAAGCCCGATACCGGTGAGGTACACATTGGAGAAACCGTGAAGCTGAGCTATGTGGACCAGAGTCATGAAGATCTTAAGCCCGACAAAACTGTTTACGAAATCATTTCAGGGGGGCATGAATTAGTTCAGGTGGGTAATCAGACCCTCAACACCAGAGCCTACATCAGCAAGTTTAACTTTGCCGGTGCCGATCAGCAGAAAAAACTGGGTGTATTAAGCGGAGGAGAACGAAACCGCATCCATCTGGCCATGACGCTGAAAGACGGAGGCAATGTATTGCTGCTGGATGAGCCAACCAACGACATCGATGTCAACACGCTCAGAGCTCTGGAAGAAGCGCTCGATTCCTTTGCCGGAACCGTGCTCATCATCTCGCACGACAGATGGTTTATCGACAGGCTGGCCACGCATATACTTTCGTTTGAGCTGGACGGCAATCCGAAGTGGTTTGAGGGTAATTTTGCGGACTATGTGGAGCAGCGGGGTGAACTGAGCGACGTGACCAAAGCCACGGGCAGATTCAAAAATCTTCTTGTGGGATAAGTAGCAATATTCGAGATTTTACCGCCGGTAAAGTATCCCTGAAAACAAAAGAATTCCCCGTTTTCCTTTACCTTTGGGCAATACCACCCTACTTCCGTTGATTATGGCTACAATTCTGGATGGTAAAGGTACCGCCACAAAAATTCAGGAATCCATCAAAACGCAGAGCGATCGTTTTGAACAGGCAGGAATACAAAGACCACACCTGGCAGCTATTCTGGTTGGCGAACATGCACCCAGTGTGGTGTATGTGAACAACAAAATGAAAGCCTGTGAAAGGGCGGGGTTCATTTCTTCGCTCATTCGCTTACCGGCCGACATAACGCAAGACAAACTCATCAGGAATATCAGGCAGCTCAATGCCGATCCAGGTATTGACGGGTACATCGTGCAGTTGCCCCTGCCCCGGCATATCAGTGAAGAGGCCGTAAATCAAGCCATTGACCCACTGAAAGATGTAGATGGTTTTCATCCGGCCAACCTGGGCAAAATGGTACTGGGTATGGAAACTTATCTCCCTGCCACGCCACTGGGTATTCTGGAGTTACTCAAAGCATACAACATTGATACAGACGGCAAGCACTGCGTAGTCATTGGCCGTAGCCACATTGTGGGAACTCCCGTCAGTATTCTGCTGTCCAGAAAAGGGGTTCCCGGAAACGCCACGGTTACTCTTACTCACAGTCGTACAAGGAATATCGAAACTTATACGCAACAGGCAGATATCGTGATCGTTGCCATCGGCAAAGCCGGTTTCCTTACCGGAGACATGATCAAACCCGGAGCAGTGGTTATCGACGTGGGAACTAACCGCGTGGACGACTATTCCCGGAAATCCGGGTTCAGGCTTGCCGGCGATGCCGATTTTGAGAGCATAGTGGAAAAAGCCGCCTACGTTAGTCCGGTGCCCGGCGGAGTTGGCCCCATGACCATCACAGGCTTACTGATCAACACCCTGCAGGCTGCCATGAAACGCTTACCCTAGCTCAAAACCATGTGTACTGTTACTTATTTTCCACTAGCCGGCAATCGATTTAGGGTTGTGGTCAACCGGGATGAGTCGCCGGCACGAAAAATGGCATTGCCCCCGGTCGGGTTTACTCACCAGAACGCTGAGTTGTTGGCTCCTCGCGATGGCGAAGCCGGTGGCACATGGGCGGGTTGTGCCCGCAACGGGAGAATTGCCGTATTGCTGAACGGAGCTTTCGGGAAACATCAACGTCATCTACCATATCGTCACAGCAGGGGCCTCATTACCCTGGATATGCTTGCTGCGCCTTCTCTACCCGGCTCACTATCAGCATATCCGCTTCACAAAATTGAGCCCTTTACGCTACTCTGCTTCCACAGCGAGCCTTACCGGCAGATCATCGAACTGAAATGGGACGGTGAGCATCGCTTTTTCAGATTTTTTTCGCCCGAGAGGCCACTTCTGATCTGCAGCGCACCATTGTACAACCATGAACAGGCTGCCCAAAGACGCGCAGTGTACACACAATGGTTCCGGCAACATGACATGGCTGATCACGACAGGCACGTACAGATTCACAAAATGCCCGATAACCGGCAACCCTATGGTTTTTGTATGGACCGCGAAGTGGTGCGCACCATATCGGTTACTGCATTTACGACCACACCTCAGCACATTGATGTGGAATATCACGATCTGTTGAGTAATGCGTTGTATCTTGACCGCCTGGTTTTTTGATTGATTATACATAACTTTTTGTGGGCGTATGGCCAAAGCAAAACATCGCAAGCGAGGTGCAGTAGCCGCGGGACACAGACAGACAGCAGAATCAGCAGCCAACATACTCATGGATGGAGGCAATGCTTTTGATGCTGGTCTGGCTGCACTCCTCACCTCCATGGTTACCGAGCCCTGCATGAGCTCTCCGGGTGGTGGGGCATTTGCGGTATATTCAACTGCCGAAAGGCAGTTTGGTCTGATCGATTTCTTTTGCCAAACCCCGTCGCAAAAAAAAGACGTCGACGAACTTCATTTTTACCCGTATACCGTAAAATTCGGAGACAGTTCGGAAGTGTTTCATGCCGGCCTGGGCTCCATGGCTGTTCCGGGTATTCCGGCAGGGATAGAAGCCATACACAAAGAGTTATGTACCATTCCTCTGACCCGTTTGGCGGAACAAGCCGTAAACTTGGGGTTTAAGGGTGCAGAAGTTGATCCGTTTCAGCAACTGGACTTTGACCTGCTCGAGGGAATTCTGCTCAGCACCGGCGAAGGGAAAGCCATGTATACCAGGGCTGATGGAAAGTTATACCGCAGCGGGGATATCATGAAGCTGCCTCAGTTGGCAGATTTTCTCGATTATTTTTCCAGGAACGGAAGCAAAGAGTTTTACCTAGGTGAGCCAGCCCTGAAAACAGCCGAGGCCTGTGCAAATGATGGCGGTCACCTGACAAGGCAAGATTTTGAGCAATACCGGATTCAATTTCCTGAACCGCTTTCATTTAATGCCGGCAATTACCGCTTTCATACTGTTCCGGCACCGTCAATGGGTGGTGAAATACTCCGCAAGCTCATACTGACCGATGATTGGTACAACGCTCCACACAGCATGCAGCCTGAAGCATATGCCAAAATTTTCACCTATGCTGAGCAGAATGTTGATAAGGGTGCAGGATTGCGCCATCAGTTGTCCAATGCATTGCCCAACAAAAGGGGGAACACCTCCCATATCTCTGTGGCAGATGCCGCCGGCAATGCCATGGCCATTACCATGACCAATGGTGAAGGCAGTGGATTTGTGATACCCGGCACGCAGATCATGATGAATAACATGCTGGGTGAAGCCATATTAATGCCCGCCGGATTTCACAGCTGGCCAGAAAATGTACGCCTGGCCAGTATGATGAGCCCGGTCATTGCCCAACATCCCGAAAGTGGTGAAATCATTATTGCGGGTACAGGTGGTGCCGGCCGCATTCCCTATATGCTGGCGCAGTTTTTTCGCTACCTTTTGCAAGACAACTATTCGCTGCAAAAGGCCATTGAAAGTCCGCGTCTTCACTTTCAGTACAATGGTTTTGATACAGAACCCGGCCTGAAATTGCCGGAAACAGAACCCTTCGACCGGTATTCCCATACGCCGTGGTCAATGAAAAACCTGTATTTTGGTGGTATCAATGCCGTAAAACTCACCGGCCATCAACTGGAGGCACACGCTGACAGCCGGCGATGGGGCGTAGCTTTTGAAGTTTAAATGTACGACTCAGCAGGATTTCGCTTATTCAAACCGAAGAAAACTTCCACTTCCTTTTAGCTTTCCATCGTAATCGCGTATCTGAAAGCTGTAATGACCCGCAGGCAATGAATTCACATCAATTGTGAGTTGATCATGACCTGCAAGTTCATGCACTTTGCTAAGTTTAAGCGTGCCCTGCATATCGTATACTTCAGTATGCCATGGGCCCCCATTTAAATCAGCCATAACTATGTGCAAATTAGCACCCGCAGGATTAGGATAAACCAGTAAATTATGCCTGTCTGGTGTAATTACAGAAACCAAATCACCGGCCATAGTTGTATATCGGGCGCTGGTGACAGCAGAAAAATTGGCATTAGTATTGATGGTCATGGCCGGACCTTTTAGCCCTTTGATCAATATCTGATAATATTGTACTGACCAGCTATTGCCCTGAGAAATCCCAAAAGCACTCAGTAATGCAGGTGGTGCCGGGCTCCCTGACAGAAAAACACTATCTACATATGATCTTTTCTGTTTGAGGAGCAAGGCGTCAAAGCTTCCCTGCCCCATCGGAAGTGTAACCTGCCCCCAACCAACAACATTACTCTCAATAGTTGAATACTGCTTCGTCATTCCCGGAACCTGATTAAGTCCGAACGCGGCTACACTGAGTTCAAAGTGTGTATTTCCAACATACTCCGATGTCCATTCACTTCCTACGGTTAAAGGAAATACATACAATTGCACTTCACTCCCGTGATAATTATGGCTCTCCAGCATCACAAGGACATCGGCAGGATTGCCTGTAGCTCCTGCTAAAGAATAACTGTTTGCAGAAGTTCTGAAACCAAGATAGTAAACACCCGATTCATTTTGAACAAAGTATTCCGCACTCCCAACTATGTTTACGGCACCTAAGCTGGGATTATAGTGGTATACAAAGTCAGCTTCCTGATATGCCGGATGTCCGTCATAAGGGTGGTAGGATTCAGAAACTTCAGTACCTGCAGACAGGAAACCGTAATTCCAGGTTTCATTGTTTCCTTCCTGTGGAAGAAAACTTTGAGTTACAGTCATGTAAAATGCTGTATCCGGACTAACCGGATAAGAAAAATCATCACTGGTAATGGTTATTTGGGCTAATAGCCCTTGACCAATAAAAATGCAGAGCAGTAGAGTTAGCGGCTTCATAATGGACTTGATTTAGTGAAGTTAGATAATGGCGAATCTAACACTTTATCTTCACAAATCAAATTCTTAAGCTGTGCTAATTATTAATACATACTATTGTAAACTGCTCAGCATCTATATCAGATATTCTATTATTTTATTGACTTACCACAATAAATTCTGTTCGTCTATTGAGCTGTCTTCCTTCTTCGGTATCATTGTCGGCAATGGGTCTGTGCGGGCCAAATCCGTCGTACTGCAATCTTTGGGCGCTAATACCACCAGCTATGAGGTATTCATAAACCGAGCGGGCACGATTTCGGCTCAACTCCATATTCATGGAATCATCGCCTACATTGTCAGTATGGCCATGAATGGCAATATGCATCGTTTCATAGGTATTGAGAAGTCTGATTAAGCGATCCAATTCTGTTCCTGACTCTGGACGAAGTTGATATGACCCTGTAGCAAAAAACACATTGCGGAGCACCACCGGTTCTGATGATGGCACATCCGTACCGGGTTGGGGTTGGGATACGCTTCTGAGAACTATATCTACTCTGTAAGGACTTGAAATATCGTGTTCCGCAATCACATCAAAGTGTTCGGAATAAAAAAGATAACCGGGGTGATCGACATTAAATCCATAAGTGTGGCCAACCGGAAGACAAATAAGGTA